>JAAXQE010000062.1 GCA_012974425.1 Geopsychrobacter sp.
GGGTCCGGGCTTTTTCGATCCAGAGAATGAGGCCATGCTCATTGAGTCTGACGACAGCTTCTTTTTCGAAAGGCGCCCCTTCTTCAGACGCCCCTTCGTAAGGCGCCCATTCTTTGATGACGACGACTTCTTCTTCCGTGAAAGAGATGACGACGACTTCTTCGGTGAGAGAAAGCGCTTCTTCGGTGAAAAAAAGCGCTTCTTCGGTGACAGAGAGGATGACTGAGCCGATCGGGGTCCGCTGGGGAGTTCAGACTCCTTAGTGGGCTCCCGCTCAGGAGAAGAAAGAGAGATCCGCTACCTCGTTGAGAGCGGATTTTTAGTCGGTGCGCTTGTCTAGGGTTAGGCCTATTCGCGGCGTAGGGCTTCGATCGGATCGAGACGGGCGGCTCGATGGGCCGGATAGAGCCCGAACACCAGGCCGACCGCCATGCTGATCCCCAGAGAGACCACCAGACTCTGCGGCGTCACCACCGTCTGCAATCCGGTGAGGCGCGTAATCAACCAGGGAATCGCTAAGCCGACGAGGATGCCGAGCAGCCCCCCGGTAGTGGACAGAACCATGGTCTCGACCAGAAACTGTCCCATGATCTGACTCCGTTTTGCGCCGATGGCCCGGCGGATGCCAATTTCGCGGGTCCGCTCGGTGACATTGGCGAGCATGATGTTCATTATTCCGATTCCGCCGACCAGCAGGCTGATGCCGGCAATAGCCCCCAGAACAACATTGAAGGTCCGGCGGGTCGCCTCGGCCTGACGCAGTAGCGTCAGCGGCACCTGGATTCGATAATCGGCCGCCTGATGGAATCGCCGCAACATCTCTTTCAGGCCGGATGCCGTTGACTCCACCTGCTCGATGACGTCGACCTGAATGATAAGCTGATGCAATTCCACCCGTTCGCGAACGCGCGAACCTGCCGACCGGCGCACCATGATATCTCCGTAGCGTTCGCGCACAACGTTCAGCGGGATATAGGCATCAAGCTGCCGATCAGGGGTTTGCATAACACCTAGCTGCACAGCTTCACTCCGGATGATCCCGATCACCTCGAAATAGGATCCGCCGATCTTCACCATCTGCCCGAGGGGGTTCTCTAACGCCAGCAGCCTGCGGGCCAGCGTCTCGCTCAGAACCACGACACTGGCGCCGCGCTGTTGATCGCGTTCGTTTAAGACCCGGCCGCCCAGCAAGGGCCTGGGCACCAGTTCGAACCATTCTGCAGTCGTGCCGACCACCCGGGCCTCCAGGGTCTGTTCCCCGAAGCGTGCCTCCTTGCGTAGCAGTTTGACCGGCACCACCCGTTTGATGGCGGCGAATGTATCCGTTATCCGGCGGTGGTCCGCATAGGTCAGCCCGTAGAGGCTCATGTGGGACCGGCTTCGGCCAGCGGCCTCCTCCTCGATCGGCTGCAACGAATTGACGATGATATTGTTGCTGCCCAACATCTGGATCTGCTCCAGCGCTTGGCGTCCGGCGCCCTCGCCGACCGAGACCATGGCCACCACGCTGCCGACCCCGAATATCATCCCCAGCATGGTCAACAAGGAACGTAATCGATGCAGGACCAGATTCCTGATCCCCGAGTGGATACTGCGGGCGATTTTTGGTCTGCGCATCATGTTTCCCCTTCAATCCGCTCAATCTGCCCATCGCGAATGAAGAGTCGCCGATGAGCATATGCGGCAATCTGCGGATCATGGGTGACCAGGACAATGGTCTTGCCCCGCTGATTGAGCCGCTGGAGCAGTTCCATGATCTGGCGGCTGGTGGCGCTGTCCAGATTCCCGGTCGGCTCGTCGGCCAGCAGAATCTCGGGCTGATTAGCCAGGGCCCTGGCAATGGCCGCCCGTTGCTGCTGGCCACCGGACAATTCAGCCGGGCGCTGCTCCAGTTGTTGCGCCAGCCCGACCGCTTCGGCCAGGCTGGCGACCCGGGCACTGGTCGTCGCGGCGTCTCCGCCGGAGTAATAGAGCGGCAGGTCGATATTTTCGCGGACGGTTAATTGAGGAATGAGATTGAAACTCTGGAAAATAAATCCGAAATGACGCAGGCGCAAGTCGCTCAACTCTTCGTCACTGAAGCGGAGTACATCAACCCCGTTGAGGAGATAGCAACCCGAGGTCGCCCGATCAAGACACCCCAGCAGGTTGAGCAGAGTACTTTTCCCGGAACCGCTCGGTCCCATGACAGCCCAGAAACTTCCAGCCGCTATGGGTAGAGAAACTCCTCCCAGGGCATTCACCTGGCGGCGCCCTCGCTGGTAGGTTTTCCAGATCTTTTCCAGACGGATGATTTCGACCATGGCCGTCAGCTCCCGAGACCTCTCGTTCTCAGCTTCGTCACTTGTCCACCCCGCCGCCGCCAGAGTATGGCCTGCTCCCGGCTCCCGGCTCTGACGGCCGGTCGCTCCCGCTCGCAACAGAATCCGAGTGGGCCGTTCCCAATGCTCCCTCCACGGCAAAGGGCGGGGCCAGCAATACCTCTTCCCCAGCCTGCAGTCCATTCTGAATCGTAATAAAGCGGTTATTGTCCAGACCGATTTTCACCGCCCGCGTCTCGACCCTGTCCCCTTCGACTACATATACCCTGGCTTGACCTGCGACCTTGGTGACCGCCTGGACCGGAACGTAGACCGCCTCCTCAAGCTGGGTGAGCAGGATCTCGGCGCGACAGCTCATCCCGGTGCGCAGCTCACCAGACTCGCCATCGAGATAGACTTCGGTGTTGTAGAGCTTCAGATCGGGGTTGAGCCACAAGCTGGCCGCATCGGGAAGCGGCGCGATGAAATTGACCCGCCCCCTGAAACTGCGTCCGGGCAGGGCATCGACCGACACCCGCACCGGCAGTCCGACCTTGACCTTGGTCAGGCTCGATTCATGCACTTTGACCTCGGCGATCATCGCTCCGGCCGCTGGCAGATAGATCAACTCCTGGCGTTCTCGAACCTCTTGCCCTTCGTCAAGCGGTTCGACGTTCCCCCTCCAGTTCGCCCAGGTTGAGGTGGCGTAGACCACCATCCCATCCATGGGGGCAAGAATTCGGGTCTTCTCGATCTGTCGCTTGATTTTCTTCAGCTTGCCGGTTTCCCGTAGATGCTGTGACTCTCTGGCTCTTAATTCGGCCTCGTCCTGAATAACGTCAGCCGCAGCCTTGCGCCGCCCTCGATCCTGGGCCATACGCGATTGATCCAGATCGCTCTGCAGCTCAACCAACCTCCGAGTATAGGTGAAGTTCTGCAACAAATCCCGGTTATCGCTCGCCAGTTCGAGCTCCAGACCGACTTTTTGCGCCGCCAGCTCGTCGGCCTGCAGCTCCATTTGCGAAATATATTTCTCGACGAACAAGACCCTTGACCATCCCAGCCTGTCTTCGACCCGGCGCAGCTCTTCCCGGGCGACGGAAATGCGCGACTTCGCCTCTTTAAGTTGTTTCGGAAACTCACCTTCCCGATAATTCTTCAGATCTTCAGCGGCGAATTGAAGTTTCAGTTTTGCCTTTTCAACATCGCTCTGCGCTTGATTTCTTGTCACTTCCAGACTCTCCTGCGAATGGATGAGAGCCGCTTCGGCGTTTTGGACTATGATCTGCTGATCGACCAGAGCGTCCTGCAGCCGGCTGGCGTCAAGCTCGATCAACAGATCCCCGCTCCGCACCAGAGCCCCTTCTTTTTCCAGGAAGAGGATGGTGGTTTTCCCTTCCACTTCGCTCTTAATTATGGCTTGATGGCGAGCCCTGATGGCGCCGGACTCGATCACGCTGATCGTCATCGGCCCCTTCCGAACGATAAATGTCGGTACCCCCTCGGTCGATCGCTGCGACCCAAGGGTACACTGGCCCAGAACGGCGGCGAGGACCAGCATCAATCCCAGCGCGCTTACCGCCAACAGATTCCGTTTTATCAACCATCGCTCGCTCAGGGCTTTAAATCCCCGCATTAGAGCTCTCCTCCGACCGATATTCCTGCCAGAGTCCGGCACCATCAACCTTCAGTACCCCCATATCCCTTTGCAGCGCCAATTCGGCCACTCGATAGTTGACCCGGGCGGAACTCAGGGCATTGCGCGCCGCAACCAGGTCTTCACGAGCCTCCAGCAGATCTCGAATCTCAGCCCGTCCGGCGCGTAACAAGAGTTCGGCGCCCTTCACCCTTTGCTGGGCTACTTCGATCGATTGGGTCTGAATCTGCACGTCCTCGCGAAACTTAAGCAGATCTCGCAAACCATTGCGCACACCCAGCTTGATCTGATCCTCCAACCCCTGGAGATCCCGCACCCGCCGCTCCAGAGCTATATAACTCTCGCGAAATGCATTGCGTTCGGCCGTCCGCTCGAAGGGAAGATCGAGGCTGAGCAGGGCCGAATAGAAGCCCTTAGTGGGGTCGAGTCCGGCATCTGGCGCGCCAGCCGTTGCGAGACTCCTCGATTCTCCAACCGAACTGCGGCCGAGCAGGGTCAGTTCGGCGCGCAGGGCGTCGGCAGCGACCACCACGGCGCGCTGAGTATCGGCCACCCGACCCATTGCGATCCGCAAGTCGAGACGGCGCTGCAACCCGAGACGCATTGCGAGAGTCTGCTCCAGTTCATAGGGCCCGGCCTGGTCCATGCTGATTTCTTCCAGCAGGATCGGTTCATCCGCCGCTGGCGCCCTCTCCCCCTGATCCCTAGATCCCGACAGAGCCACCAGATTCCGTCCCCGGTGCGCGACCAGGCGGATCATTTCCGCCCCGTCCAATTCGATCAGACCGTCCGGCGGCAAACCGAGCGATGCCTTGAACCTATCGAGGGCACGTTGATAGGTCTGTCGATCTCTGATCCAGCGCTCCCGGGCGCTCAATTCATCCTGGAGCGCCTGGCCCACCTGGATTCGCGGCAGACGCCCGGCATCGGCCAGGCGCCGGGCTCTTCGCGCCGAAGCAATCAGGCTGCGATAATGCTCCTCGGCATTTTGCACCTGGTCCATCTGCTGTAGAACCAACAGGTATTCACTGGCAATATCAACGGCAAAGGTTTGTTTGAAACGTTCAAACGACCAGATTTCATAGAGGGTGTCGCGCTCGGCCTGAGTCAAGGATTCGGCAGCGATGTGGCGGCCTGAGCCGCGCAGCAATGGGATCGCGATGGAGGCATCGGCAAACAGGCCCAAGGATGAGGAGCCTCCCAGGGTCAACAACTTGACCAGATCGATCCCGATCCGGGCGAGCAAGTCCGCCCCCGTTTGCAGGCGGCGGGAGACCGAACCGCTGGCGCTGGTCTCGCTGCCGGTGAGCGCCTGATCGCCGCTCCGATCAGTAGTGAACTCGCTCTCCAATGCTCCGGCCAATGAATTCTTGAACCGGTCTCGCTCCAGATCAAGAGCCAACGCGGAGCGAAAGACCGCTTCTTTAGCGGCCTGATATTCCCGGCTGTTGCGGGCGGCGACCTGCAAGGCCTCGAATAACGTTAAACTCAGAGGGGCGCCTCCCAGCCATGGTGGTATCTCCTGCGGCACCTCCGCCAGGGTGTGCTCGGCTGGCCAGTGGCGGGGTGGGGCAAGGTATCGCGTCCCCAGGGAAGCGGGATCGGCATAGGGGAGCTGCTGCCCCTGGAGCAATCTGCGGCGCAGGGTCACGGCTGGCGACTCGATCGTAAAGGGTTCCTGCCGTCCCAGGGCGGCAAGCTGCTTTTCTTCAATGATGGATTTCGCGGCGCGGTCGGCACTTTGCAGCTGCTGAAGCGGAGACTGGCAGCCGCCACACAAGAGCGGCAAGCAAGCCAGCAGGGCCGTAAGAAGAGGTTTGATCCTGAAGAAACAGGTGATGCGCCGAATGTTTCGGCTTCTCAACATCGTCTTTTCTCCCCCGGTAGTCGCTTGTGCCCTCCTGGGTCGGGGCTTAAACCTTAACCGCAGGCGGCAGCAGGAAATCGAAACGATAAAACATCCACGGGCCGCTGCTCATTTTCATAGGGGTTGAAGCTTCGTCCAACTCCTGGATTCTCCGTACTTCTTGCTATTATATCAGGGAATCAGGCAGCGGGTTGAGCCGAGAAGAAACTGCCTGGGTCGGATTCGCGACGTTCTTCCGCGTCTGGGGAAAGAGCGCATTTTGCCCTCGACGCGGACCAGCCGGAAACCTGCGGCTGATTTCAGGGACATATTGAGCTCATGGCGGGACAGAGCTGCAGAACAAAAAGGGACGGCCTCTCAAATGAGGGCCGTCCCTTTTTGTTCTGTTTAAAAAATAAGCTAGTCGAGTAAACCTACGAGCTCGGGTTCAAAAACCTGCCAGACCCGTTTCTCCAATTCCGCGATAAATTCCGGACTGGTGATATTCGGCAGCTTGATATGCGGGTTCGGATTTTCATGCACCTCGGCCGGCAGGCAGAACTCGGCCTTGGTGTAGCCCTGCCGGAACTCCAGCGCCAGGCCGCGTAGAAACGCGCGGCGTACGGCGGCACGGAGATCGTCGATGCTCACCTCGAAGCCGAATTCGCTCTTCAGGCAATCGACCACCATCTGGGTGCCGATCCCCTTGGCGATATCGAAAAACTTGCACAGGCCGATCATGTCGAAGCCGACGATGTGCAGTTTGTCCTCGGTGATCCCTTTGACCCAGGATTCAATATCCGCTTTCCCTTCGCGCGTGAGCAGGCCGTAGCTACCCATCGACATGTGGCCACCGGCGATCGCCCAGATGTAGCCGGGATTGGTCTCCGGCTGGTAGGCGGCGATCTCGAGTCCCTTGACATGATAGGCGTAGGCCGTTTCGGCCAGGCTGGCGGAGAGGCGCATCGAGCCCTGACCGATCTGCGGCAACTGCCCTTCTCCGGCCTGAATAATCAGTTCACGAATCTTCGCATAATCGCCGAAGGTCGCACCGTTGAGAATGGTTGACTGCGGGTGGCGCTGGTTGTAGGCCAGGGCGTAGGAGATGGTCACACCCAGCGAGATGGCATCCATGCCGTAGTTATCACCGAGCTGGATCAGCCTGGCGGCCTGACCGGCGGCGTGGATGCCGAGGTTGGTGCCGAGCAGGTTGAGCGGTTCGTAGTCGAACTTGGCGAGAAACTCGCCCCTGCTGCCGTCGGCCCTCTTCTCGGAGATATTATTGTGGCAGGTGATCCCGCAGCGGTAGCAGGCCTCAGACTTGATGTCGTATTCGCACTCGACGTTTTCCCTGAATAGCTTCTCCGGTAGATCGTTGCCCTGGGGACGGAAGTTATTAAGCGGCACTGCGTTGAATTCTTGCAACACATCATAGGCGGCCCAGGTGCCGCCACCGCCACCCCGGCTTAGGGGCTGGATGCGTGCCGAACCACCCCCCTTGATGACGTTGAGATTGGCCCGCTTGACCGCCGAACTGAGCTTGCCCGGCTTGTCGCTGCTCTGGGCGACCAGGGCGAGGATGTTCTTATAACCCATCAGGCTGCCCATGCCACCACGTCCGGCGAAGCGGCATTTATCCTCTTTCGATTTGAGCTGGTTCTCGGTCGAGAGCGCTACCGCGCCCATGTAATTGTTCTGCCAGTTCTCACCGGCCTGGCCGATGGCCGCAAAGTGGGCATCTGGGTAATCCTGCTGCAGGGCCATGATCTTGGCGTGGGTCGAGAGCCCAAGCAGATGCGCGGCCGGCTTCACTTCCACCACTGGTCCCGCCTCGCTCTCCCTGATCACCACATAGATCGGTTTTTCGGCACGATTCTCGAAGATCAGTTCATCGAGACCGGTCCACTTGAGTTTCGCCCCGAACTTACCACTACCGGTCGACCACATGGCCGCAGGTCGTCCGACCTTGGAACCTTTGATCGGGCTGTAGCCCGAAAAGTAGGTCCGCAGCGCGGTCATGACGCTGGAGCCGGTGAGCAGGCCGGTGTTGACGATGAGCGGGTTTTCGTCGCAGTAGGCAGTTTCGATCTTACGCCCAGCCAGATCCTGAAAGGAACGGCCGAACCCCCCGAGGACATCTTCCAGATTGCGGCAGGGAACATCGGCCATACTTATCTCGCCGCTGGCAAGGTCGATGGTGCCGCGCTTATAGAAAATTCCCGCCGGGTTTGCCGCGGGATCTTTGGTGTTGAATTTCATGGCTGACTCCTTATCTCAAGCTTCTCGTAGAAATAATCTTCGCAACGACTAACCACCGCCTAAAAGTGGCAGGAGCACCAAATGATCCCCTTCAGCCAGGACAGCATCTCTTGCGGCATGTATACCATTAATCAGGGCAAAGCCGAAATGTTGCTGCGGCAGCTGGAGATCAGCGAAAACATCCTGAACCTTTGTGTCAACGGGATAATCAAGTTCCTGCTGCTTGAAACGGCCTGTTTGAAAGAGGCCAATCAACTTAACATTAATCTTCATCTTACAACTACCTCGTGGTTAGCTGATTCAAATCAATCCCGGCCCGACCGCATAACTACAGCCGGACCGGGATTTACTTGTAGATCATTCAGCGAGCAGTTGATAAAAAGCCCGCAAGCTCAGGCTCAACCGATCTCCCGCAGCGACTTCTCCAGAATGTTCAGGCCTTCTTCCAGCTGCTCGTCCACAATAGTCAAAGGGGCAAGCAGTCGGACGGTATTAGCGTAAATCCCACACGACAGCAGGACCAGCCCGTGTTCGAGGGCTTTGGCAGTTAGCCGTTTCACCTTGTCGGCATCTGGTGTATGGCTGCCGCGCTCGGTCACCAGTTCAAAGGCGACCATCGCGCCCAGCCCACGGATATCACCGATTGCGGCGCTCTGCTTGTGCTCTTTCATCTGCTGAATCCGCTCGACCATCCGCTTGCCGATGCGCAGACTGCGCGCACAAAGCTGCTCCTCTTCAATCACATCGAGCACGGCATGCGCCGCGGCGCAGCCTATGGGGCTGCCGCCGTAGGTGCCGCCGAGGCCGCCCGGTTCCGGGGAATCCATGATCGCCGCCTTGCCGATTACACCCGACAGCGGATAGCCGCCGGCCAACGACTTAGCGATCGTCATCAGGTCGGGTTCGATATCGAAATACTCGGTGGCAAACAGCTTGCCGGTGCGGGCGAAGCCGGTCTGAACTTCGTCGCAAATGAGCAAAATTCCGTGTTTGTCGCACAACGCCCGCAGCGCCTGCATGAACTCTTGGGGGGCGATATAGAAACCACCCTCCCCCTGGACTGGTTCGAGGATGATCGCGGCGACCTGGGTCGGCTCGACGTCGGCCTTAAAGAGACGCTCGAGGGCATCGAAGCTGTCCTTTACGCTGACGCCATGATGCTCAATCGGGAAGGGCACATGGTAGAGCGAGGCCGGGAAGGGCCCGAAGCCAGCCTTGTAAGGCACAACCTTGCCGGTCATCCCCATGGTCAGGAGCGAGCGACCATGGAAGCCGCCGACAAAGGAGATGATCGCCGGGCGTTTGGTGTAGTGCCGGGCGATCTTGACCGCATTCTCTACTGCTTCGGCGCCGGTTGTCATCAACAGGGTTTTGGCGTTCTTGATCGGGGCCAGTTGGTTGAGCCGCTCGGCCAGGCTGATATAGGTTTCATAGGGGAGCACCTGAAACGCGGTATGGACAAAGGCCCTGCTCTGCTCGGCGGCGGCAGCCATGACCTTGGGGTGACGGTGGCCTGTGTTGCAAACGGCGATCCCGGCGGCAAAGTCGAGATAGCGCTTGCCAGCGACGTCCCATATTTCAGCATTTTCGGCCTTAACGGCAAAGACCGCAGTGGCAGAAGCGACACCGCGCGGCACAGCGGCATTGCGTCGGGCGAGGAGTTGAGCATTAGTCATGGGGGATTTCCTTTCTGTCGGTTTTATAAACCGAGAAACGCTTTCTTGATATGAGGACTGTTGATTAACTCTTCGCAGCTGCCTTCGATCACGACCTGCCCCTGTTCCACAACATAGGCAGGGTCGCTGATAACCAGCGAATTAATCACCTCTTTTTCGCCTAAAACGATCGTCGTCAAATAAGAATCGGGCGCGAGAAGAGATCTGGTCGCAAAGTATCGACGTTGGAGGTTTGGACTTTGCGCAGAAAACTCAGCTGGCTCTCGGGAAGCAAGGCCGCAACCGCAAGCTTGTTCAAAATCACGACAACGATTGCCTTCGACATCCCAGATCTCGGCATTTTCACCTTTGACGGTATAAATCGCTTGATCAACGTCAGCAAGCCTCGATAACTGTCGCAATCCCCTGTCCGCCACCGACACAGGCTGTCGCGCAACCTCGACGCTTTTCTGTGAGTTTGAGTGTGCGCGCCAGGGTACCGACCAGACGAATTCCGGTTGCTCCCAGAGGATGACCGATCGCCAGCGCTCCGCCGTGAACATTGATGTGGTCCAGATTCAGCCCGAGCTGCTCGGCAGCATGTAGAACGACAACGCTAAACGCTTCGTTGATTTCCCAACAGTCGATGTCCTGGATTTTAAGCCCCGCATGTCGCAGAGCTTTTTGCGACGCGGGAACCGGCCCTGTCCCCATCAGTTCGGGACGCACGCCGGCGGTTGCCGTCGTCAGAATTCGCGCCGTCGGCTTCATCCCCCGGCTTTTTGCAAGATCCTCGGCCATCAGCACCATGGCCGCAGCACCTGCATTCAATGGGGAACTGTTGCCGGCAGTGATCACGCCGTCGGCCTTAAACACCGTGTTGAGCCGGGCTAAATCCTCCAGCCTGGTTTCACGACGAATGCTCTGATCGACCGAGAAACAGGTCGTGTCTCTTTTACCGTCACCGGGCAGCGGAATAATTTCACCCTGCAGATAACCCCGATCAAGCGCCTCTGCAGCCCGCTGGTGGGAACGAACGGAAAAACCATCCAGCTGTGCTCTTGTATAACCCTGCTTTTCAGCCAACAACTCGGCCGTCAATCCCATGTTCAATCCGGTCACCATGTCCCAGGCATCGGTTCGACGATACACTTTGGGATTAACGGACATATGTCCTTCCTCAAAGAGTTTCGGTCCGACCGGGACACGGGTCATATGTTCCATTCCGCACACAACGACAATGTCTGCCTGACCGGTGGCAATTTCCATAAACCCATGCTGTATCGCAGCCATTCCCGACCCGCACTGCATGTCGATAAACTTGGCCGGAACCTCGGGTGACAGACCGCAGAGCAGCGAGCTCGTCCGACCGCCGAAGGTCCATTGTTCTCCGACTCCCAGGGCGCAACCGATGATGAAATCATCGATCTCCTGACTCTCGACCTGCGCTTGAGTTAGCAATTGCGGGACGATGCCGGCCAGCAGCTCTTCTCCGGTCAGATCGGCCAGGGGATCTTTATGTGGTTCCTTGGGCCGGGCCCGGCTGAAAGGGGTACGACCATAACTTCCGATCACCACGTGACGCATAGACGCTTCCTATTCTTTGAGTCCACACCAGTCGGCCAGGAACAAGGCATAAGCCTTGGCGGTATGGATGACACTGTCGATATTGACGCGTTCATCAACGCCATGAATTGACTCCGCCACCGGGCCATAGCAGGTTCCCTGACTGCGGCCGAAATGGTGGAAAGCCCGCAAGTCGGTGGTGCAGGTGGAGATGTACTCTTGCGGCAGATCGCCGGTCAGTTTTTTGTGGCAGGCCGCAAGCGTCTGCAAGGCGGGCTGAGCGACGGAGGTGATGTGACCGTCCGAGCGGAACCCGTAAAAGCTGACCTCCGGCGGAGTGTCACGCAGCCAGTCATCTTCAGCGGCGGCGCGAGCGATCGTCGCTTCGATGCGCGAGGCGATCGCGGCGAAGTCGGTCCCCGGAAAGTAGGCCATCCGCCCATGAATTTCGGCCTGCGCAGGCACGGTTGAAGGCCAGTTGCCTGCGGAAAAAATGCCGATATTGAGGTTCAGGGGGTGGGGAATCGCGGCGTAGGCTGCGGGGATATGCTCATTATTCAGCTCGGTTTCCAAGGCCCGCAACGCTTGAATCAGCGGAAAACTTTTTTCGATGGCGTTGGCTCCGGCCGCAGCCGAAAGCACATGGACCGGCTTCCCCCGGACACGCAATTTGAACCAGAGCACACCCACCTGCGCGGTATAAAGGGTCGGGCCAAAAGGCTCCGGGATCAGCACCGCATCGGCATCATAGCCCGCCAGCAGGCAACTGAGTGCACCATTGCCGCAGCACTCTTCATCGACCACGGTCTCGATGGTCACCGGAGCATTGAGGCCGAAACCGGCGGCGTCGATCGCTTTGACCGCATAGGTCATGGCCGCGATCCCAGATTTCATGTCACCGCTCCCCCGTCCGTACAGCCAGCCGTCTTTGATGACCGGCTGGTAGGGATCCCGACTCCAGGCATTTGCCGGTTCGGCACTGACCACATCCAGATGACCGTTGAACAGGGCGCTGCGCCCCCCTTCCCCGTCCGCGGGACGCACGGCAACCAGATTGTCAATCCCCGCATAGCTCCAGGAGACCGGGGCAAAACCGGGATGACCCGAGAGACGGTCGGTATCGACAGGGACGCGGGTCGGTGGGTAGCCCAACCCCTTGAGCCGGGCCTCCATCACCGCCACGGCCCCGGCTTGATGCTCTATGGTACTCGGCTGCTTAATCAGAGCCATGCTCAGGTCAAGGATCTCTTCACGCAACCCCGCTACCGTCTCAAGAATTCGTCTCTGTTGTCCGGTCATGGTCAGCGCCTCACCTGTTGTTTAAGGGTTGATGTGGTTTAAAATCTTGGCAATTCTCCTGCTGGGATCTGCAAGTCGGCTTCCGTTTTGGCGATCACCTCGGCGACCGAAACCCCGGCAGCCAACTCTTTCAGGCACAGACCCGTAGCGGTCACCTCGATCACCGCCAAATCGGTGATGATCAGGGCGACGCAACCGGGTGCGGTGAGCGGCAGGCTGCAGCTTTTCAATATTTTCGCTTGCCCCGATTTGGCGACATGGGTCGTCAGCACCACCACCTTACGTGCCTTCTGCGCCAACTCCATCCCGCCGCCGATGCCCGGCGTCATCTTGCCCGGGATGATCCAGTTGGCCAGATCGCCATTCTGCGCGATCTGCAGGGCGCCGAGAAAAGCGAGATCGATCCGCCCGCTGCGAATAATGGCGAACGACATCAGGCTGTCAAAAAATGCCGCCCCCGGAACCACGGTCGTGTAAGCCGCACCGGCGTCGATCAGATCTGGATCTTCGTGACCGGCAGCGGCGCGCGGTCCCATCCCCCAGATGCCGTTTTCCGCGTGGACGAACACCTGTTGCCCCGGCGGCAGATAATCCATGATCAGGGTCGGGATGCCGATCCCGAGATTGATAATCTGTCCGGCCTCGATCTCCTGTGCGGCGCGCTGTGCAATTCTATGTTTGTAAGGCATGGTGCTTCAGTACTCCATATTCGGGACCGAACTCCTCAATCAGAACCAGCCGATCGACGAAAGCGCCCGGCAGATGAACATGGTCCGGACCGATGGCGCCCGGAGGAACAATCTCAGCGGTTTCGACGATCACCAGGTCGGCGGCCATGGCCATCACCGGATTAAAGTTGTAGGCCGTCTTGGCAAACACCAGGTTACCCATTTCATCGGCGCGTTCAGCGTGAATCAGGGCCACGTTGCCGCGCAGAGCGGGTTCGACCTTGTAGCGGATCCCCCCGATCTCAACCAGTTGCGCTGCCAGGCTCGAGTCGAGATGCAAGCCGATATCGGTCAGGATACCGCCCAGCCCGGCACCTCCGGCGCGGATTTTTTCCGCCAGAATCCCTTGCGGGTAGATATCGATCTTGAGTCGACCCTCATTCATCAGCGCAACGGCCAGCGGATTGAGCCCGACATGCGAGGCGATCAGCCTATCAACCCGGCCTGCTTCAATGAGGGTCGAGATCCCCAGCCCCGGCTCACTGGCGTCGTTTTTAACCAGGGTCAGCTGTTTGGTTCCCTGCGCCAGCAGCTGACGAATCAGACTGTTCGGCGTTCCGGGCTGACCGAAACCGCCAACCAGAACGGTCGCACCATCCACTATCGAACGACAGGCTTCGCCTACGGAGAAGATTTTTGAGCTACCCATGGGCCACATCCGCCAGAAACTTCTGGGTTCTTTCATTTTGGGGGTTGCTGAACATCTCCGCAGGGGTCCCTTCTTCGACGATATAGCCGTCCGCCATAAAAACCACCCGGTTGGCAACACGTTCAGCGAAACCCATTTCGTGCGTCACGACCAGCATGGTCATCCCCTCTTCAGCCAGGTTTTCCATCACCTTGAGCACTTCGCCGACCAGTTCTGGGTCGAGGGCCGAGGTCGCCTCATCAAAAAGCATCACATCCGGATTCATCGCCAAGGCTCTGGCAATGGCAACGCGCTGCTTCTGACCTCCCGACAGGGTTCCGGGATAACTGTCCGCCTTCTCCCCGATGCCAACCTTATCAAGCAGCATTCGCGCATTTTTTTCGGCAACTTCTTTTGATTCATGCAGCACATTGACCGGTGCTTCCATGACGTTTTCCAGCGCTGTCATGTGCGGGAAGAGATTGAACTGCTGAAAAACCATCCCCACCTTGGTTCTGATTTCATTGAGATGTCGCTGAAAAGCGCGCCTATTAAGCGACTTGTCATTCAGCAGCACCCCTTCGACATAGATCTCGCCCGAGGTCGGTTCTTCAAGGTGGTTGACACAGCGCAGCAGCGTACTCTTGCCCGACCCGCTGGGTCCGATAATGGCGACAACTTCCGATTTTTCAACATTGAAATGAATATTTTTCAGGACTTCGTTATCCCCGAAATATTTTTTCAGATTGTGAATCTCAATCATCTTCATCGACTCGGGATTCAAACCGGGCATCGCCTACCTCCGCTCAACTGCAATACGGTTTTCCAGTTTCCCCAAAAGGACACTGGTGGTCGTCGTCAGGATCGCATAAAGAAAAGCGGCCATCAGGTACATTTCAAATGGTTTGTAGGTGGACCCGATCAGACGCTGAGTGGTCAGAGTCAGCTCGACCAGGGTGATGGTAGAGACCAGAGAGGTATCCTTGATCAAAATGACAAAGTTATTGCCCAGGGCCGGAATCGCCATGCGAAACGCCTGCGGCAGGATGATCCGCCGCATGGTCAAGCTTGGGCCCATCCCCAGGCTGCGCGCCGCTTCCATCTGTCCGGTCGGCACGGAAATGATCCCGCCGCGAATCGTTTCAGCGTTGTAGGCGCCGGTATTGATCGCCAGCGCCAGCACCCCGGACATGAACGGCCCCAGGTCGATCCCCATTTGTGGCAGCCCGAAATAGATGAGAAACAGTTGAACCAACAACGGGGTCGAACGGATAATCCAGACATAAAAGGCGCCGGTCTGACGCAGGATGACATTGGGTGACAGCTTTAACAGCGCGGCCAGCAGGCCGAAGATGAAGCCGAAAACCAGAGCAATCACCGAGATCTTCAGGGTCATGACGGTCCCCTGAAGCAAAAATGGAAAATAATGAACGATGATTTCCCAGTCCAGCATTATGGCCTCGCTCTGGTTAGTAAATAGCAGGTGCCCGACGAATAAAGGTCATATGCACTCGGCACCGAGCGCATATGACCT
>JAAXQE010000063.1 GCA_012974425.1 Geopsychrobacter sp.
TTGTAGGTCCCGTCATCTTTCATGGCGATCAATGCGTTGTCGATGGTCGCTTTAAGCGCAGGATTGCCCTGATTGAGAGCGATCCCCATCTTTTCTTCATAGAGCAGATCACCCACCAGCTTCAATGGCGCGTTTTTTTCCTTGATCGCCAGGGCGCCGACAATTTTGTCGGTCACGAAAGCGCTGATGCGGCCGTTGGCGGCTTCAAGCACCATGTCCGGAACGCCCTTGTAGGTTCTGACATCGGCATCGACGATGTTCTCCCGCACCCATTTTTCATAGGTGGTGCCCAGGGTCACGCCGATTTTTTTCCCCTTGAGGTCGGCGACTGATGAGATTTTTGAACTGTCGCTGGAAAAGATCTGCGCGCCGCTGCGGTAGTATGGGGAAGAGAACGCGAGGGTTTCAAGACGCTGGGGAGTGATCGCCATGCTGCCGCAGATCAGATCATATTTTTCTGCCAGCAGGCCGGCGATAATTCCGTCCCAGGCGGTGGTGACCGGCACGCCCTTGACCCCGATGCGTTTGGCAATTTCCTGACCGATTTCGACATCAAAACCGGTCACCTGGTTGTTTTCATCAACAAAGTTAAATGGCGGATACTGTCCGGTTAGAGCAAAAGAGAGTTCCCCACCAGCTTTGATGGCATCCAACTCTTTGGCACTGACAGATAGCGCCGTCAACAACATGAACAAGATCAACATTCCTGCAAAAACAAGTTTTTTCATATTTTCCTCCTCGTTAGGCATTAAAGCCGGAATAGGACAATGGACCGAGCTGAATCGTCGTTTGGGCGAGAGCCCGATCGAGCAGAGCGAGTAATTTTTCGATATCGGCGCGCTTGGCGGTCAATGGCGGCGCGATCATGACATGATCACCCGACAGGCCGTTGATGGGGCGCCGCGGATAAATGATCAGGCCACCGGCAAAGGCATGATCGGCCAGCATCTCGTTGACATTGAGTTCGGGATCGAACGGCTCCTTGGTCTTGCGGTCCCTGACCAGTTCGATCGCCATCAGCAGGCCTTTGCCACGAACGTCGCCGATGATTTCATACTGGGTTTTTAATTTCAGCAGGCCGGTTTTAAGCAGTTTGCCCATCTTGACAGCATTCTGGGCCAGTTGCTGTTCAATCACCACATTGAGAACCTCGAGGGATACGGCGCAGCCCATCGGATTCCCCGCCAGGGTGTGGCCGTGGGCGAAAGTCCCCTTGTCGAGCATCTCCTCGATGAGCGACTCCTTGACCAGAATCCCGCCCATCGGATAATAGCCGGAGGACATCCCTTTTGACATGACCAGGATATCGACATCGATGTCCCAGTGTTCGTAAGCAAACATGGCTCCGGTGCGGCCGAATCCGGTCATCACCTCGTCAAGAATCAACAGCACGCCATATTTTTTACAAATCGACTGAATCACCTTGAAATATTCATCCGGCGCAACAATAGCTCCGGTACTGGCGCCGCCGACCGGTTCCATGACGAAAGCACAGATATTGTCCGGACCCTGTTCACGGATCACCCGCTCCAGATACCAGGCACACTTCAAACCGCAGGCCGGATATTTTTTTTCATTAAAGGGACACCGATAACAGTAGGGGGAGGGAATCTTGGGATGGGTCATCAGCATCGGCCGAAACGGCACCTCAAGCTGCGCCGAGGAGGTCAGCGACAGGGCTCCCAGGGTGGAGCCATGATACGAGGGGGTGCGGCTGATAAACTGATAACGGGATCGTTCCCCCTTGTTATAGAAATACTGACGGGCCAGTTTCATGGCCGCTTCCACCGCCTCCGAGCCGCTGGAGACGAAAAAGGACCGGTTCAGGCCGGGCGCCGCGAGCTCGGCTAAGCGCGTGGCCAGACGATGTGCCGGCTCATTTTCAAACTGGGTGCGATAGGCGAAAAAAGTGCGTCTTGATTGCTCGGCAATGGCCTGCAGGATGCGGGTGCAGCCATGACCGATATTGCAGTTGATGGCGCTGGAACAGCCGTCCAGATACTCTTTTCCCGACGTATCGTAAATATAAAGCCCTTCGGCGTAATCGACAAAAGGGAGCTTTTTACGGGACTGGTAAAACAGGTAATCGGTTCTAACGTCTTCCATAGCCATCAGCCCTGTCGTAATACCCGATAAGGTTTAAGCAGCAAAACCACTTACTATAATAGTAAACAGATTTCTATAATAGCACGTTCAGCCTATTTGACCTATGATAGGTCTGTCAATGTAAAACAGGATCAGCGCAAAAGGGGTTTTTGCCCGCGCAGAATCTATTGTATATTTCGGGTTGTCCGTTGAGCATTTAATCCTGCTCAACAAATGGAGAGATGCTGTGTGCCTTAGACAAGGAATTTTATAATGCCGGAGGTAAATAGGGACTATTTCGCAAAAACCCTCGAAAAAGGGATCCGCATCCTTAATCTGTTTGACGCGAACCACCCGAGCTGGAGTCTGACGGAGATCTCCGCGCGGATGGAATTGAATCTGACCTCGGTTTACCGGCTGGTTAATACGTTCGTCGAACTGGGTTACCTGATGAAAGAGCCGAAATCAAAGCGATTGCATCTGGGCCCCATGGCCGTCGCCCTGGGTAATCAACTGCTCCATGGCTTCGACACCGTCAGACTGATCGAGCCCCTGGTAGATGAGATTCACTGCCGTTACAATATCAGTATCGAGGTGTCCCTGTTCCATTCCAACTGCCTTGTGCAGATATACAAAAGAGAGACGTCCAATACCCTGACCTATCGGCTGGAAGCTGTCAGCGAATTGCTCTACTGTACCAGCTCGGGGAAATCGGTTCTCGCGTTTTTGCCCGCTGAGAAGCTCAAACATTTGGCTGAAGCCCAGTCGTTTGCCCGCCGCTCAGAGAAGACCATTACCAATATCGATGCTTTTTATGAGGATCTCGAACAGGTGCGACAAAGGGGTTACGCCCTGAATAACGAGGAGTATATCAAGGGCCTGATTGCCATCGCCGCGCCGATTCTCGGTCGAGGCACCAGCTATCCCCTCGGGTGCCTATCCTTTAATTCGACCACTCCAGATCATACGCTTGACGAATTTGAAGACAAATATGCCGTTGTTCTCTGCGAACTGGCCCGCAAGCTTTCTGAAGTTATTCCGGATGTCTGAACTGCAGTCGCACGAATGAACCGACTAGGGGGCAAATCTACAGGATTCAAAAACATGGCACTCATCAAGAATCAAGATTCTTGGCCGAGTCATGATACCGCGACCGATGGCAACCATCGGCTGCTCGCCACCGCTCAAGGCGAACCCTTTTGACCAAGCGACTTCTGCCACAAGAGTCCTGCAACAATCAGCAGCAGACCGGCAAAGGTCGCGGGCAGGATCTCTTCGCCGACCAGAAAATGGATGAAAAAGAGCGAGACAAAGGGAGAAAGAAAGATCAGGCTACTGATCCGCGCGGTATTTTCGGCATAGCGTAGCGCAAACAACCAGAGGACGAAACAGGCGCCCATCTCAAAAAACCCGATATAGACAGCCCCGAGCAGACCCGGCAGTGGGGGCCAGACCAGTTCGGAGAAGATCAGGCAATAGCCGAGTACGAAGGGGAAACTGCACAGGAAATTCACCAGCAGCGCCACCACCGGATCGCGCTTGTCACGCGTATTGTAGATCCAGTAGAGCGCCCAGATGATAGTGCTCGCCAGCGCAAGCGCAACCCCGGTGCCATCGGTAAAATGTAGGCTGAAGGGTTTCCCCTCGGTGGCGATCACCACCACCCCGGCATAACTGAGCAGTAGCGCCCCCAGCTCAACCAGGCGCAACTTCTGCCCGAGCAGAGGGACCGACAACAGGGCCAGGGTAATCGCCCAGGTGTAATTCAAGGGCTGGGCCTGTTGTGCCGGAAGCAGTTGGTAGGCCTGCAGCAGGACCAGGTAGTAGAGAAAGGGGTTGAGCAGTCCGAGGAACAAGGACATGGCATACTGGCGGGGTGTGCAGCAGAAGATCAGGCGTAACTTGCCCTGCACTATCAGAATGACTGTGAGCAGCAGGGTCGATACCGAACCGGCATAGAGCAGCAGCTGGATCGGCTCAAGATAGCGCAGCGAAATTTTGAAGGCAGAGGCGATGGTCGACCAGAGCAGCACCGCGATCAAGGCGTAAAGATAGGCGCGCCCCTGCTGGGTCATACGTTTAGCCTCCGGGAGAAGGGACGCCGCCTCAGAACCAGCAATGCCAAGCCACTAAAAATCAGGGCAATTCCGGAGAAGGCCTGGGCATTGAGTTGCTCGCCGAGAAGCAGAACCCCCAGCAGGGCAGCAGTCAGCGGCTCAGCCAGAGACAGAGAGACAGCGGTACTGACCTGCACCATCTGCAGCCCTCGGGCAAAAAGCAGATAGGATATCGCTGTCGCAACCAGGCCGAGATGCAAAGCCACAGCGATTGAGCGTGGCTGTAGTAACCAATCTATATCGCTCTGGAGCAGAATCGGAGAGAGCAGTAGAGCGCCGAGGCAGAAGACAACTGCCGTTACGGCAATAGAGGATTTGTTGGCAAGAAGCACTTTGAGGACCAGGGTGAAGGCGGCGTAGAAAACTCCAGCTCCGAGCACCAGCACAACCCCAAGCGGATCAACCGAGAAGTCCCCTCCGGTGAAACTTAGCAGGCTGCAGCCGACAATCGCCAGCAGAGTCGCCAGCAACCATCGCCGCCCCAGTTTTTCACCAAGAAAGAGTCGACCGAGAAGGCCACCTGCAATCGGAGCACTACCGATACCGACAACGGTCCCGACAGCTACTCCGGTTTTTGCCACCCCAGCAAAGAAGCAGAGTTGATAGCCTGCGATAAAAATTGCACCAAGCAGAGTCGGTAACAGTTGCCAATCACTCAGCTTGCCAAGTTCCCGGCGGTATACTGCCAATCCCAGCAGAGCCAGCCCTCCCACCAGCAGCCGCAGGGCGCCAATCACCAGCGGATCGAAACCGGCCGGCGCAAAGGATTGGGCGGTACCAGTCGTGCCCCAGAGCATGGCCGCGCAGATGACGTAATAGGCTCCTGAATTATTCTTCATAGGCTAAAACCAGCATCTCTTTCTTGTTCGGCTAACGACTTATCGCGTAAAACGGCGAGGTTTCTGGCCAAAACCAGGCGGCAGGGAACGATCATCCAGAGTATCGCGATCAAGCGGCCTGCAACATAGGCCAGAGCAGCACAGAGCGCCCCAGACAGACTAGTATAAAGCAACATCAGGGTCAAAAGTCCAAAAATAACAACAGCTTCGATTATAGTCGCGGTCGAAACCGGCCGGGTCATCCGTCCCTCCATCAGCAAGCCACGCTGAAAAGAGCTGAGTACCGAACCTGCGGGCAACAGGGCCATCAGAATCAGCGGTAAGCGCGAGAAATCGATCAATTCGGCGCGGAGTCCGGAAATATGCTGCAACCAGAGAGTCGAGAGTGGGGTCAGGGCGACCAGCATCAAACTGCCGCTGGCAAACAGCGCCAAGCCATAGGAAAAATTGCGGAGCGGCACATAACCGCGAAAATCCTTACCGAGCAGCGCAAGCACCACCTCCATAAAGGAGAGGCCGATGGCGCGAAAGATAAATGTCAGCGCGCCCAGAACCGGCATCACCGCCAGCGACTCGAGGGGCAAACGCCCCTTGCCGAGGAAGAAGGTCACCAGCGGATGCACACCCAGGGTGATAAACGGGGTCAGGGCCAGCGGCAGATAGTAACGCCAGAGCGCGGCATAGGAAAGCACCTCACCTTGCTGGGGTGAAGCCAGCAGTTTAGCGATCGCCTGGCGTGAGAGAAAGCGACTGACCAGCAGTTCGGCCACCACGCCACAACTCAGCGCGATCCCGCCGAGCAGGGCGCCCTGCAGGTCAGAATGATAAAAGAGCGCGAAGGCACAACCCGCCATCCCCACTAGCCGAAAAACCGTGGCCAACACGACCCGTTTCGTCTGACCACTGCGGATCAACACCCCCTGATAGAAACGTCGCCAGCCGATCGCTGCCGGCCAGGGGAGCAACACCAGCAGTGCCCAGTGGACGCGCGAGGCGATCTCAGGCGACAGGCCGATCCAGCCCTCCATCAACAGGGTATATGGCTGCGGAATGAGCAACAACGCCAGGCCGAGGGTGGTCAGCGTGGTCAGCACGGCGGTAAAACGGCGCAGGCGGCGATAGGCCAAGGGACTGGAAGCGAGGGAGGTTGAGGCGCTCATCAACATGATGATCGGCGCTTCGGCGACCAGGGCAAAGGAGAAAGCGACTCCGTAGGCCGCCAGGTTCAACTCCGCGTCGGCCATGCGCGCAATAATCGCGGTCAGCAGCGGACCATCGACCGCCATCAGCAGCCAGGTGCCGAGCAATGGCGTCCAGAAACGCAGGATTCGCCGACCGTTTAGCGGTTCAGAATTCATCCCCCGACACTCACAACCAGGCCATGCGCGCTGCAGATCTCTGCGGCCCGCTGCAGGCTCTCCGCTGTCGGGGCCGCCATCCCGGCGACAACATAGGACTGATCCAGCTTCTGATATTTGTGCTCAGCCACGTTATGAAAGGGCAAGAGATTCAGCCGCGGCCGCGTGCCCGCTAACTGCGCGACAAAACCGGCCAACTGTTCCAGGTTCGGCCGATCGTCATTGACCCCGGCGATCAGCGGTACGCGGATTTCGATCTGCGCGCCAGTTGCCGCGAGGGCTCTAAGGTTGTCGAGGATCAACCGATTATCGACCCCGGTGAATTCCTGGTGACGCGCGGCATCCATCAATTTGAGATCGAAGAGGAAGAGATCGGTCTGCTTGGCGACTGCGAGCAGCTCGGCGGTTTTGCCATAACCGGAGGTATCGACCGCGCGATGGATATCGCGTGCCCCACAGCGCATAAGCAGGTCAAGCAGAAACGGGGTATGCAGCAACGGCTCACCGCCAGAGAAGGTCACCCCGCCGCCCGACTGGTCGAAGAAGGGGGTCTCCTTCTCGATGATCGCCATCAACTCGGCAATGGAGTAGGCCCGCCCCGAGATTTCGCTCGCGCGTGAGGGACAGACCTCGGCGCAGGCACCGCAGACCTGGCAGAGATCAACATCAGTCACGATTCCTTCTGCGCTCAACTGGCAGGCTTGGCGCGGGCAGACCTTGACGCATTCACCGCAGCCGAGGCACTTGCGCGCGGTGTAGAGCTTCTGGGCGCCAGGCGCAAGACTCTCGGGGTTATGGCACCAGCGGCAGCTCAAGGGGCAGCCCTTGAAGAAGATCGTCAGGCGGATACCGGGGCCATCGTTGATCGAGTAGCGCTTGATGTCGAAGATCAGCGGTTGAGGCACGCTCAAAACGCCTCGTTCTCAGTCCGCTCAATCACTTCCTGCTGCAGGTCGGCGTTCATATCGTTGAAATAATCACTGTAACCGGCCATGCGCACCAGCAGGTCCTTGTAATCCTCAGGAGCCTCCTGGGCCGCCTTCAGGGTCGCGGTATCCACGACATTAAACTGGATATGATGGCCGCCCAGGGTGAAATAGCTCCGCACCAGTTGGCCGAGGCGGGTGATATCCTCATCCCGCTTGAGCAAACTGGGCAGGAAGCGCTGATTGAGCAGGGTCCCGCCCGACAGGGTATGGTCGAGCTTGGTCAATGAGCGGATCACCGCCGAGGGGCCGTGGGTGTCGGCACCGTGGGATGGTGAGGTGCCATCGGAGATCGACTTACCGGCAAAACGGCCGTTGGGGGTGGCGCCCATCATCTTGCCAAAATAGATGTGACAGGTGGTCGAGAGCATATTGAGGTGGAAGCTCTCCCCCTTGGTGTTCGGCTTGCCGTCGATAGCGGCGAGCAGATCGGCATAGATCTGCAGGGCGATATCATCGGCATAATCGTCATCGTTGCCGAAGAAGGGGGTCTTATTGAGGATCGTCTGGCGCAGGAACTCCTCCCCGGCGAAGTTATTTGTCACCGCGCCAAGAACCTGATCCATAGCGAAGGTCTGATCCTCGAAGACGTGCTTCTTCAGGGTCGCCAGTGAATCGGTGGTGGTGCCCAGACCGGTGCACTGGATATAGTTGGTGTTATAGCGTGGGCCAGCGTCGTAGTAATCCCTGCCCTTGCTGATACAGTCCTCAATCACCACCGATAAAAAGGGGGCCGGAGCATATTTAGCAAACATGCGGTCGATGTAGTTGCTGACCCGCACCTTGGTCTCGACAATATGGTTCAGCTGCTGCAGAAATGCCGCATACAGCTCTGCATAGCTTTTAAACCCGCTTGGATCGCCGGTCTCGATGCCGACCAACTGACCCGTGAGTGGATCGCGACCATTGTTCAGGGTGACCTCGAGCACCTTCGGCACATTCAGATAACCGGTCAGCACATAGGCCTCCTTGCCGAAGGCGCCGACCTCGATGCAACCGCTGCAACCTCCTTCACGGGCGTCCCTGATCGACTTGCCCTGCCGCATCAGTTCCAGGGTATAGACATCCGGATTAAAGATGGATGGGTAGCCATGCCCCTGACGGATGACCCTGCAGGCCGCGCCTAGGAAGCGCTCGGGGGTCTTGCTGCTGATATGCACCGAGCTGCCCGGCTGCAGGATATGCAGCTCCTCGACCACCTCGAGCATGACATAGGAGACCTCGCTGACCCCATCTTTGCCCTCGCCGGTGATGCCACCGATATTGATGTTGGTGAAGTCGTTGTAGGTGCCGCTCTCGCGTGCCGTGACCCCGACCTTGGGCGGAGCCGGATGGTTATTGACCTTGATCCAGAAACAACAGAGTAACTCCTTGGCCTGCTCGCGGCTCAGACTGCCGGCGGAAAGGTCCGCGGCGTAAAAGGGGGCCAGATGCTGATCGAAGTGTCCCGGATTCATCGCATCCCAGCCGTTCAGCTCGGTGATGGTGCCCAGATGGACAAACCAGTACATCTGGATCGCCTCATGCAGGGTCGCAGGTTTGTGGGCCGGCACCCGGCGGCAGACCGCGGCGATCTGCCTCAGCTCAGCAACGCGTTGCGGATCTGTCTCTTGCTGCGCCAACTCCTCGGCCATCGTCTCAGCCATGGCGGCGTGGCGTTCGGCGAAGAGGATCACCGCGTCACAGCTGATATCCATCGCCTTCAACTCTTCAAACTTGTCGGTCGCTTCAGGGTCGTGCAGATAATCGAGGGCGGCGATTTCAGCGGCGATCTGCGCCTTGAAATCGAGCATCCCCTTGCGGTAGATCTGCCCGTCGAGAGCGGTGTGGCCGGGCGCACGCTGCTCCATGAACTCGGTAAAGAGGCCAGCCTCATAGGCGGCCTGCCACTCCTGTGGCACATGGCCAAAGATCCGCTCACGGATCGTCTTGCCTTGCCAATAGGGGATAACCTCCCGCGCGTAGGTCTCAATATCTGCCGCGCTGATCGTATAGCGCTGCTGATCGCGCGTATTCAGAACCTGAAAGTCCTCGACGCTGTGACAGGTCAGTTCGGGAAAGGTCGGCACCGCCTTCGGCTGCGGGCCGCGCTCGCCGACGATCAGCTCGCCTTCACCGATATAGAGCGTCTTCTTCTGGCAATGATCGTGAAAATTCATGGCGCGCAGCACCGGGATCGAGTACTTGCCATAATTTTCGCGGTAGAAGGCGGTCTCATGCAGCGCGCGCTCGATCGACAGACTCGGTTCGGTCTCGACACTCAGTTTGCGCAAGCGCTGGATGCGCGGATTCATCCCTGGCCCGTCGCTGTTCTGCGCTGCCGGGTAGAAGTTCCCTTCGGCAGCGGCTTTACGTTGTGGAGTGGCTTTTGAATTTTTACTGGTTTCCATGTCGATCCCCTTTTGCTTCATCGATTCGGCCCGGGTCTTGGGTCAGGTACCGAACAGGTCATTTTACGGTGGATAGCAGACCCGAGACAAGGCTTGTCGTTGCCGCGGATCTGCTCATCATACTGAGCAATTTGCATACCAACTGTGCCATGCCGACCAGTGCCGCATAAACCCTCGAGATATTGTGGCTTTTACTTTGCAACCGGTACACAAACCTCAGATGAGGAACAGCATAAAATATTCATAATCAGGTAAATTATTCAACTATGAATAACCCGAGGCTGCATTGAATTATCCTTATAAGGTGCCGATCCCCAGACTTGTGGCAACCTCTGACCTTGGTGATATCAGCTTGATTGTGCCCTGCTGCTTTCAAGGCGTAAATTTGGTAACTTTATACATGGCTAAGCTGCAGGTAGTCCTTCAGCGTGCTCGGCCAATGTTGGTCGGTAAAACAAGCCGAGCGACGACCGCAGCTTATCCATCAAACCATCCAAGTTAAGTTGCACCTACCATGTGAATCCAGGATCTGTTAAGGAGCCAATATGACACAACATTTTGACTATATCGCGATCGGCGGAGGGAGCGGCGGCATCGCCTCAGCCAATCGCGCGGCAATGCGTGGCGCCAAGGTCGCGCTCATCGAAGCAAAGCTGCTGGGTGGCACCTGCGTCAACCTCGGCTGCGTCCCCAAAAAGGTGATGTGGCATGGTGCGCAAGTTGCTGAAGCAATCAAGTTGTATGCACCCGACTATGGCTTTGAGCTGGAGTTAAAAGAGTTTCACTGGTCCAAACTGGTTGAGAACCGGAGTGCCTATATCAGCCGCATTCATCAGAACTATCACAAATCCCTGGCCAGTAACGGGGTCACCCTGATCAAGGGTTTTGCCAGCTTCGTCGATAGCAGAACGATTGAAGTCGAAGGTACACGCTATAGCGCCGAGCATATCCTCATCGCCGTTGGTGGCCGCCCGACCATCCCCGATATTCCGGGTGCGGAGCTGGGCATCGACTCAAACGGATTCTTTGCCTTAAGCGAACAACCAGAGCGGGTCGCGGTCGTCGGGGCCGGATACATCGCGGTCGAGTTGGCCGGGATGTTACACAGTTTCGGCTCTACGACCCACCTGTTTGTGCGCAAACAATCGCCATTGCGCAGTTTTGACCCGCTGGTGGTCGACACCCTGATCCAAGTGATGGCAAACGAAGGACCGACCCTCCACAGCCATGCTGTGCCGAGCAAGGTCAGCAAGGAAAACAACGGCAGCTTGAGGCTCCACCTCAAAAATGGTGAATCGCATAATGTCGACCAGATCATCTGGGCCATCGGCCGCCATCCTGCGACCGATGGCATGAATATCGAAATGAGCGGCGTTGAACGCACAGAGACAGGCCATATCAAGGTCGATGAATATCAACAGACTACGACAGAAAACATCTATGCCGTCGGCGATATCATCGAAGGTGGAGTCGAATTGACGCCGGTTGCCGTCAAGGCCGGCCGCTTACTGGCTGAACGGCTGTTTAACCCCGAGTTGCCGAACGCGAAAATGGACTACAGCCTGATCCCGACCGTCGTCTTCAGTCATCCGCCGATCGGCACCATCGGCCTGACCGAGCCTGAAGCCATAACCCAGTATGGCGCGGAGCAGATCAAGGTTTACAGCTCCAGCTTTAGCGCGATGTACACCGCAGTGACTCAGCATCAACAGCCGTGCAAAATGAAACTTATCTGCGCCGGAGCAGAAGAACGAATCGTCGGACTGCACGGCATCGGCTTTGGCGTGGATGAGATGATCCAGGGGTTTGCCGTCGCAATCAAGATGGGGGCGACCAAAGCCGACTTTGACAGCGTGGTTGCGATTCATCCAACCGGCTCGGAAGAGTTTGTCACCATGCGCTGAGGCGATAAAGGCAGCTGATTGAGTGCGAGGCTGGACGAGGGGGAGATATTGAAATGTTTTCGTGGAGAGCAGACGAGACCTAATAGATGAATCTCTTCGGCAACGCCTCGCTCGCCTGAAGCATCGTTGAGAATGTGGTCACTCTTTTAGGGTGCTGCCGAACCCAAAAAGGCGATTAGAATTTCGCGGCATATCATATGCCATGGATGCTATAATCAGAAAACTTGTTTTGCCCAACGCATAAGGAGTCATCAGTGCCCTCGCTTAATTTTGAACAGCAACGGCGTAATTTTCAAAAATATTACGACGACAACAGAGCGCTCTTTGAAAAAGCCAAGAACGCCAACATCAGTATCCTTACTGCGCTGATCAAGCAGTCGGATATCGGCGAGGTCACTAAGATCGAGGGCCGGGTCAAGGATAGGGCGGAGTGCATCAAGAAGTTCCACCGCAAGTACCAGAGCAAGCTCGAATCTGACGAGCAGCCCTATCAGATCAAGGACTACATCTCCGATTTGATCGGGATCCGCATCGTCTGCCTCTATGAAGACCAGATCGCGGTGGTCTCGCAGGTGTTACAGCACCACTTCAAAATCATCGATGTCACCGACAAGATCGCAGCGGTCGAGAGCACCGAGGATTCTTTCGGCTATAAGGGACTGCACATGGATCTGGCCCTGAGCGACGAACTGGCGGCCTTGCCGAAATACCAGCCTTTTGCCGGGCTTAGCTTCGAGGTGCAGATTCGCTCTTTAATCCAGGATGCCTGGAGTGTGCTGGATCACAAAATCAAGTACAAGAAATCGATCCCCAATGACCTGCGCCGCCGGATCAATGTGCTGTCGGCGCTGTTCGAGCTGGCTGACCGGGAATTCAAGGAGATCCGCAACGCTACCGCCGAATTGATTCAACAGGCCACGGTAGAACCGCTTGACGATGCGCCTGCGGAAGATGTAGAGATCGAAGCGGTGCCCAACGATAAAAGGATTAACGCCTTCAATTTTCTGCGGGTCGCGGGGCATTTTTTCCGTGATTTTGAATTTGAGGCTCACAAAGTCGATGGTTTCGTGCAGGACATTCTGAAGTTAGCGCCAGACAGCGAAAAGTCGACCCTGCACCGAAGTTTGATCGAGAACATGAAAGCGGTCAAAGAGTATAGTTCTGACTTTCTGGCAGAGGATCCCGACAACAGCTTCAGCCCCTATACCGCGATCCGCCACTGTCTCTATCTCTACGACTGCAAAACCTACTACCGCATCCTGTCACGGGTTGCGAGAGAGCGTTTCGAAACCTGGCTGGGTACTGTGGTGACGCAGGACTGAGTAAAAAATCAGCGCTTGGGGTTGTCTCAGGTTGGCGGCAGGAGGATAATGTACATACAGGGTACGATTCGGAAAGCCTTGACATCGAAAAATGCGAGCGCCAAAAGGAGTTGAGGGTCAATCTCGGACGCTCCACATTGCTTCAATCAGCACCTGCCAGCCTTGCGGCAGGAAAATCAGGTCAAGGCGATGTCAGAGAACCCTCCCGATGCTTCATGGACCGGCCCGGCAGTTAGCCGGGTCGGTTTCTATTCGTGCTATCACAGCCAGACAGGGAGAGCAGCCATGACCGAAGTCTACGAATGCAAGGTTTGCGGAGTGGTTTCGAATGAGAGCGACAGCCTCTGTCATCCCACCCAGCAAGAAGATCCCCATGATTATTGCGGTACAACCAGGGCGCAGGCGAGCATGTGTTCCGAAGTCAAGGAGAGCCTGTCGATTGTCTGCGGCAGTTGCGGTCGACCGGCTAAGCAGGCCGATCTGGTCTGCAAACCCTTAGTGCTCGGTTGATCTCCTCGTTTGCCGCTCAGCCACTGGGCACCGAACAGGCCGTCGGGATCGACCATCATCGCTGCGGGCGAGGAGGTTGCGCGGCTTTGCGGTTAATTTTTCAGCATCAGATGGCCGTCATTCTTCGACCCGCTCAATACACCTCTCTCCATCATTTCTGGTGCTGCTCACATAGCCCGAGACGGCATAAACCTCCAACTCAGGCTCAGTAGCCCTCAGGATATCCTGCAGGACATGGGTCTGCTTAAACTGCGGATCGAGCCAGGCAGCAAAATATTCAGGCTCCAGGATGGCTGGCATGCGCTCATGAATCTCGCTCATCAGGTGAGTCGCAGGGGTGGAAATGAGCGAGCAACTCTCTATCTGCTCACCACTCCTCCTGTCCACCCAGCAGTCCCAGAGTCCCGCAAGCGCTACAGGGTTCCTATCCTCCCTGAAGATGTAATAAGGCTTCTTCCTGCGCCCATCCTGCCGCCATTCGTAAAAGCCGCTGATGGGTACGATACAACGCTTGGACTTGAATGAATCCCTGAAGGAGGGTTTCTGCGTGAGTGTCTCTATGCGCGCATTGAAGGTATACTCGGCGATCGCTTGATCTTTCGCCCAGTGCGGGATGAGCCCCCATTGAAGCAGGGCGAGGGTGCGCGAGAGGTTCTGTTGTCTGATCGCCGGGATCTTAGCTGAGGGCGCGAGATTGTGGCTGAGAGGAAATGGCAGGGTCTTGCCCAGGCCGAAGAGGGGCTCTAGGCTGGCCGCTGATAACCCGGCGATTGAAATCCTTCCACACATCACATCACCCCCTGTTGGCTTGACGCGCCGGTACATTTTACCAAGCTGAGGCCGATTACGCCAGCGTCGCAAAGAGTCCCGAAGGGGATAGTTG
>JAAXQE010000106.1 GCA_012974425.1 Geopsychrobacter sp.
CACCAGCAGACAACGAACTACTACTCATTTGTGGAACTCCCTTAAAGAAAAAAAAAGAGTCAAACGTGGCCAGAAGATAACAGGCGATCCGCTGCCCTTTCTGACCGATTTGACCGATTTGACCGGTACGAAAAAGAAACCCGACCCCAGCCTCGACACTGTTTCACAGAAGAGGGGAAAGCCGGATTGTTATGGCCATTCTAGCCGCTGACCGGCAGAAAAGATAGCGACAAAGGATTAAAATTGGGAAACAGAAAGGACAGCTTTTTAGAGAACGGCGGCATATGCACTACAGCCTGACTAAATCGCTCAAAACTTCCAGTTCAGCCCGAGCAGAAGAGAGCGTGATTCCCAGTTCGCCTGATTTAGGCGCGTATGCAGGATTGTGCCATCAGCTAAAAAAATCCGATCAATACCGGCACCTGTCTGCCAGTCCTGAAAGATTGCGGAAAGGGTCCATGACAAGTTGTCCTTGAATAAATACTCGATTCCTAACTCCTGAACCCAGCCAGTTGCATCGGCAGTCTGTTCAAAACTGATTGGGTGGGCAAACTCGGTCCGCAGATTCCAGTTCCCGGCTGCATAAAACTCGGCAAAATGATAACTGGCTGAACCATGAATCATCAGGCGTCTGTGCGTCTTATAGGTAGCTTCAAGGCCGATCCAGCCCCCCCACCATTCAGCCGCATAAGTGCTGTCCAGCCCAGGAAAAGGACCAGCGGCTGGAATTGACTGAAAGCCATCCAGCAGACGCAGCTTCTGTTGGCGATAGGAATACCCAACCAGCGGGATCAAATTCAGACGCTGATTGAGCAGCGGAATTTTTTGTCCAGCGGCCAGCGAAAAATCGAGCATATTACCGCGATCCGCCGCGTTATTGGAGCGTGAAAACTCATCCGTGCGGTTATCCCCATCGTAATCCGAATCTTGATTTTCGCCGGCATAGATACGGCCAGTGGCAAACTGAGTCTGAAAGTACGGATGGAACCAGCGGACCCCCTCGACAGCCAGTTCAAAACTACCCGTTAGACGGAGTTGGAAGCTGCGCAGATCCTCCCAGCTTAATTCAGACAAAACATTCGGGCCATCACCCGCGAGGGTTCCGGAGATGTTCCAATCGAGATTGTCTGCGCGGACACCGCTCGCTAAGGAGATATTCGAATCAGCAACCCTGACCGCCCCCCAGGCCATAAGCGGATCGAGAGAGAGAGGGATTGAAAACAGCAACGCTAAGAGAATATTTCGAAACATAAGGATTCCGCATCGCGAAAGAACATAGATTCCAATATCTTATCAGGGTCAAATTATACACAGTAATTCAGGTGCTGCATCGCAACCACTTTTCCAATTGCTGATGCTGAGCGAAACAGATCTTGCTCGGATATCACATAAGGGGAGAACGCAACCTTGTTTAACATCCCGGTGTTGCATCAGGTAGCGGTGATAAAGGGAGTCCCCCTGGCCACCGCTACCTGAACATTTCAAATCAATTGGCTGGGTAAACATATTCAAAGGAAATCGCATTCCCTTCACTATCTCTACCGGTCCCGGTGACGCTTGTCGTGCCAAAAGTCAACGTTACCAAAGAGCCTGCGGAACCGCTAAACTGAACAACTCCTGCGCGCGGCCATTCTGAATTGAACGCAGTCTCAACAGGATTTAAGGTTTCAACATCCACATAACCATACTCATAATGATAGGAACGCCCACTGATCTCCTCAGTCTGGTAGCCTGCGTAAGAGGTCGCAAGTAAAACGTATTTTTCGAGCTTGAAAGTCTCTCCTGCATTATTATCCCGCGCCACCAAGTTCATGCTGATTCGCTCTTGTCCACTACTGAGTGCAGCAAACCCTGCGGTCCCGGAGAGAGAGATGTCATTACCATCACCAACCATGGTAAATCCATTAAATCTAAAGTTCATACTTACATCTGCCGGCTGTGATATAGAGCCATTCACCGAAAGGGTCCCGTTGACAAGGCTCCCGGTCCCCATGCTGCAGGAGTTAAACGAATCGCTATCGTAATCCAGATAATCGGCAAAGGTGATTGTCGCCGAAAATGACCCGCTTGATTCATTCAGCGTGACAGAACCGGATATCTCCCCGCCGCAAGGACCCGCCTGCAATACTGACTCCGTCGCAGCCGCAACAGATGACGGAAACGTCTCCAGTTCAAGGGTGGCAACCAGGGTATCGAGCTTGCGAACAAACGAAGTAACCTTGTTGGTACCGATTGAAGTGGTGCCTGCTTCGGAGTTGACACTCATCGCAAGGGTCCCGGAAGTATCGCCAACGATGGAACCAAGCTCGCCGGCGTCCATCGCATCGAGCGTTATCGCCTGAGCATTGATCTGGCTAAGTGCGGCC
>JAAXQE010000214.1 GCA_012974425.1 Geopsychrobacter sp.
TTTGAGTTCCTCCGAAAACGCTAGTGGGGCTGATGAAAATGTATTTCCTCTTATTTATCCAGAAAGTTCTTTCGATTGAATCGGCAAGCGCCCTGGATATGTCTTACGATGCTTGATCCTCAAGTTATTAAAAAAATACTTGCCTCTTTGAGCTTCACATTTTGGACTGGTGTGTGGATTTATGCCATCGGTTTGATGCTGATGGGAGGCCTGCGCTGGTGGACTGGTGACCTTCTGTCGCCTGTGCGGTTGTGCAACTATCTGATGCCCTGGCTCCAGGTTGGTCTTTGGGCAGGAATTGTCTTAGCTTTTCTGACAAATCGTAACCTGTTGGGATTCTCCTTGGCGGTGCCGGCCCTATTTATATTCGTCACTTACGCCCCGCTTTTTCTGCCACGGCAAGTGAATTCTCACGATGGGATGCATTTAAAGATTATGAGCTATAATGTGTGGCGGGAGAATTCGAATATCACTGAAATGGCTGGGGTAGTTCGCAATCAAAAACCGGATTTGCTTCTTCTGCAGGAGATACATCGAGACAAGTTAAGGGCACTTGTCGCTGAGCTCGATGATTTATATCCCAATGCCCCCAATGTGGTCTTCGAAGAGCAAAAACTTCAGGCCATGATCAGTCATTTCCCTCTGCAGCAGATCGATGCCGGGAGTGGAAAGGGCAGGGCGCAGAAGGTAATTGCCATGACTCCTGGAGGCCCAATAACGGTTTTGAACATTCACCCTTCGCGAGGAAACTGGCAGCGAAGACACAAGCAAATGTCTACTTTGCTGGCCGATGATATTGCTGGGGATGCTAACCCGCTGATTTTAGGTGGTGATTTCAATACAACCGACCAGACGCAAACTTATCGCTTATTTGACCAAATTCTGAAAAACGCCCATTGGCAAGCGGGGTGGGGATTTGGTTTTACGTATCCGTCTTCGGACGTCAAGTTTCGGAGCAGATTATCCTTTCCACCGCTGGTTCGGATTGATCACATATTCTATAGCAGGCACTTTGTCGCCCAAAAGGCGGCAACGCTATCCGATTCAGGTGGTTCGGATCATTTCCCGATTATTGCTGAATTGATACTCAAAAGCGAAATGCCTGGCGGATAATTAGCAGTTTGTCGGGCTTTTTATCCGTGAAATCTTGAAATCACCGGGTATTAAAAATACCCGGTGAGGCGCAAATATTATGAGTCCCACGTTCCGCCAAGTTGACCGAGAAACAGTCTTCTTGCTGCCACCTCCCATGGACGACTGGTTGCCCGAAGGGCACCTGGCCCGCTTCTTCGTCGGGATGGTCGCTCGGTTTGATCTCACTGCGACCAAGGCCGCCTCGTTTGAGGATCCGTGGCTTTGCGTTGCCAGTTTGCTCTGGTTTAATTGACTGCTGTCGTAAAGCTATTTGTTGGACTCTCGTATCTTAAATTAGGATTGGTCGTATCTACCGCGACGACTTTCCAATAGTAGGTTGTTGATGGTTCGAGGTCGTAGGCCTCATGGTAATCTGTATTGCCTTTGAATAAGATGCTGGTTGTAGGACCTCCCTCGACCGGGAGTTCCGGTGGGGCTATAGTCGTGTCTCCTCCAGGAACTACAATACTGCTCAGCCCACCACCATCTCCACCACAGCCAGTCATGGCAAGACCCAGCGTCAGGACCAAGGCACCGGTGGCGAATGTCCTTTTAGTGCTTTTACCTATGGTGACAAACAGGCCGAATAAAATCAGTACGGACAATATGCTGAGTGGCTGAAGTTTGATCCTTGGAAGGTTTGGAGGGGCAAGGATGGTTGCCGCTTTAAACTCAGGATCGGTTCCGTAGTAAAGGGTGTAGGTGACATCGTAGCCCTGTGGTGCAGGACCCCAAATAAAGGTCTCTACCGTCGATTCATCAAGAGCCCCGTTGGTGGGCGCGATAGGCTCTGGAACCCAGTCGCTGGCAACGATGTTGGAAAGCGCACTTTCAGTGCCAGCTGCATTATAGGCGCTGACCGCAACATAGTACACCCGCCCATCCGGTAGTCCGGTCAGCGATAAACTGCTCGCATTGCCAACATCAATCGGGGAGTCTCCTTCGATCGCCTCAAAACCCTCAAGGGGCAGGGCGGCTGAGTCGGCCTGGTAATACACCCTGTACCCGGCAATATCCAACTCCGGGTTCGCATCCCATGCGAGAGAAATGTTGCCAGCGAATGCCATGTTCGTCATGGATAAAACCAGACTGACGATTGCCAGGCTAATATATAATAGTTTTGTCATAGGCTTTGCCTTCAATCTGCTCAAAAGGTTTTCCCTTTCTGAGCAAAAACCATTCTTTTTCAGTTGCTTTGGTGTAAGTTCTTAAAAGTACTGGCAGCTTTTTT
>JAAXQE010000257.1 GCA_012974425.1 Geopsychrobacter sp.
GCTGCCTGCAGGTCGGTGGTGGCAAGCTGCTCGCCGCAGCCGATAAAGCGCGTCGCCTCTGCGGTCCTCTCCTGATCGCGGCCGATGACTGCGGCAAGCGGGTAGCCGGCCTTGTGCAACAGGTGACCAAGGGCGCAGCCGACGCGGCCGGGGCCGATCAGGACAAGCGCAGGCTTCATGCGACGCTCACCCGCAGAGAGCCGACCTGCTCGATCACTCCTTCAAGAATATCGCCGCTATGCATCGGTCCAACTCCGGCCGGGGTGCCGGTCAGGATGATATCCCCCTCTTCTAAGGTGTAGAAGGCAGAGATCTCACTGACAATCTGTGCGACCGAGCGCATCATCATATTGGTGTTCCCCTGTTGGCGAATCTGACCATTGACCTTGAGCGACAGCTCCAGATTATCCGGGTCGGTAATCATATCTGCCGGGATGAAGTCTGAGAGTGGACAGGAGGTGTCGAAGCCCTTGGCGATCTCCCAGGGGAGGCCTTTCTCTTTTTGGCGGGCCTGCAGGTCGCGCAGGGTCAGGTCTAAGGCAACGCCATAAGCACTAACGTGGGAGAGGGCTTGTGCTTCAGGGATCTCTTTGCCCTCTTTGCCGATCAGCAGGGCGAGTTCCAGTTCGTGATGGCAGTCGTTGGAATAGCTCGGGATAACCACTTGGCCCTCATTGCCGAGTAGGCTGCTGGCCGGTTTACAGAAGATGACCGCTTGATCGGGCACCTCGTTGTTCAGCTCGCGAATATGCTCAAGGTAGTTACGTCCGAGGCAGACGATCTTGCCGACGCGGCAGCTCTTGTCTGAGCCAATGATGTTGACGCTATGCATGAGAAACTCCCTAATTCTTTAGCTGGCTTTTGGTAAGGCCCAGTCGTGGCGGATTGCCAGCAGGCGCAGGCTGATGACGGTAGCGGCAGCCAGGATAACGTTCAGGTTTTGGGGTAGCGTGGTCTGCTGCAGGGCGACCATCAGGCCAGCTCCGATCAGGCAGGCCGAGGCGTAAATTTCACGTTGCAGAATCAGTGGAACCCGGTTTGAGAGTACGTCACGCATCACGCCCCCGGCGGTGGCGGTCATGATCCCCATCAGTACGGCGCCGAAAGGTCCAAGGTTGAACTGCAGCGCCTTACCGGTGCCGATAACGACGAAGGTGCCGAGCCCGATGGCGTCGAAATAGAGTAGCGGATTGCTGATGCGCTTGAGGTGGCGATGGCCGAAAAAAACCAGCAGTGAAACGACCAACGAGAGCCAGAGGTAGTTTTCATCCTTGAGGCAGAAGGGCGGGGTATCCCCCAGCAGCAGATCGCGCAGGGTCCCGCCGCCGATAGCCGTGACCATCCCCAGCACCAGTACACCGAGCAGGTCCATTTCGCGGCGTACTCCGGCCCAGGCGCCTGAGGCGGCGAAGGCGGCGGTGCCGATCATATCGAGCAGGTAAAGCAGGGTCATGCGATCTCCTTTTGCGCGGAAGATAACTTAAAATATAGCTGTGAGCAACCAATGTTGTAAACTGAAGGCAATGCCGTTCACCGAACCCCGATTACGCGATTGCTGACGACATGTTTTTACCGATAGATGATTCTCCCAAGGCCGGATCCTTTCCTCGGATAACCTGGCTCTTGATCGGCATAAATATGGCGGTCTATCTGGGGGTCAGTCTGCCCTTCGGTTGGCGTCCTCCTGCCCTGGATGATCCGCTGCTGGCCGAATATCTGCGCATGATCGGCGTACCGGGGCCGGTCAGCTATGATCTGATTCGTGAGCAGTTGACTGCCTATGATCTGTTGATCTTCCGCTATGGCTTCCGCCCGGCACATTTCGACCTGCTCAGCCTCTTCAGTTCACTCTTCCTCCACGCCGGGTTTTTCCATCTGGCGGGCAATCTGCTGTTTCTATATATCTTCGGCAACAATGTTGAACACCGCCTAGGGCCGCTTAAATATCTCTGTGCCTATCTCTTTTTTGGGGTCGCGGCCACCCTGTTCTTTGCTCTTTTTGTCTCGGGCTCAAACGTTCCCCTGGTCGGAGCCTCTGGCGCGATTTCGGGGGTGATGGGCTGCTACTTCCTGTGGTTCCCGCGTAACAGGGTGAAGGTCCTGGTTTTGCTCTTCCCCTTTATTATCACCACCCTGATGATCCCGGCACGCTGGGTGCTCGGTTTTTACCTGTTGATCGATAATCTCCTGCCCTTTCTGGCCTTCGGTGCAAGTGGCGCAGGGGTCGCGCATGGTGCCCACATCGGTGGCTTCCTTGCCGGGCTCGGACTGGTTCTGGTCACTAATCGGCTGAGGTTGGCCCGACCGGTAACAGCTGCGGCCAACTGGTCAACCGCGACCCCCTGTTCACCCGCTTCGATTCCGCAGGCCGTTGCCCTTGGTGAGCTTGGCGCAGCCAGCCGCTGTTATCTGGAGTTAGAACAGAGCCGCCAGCGCAAGGCGGTCCCCGCGGCGACGGCTCTCGCGCTCGGGGATTATCTCATGGAGCAGGGCGAGCATAAGGCGGCCCTCAAGGTCTTTCGGCGTTTCATTGTCGACCGGCCGACCGGCCCTGGGCTCGACCAGGCTTATCTTGCCGCGGGCAAGCTCCTGTTGCAGCAACCGCGCTACGCCACCAGTGCCTACCACTACCTGCTCGCGGCGATCGATCTGGCCTCAACCCCGGCCATCGCCGCCGAAGCCCGCGCCGGAATCAGCCGGATCGAAGAGTTGCAGCGCCGCAGCGGGCGTCCGCTGCTGCCCTGAAATATTCAGATAACTTTCATGCTTATCTGTTAAACTTCCAGCTTGTTTTTTTCCGCCTGACTCATTAGAATTTATGCGGATTTAGTCAGGTTTTCAATTTATCTCAGGAGCTTCACGTGGATCTATTGCAGCAACGTTTTGGTCAGTTGAAGGACGCTCTTTCACAACAGATTATCGGACAGCCGCAGCTGGTTGAGCGCCTGTTGATTGCGCTTTTGGCCGATGGCCATCTGCTGGTCGAGGGCGCCCCCGGCCTGGCGAAGACGCGCGCGATCCGCCAGTTGGGAGAGCTGCTCGAGGGGAGCTTTCACCGTATCCAGTTTACCCCTGATCTGTTGCCAGCCGATCTGACCGGGAGTGATGTCTACCGCGCCCAGGAGGGCTCCTTTGCCTTTCAGCCCGGGCCACTCTTTCATAATCTGATCCTCGCCGATGAAATCAATCGTGCCCCGGCCAAGGTTCAATCGGCGCTGCTTGAGGCGATGGGCGAACGCCAGATCAGTGTCGGGCAGACCACCTATCCCCTTGCCGATCCCTTTTTGGTGATGGCGACCCAGAATCCGATTGAGCAGGAGGGGACCTATCCGCTTCCGGAAGCCCAGCTCGACCGGTTCCTGTTGCACGTGCGGGTCGATTATCCGGCCGTCGAGACCGAGCGCCAAATCCTTGCCCTGGCGCGCCGCGAAGCTGCGGGCTTAAGTTCAAACGTAGCGGCAGATCCGCAGCTAACGAAATTGAGTACCCTGGAGCTGCAGCAGGCAAGAAAGCAGGTCCTCGATCTCCATCTGGCTGAAAACCTGGAAGAATATTTGCTGCAACTGGTCCTGGCAACGCGTAATCCCCAGCCCTATGGGGAGGACCTGCAGGGCGCCATTCAATACGGAGCCAGCCCACGTGCGAGTATTGCCCTCGACCGTTGTGCGCGCACCCGCGCCTGGCTGGCCGGGCGTGATCATGTCCTGCCGGAAGATATTCAGAACCTGGCCTTCGATGTGCTGCGCCACCGCTTGATCCTCAGCTATGAGGCTGAGGCTAACGGCATGACCCCGGACCGCGTGATTGCCGAACTGATTGCGCGCGTCCCGGTGCCCTGATGCCCGCCGCAAATCGCTTGAACCGTAGTTCGCCAGTCGCTATCAGCCTGGCTGAGTTGATTGCCCTGGGGGATAAAATGCTGCCTGCCGCCGGGCGCCCCCTGCGCCAGCTGGCGTCGCAGCAGGGTGGCTATCGCAGCCGTTTTCGCGGGCGGGGTATGGAGTTCGCCGAGGTCCGCGCCTATCTGCCCGGCGATGATGTCCGCAGTATCGATTGGCGGGTTACCGCGCGACGCGGCAAGGTGCACACCAAGCTTTTCCATGAGGAACGCGAACGGCCGGTGCTGCTCGCCCTCGATTATCGCCGGCCGATGTTTTTCGCTACGCGCGGCCGCTTCAAGGCCGTCCAGGCTTCCCAGTTGGCCGCACTCTTTGCCTGGCAGGCTCTCGCGCGCGGGGATCGGGTCGGTGGCTTTATCTTCTCCGAAGAACGTAACCTCGAACTGCGCCCGCAGCTTGGCAAAAAAGCCGTACTTGATTTCTTGCGCCAGATGGTCGCTGACCCGGTCTGGCAGCGTTCACCCCATCGCCCCTTCGCCCCCGAACAGCGTCTGGCGAAGACCCTGCAACGTCTGCAGCGGGTTGCGCGGCCCGGCAGTCTGATCCTGCTGTTGAGCGATTTCAGCCAGTGGGATGACGTGGTGGAGAAGCAGCTGGCCTTGCTCGGGCGGCATTGTGAGCTGGGACTGGTGCATTGCTTCGATCCGCTTGAGGCCGAACTGCCCCCCGCCGGATCCTATCGTTTGAGTGACGGCGTGCGCGATCTGACCATTGCGACAGGCGATCAGCGCGCTCGTCAAGAATATCAGCATAACTTTGCTCAGCGCCGCCAGCAGCTTGAGGATTTCTGTCGTCGCCAGCGCTGTCGGCTCATCAGCCTGCCGACCGATGCCGATCCACTCGAGTGCCTCTCCGGCAGCAGAGGGGAGGGCTGAGATGCAACAAAACCCCGGGATGATCCCAGATCTCCCCTTGCAGGATATTCATCTGCCCGCTGCGGTCGGTTATTGGCCGCTCGCCCCCGGCTGGTGGCTACTGCTCGGCCTGTTGGCTTTGCTGATGGCCCTCGCGTTTTTGGGCTGGCGCTTCTGGCAGGCGCGCCGCTTGCGCCGACTGGCCCTGGCGCAACTCTCTAGATTGGACCAACTCCCCGCGGGTGAACTGGCTACGGCCCTCTCACGCTTGTTGCGTCAGGCTGCGATCTGTCACTTTCCTCAGGCTAGCGCCGGCCTGAGTGGCCTGGCCTGGCTCGAATTTCTGGATCGTCCCTTTGCCGATCGCCCCTTCAGTGAGGGCGTCGGGCACTGTCTGCTCGATGCCCCCTATCGTCCCGCGATGCAGATCAATGAGCAGATCGATGGTCCGGCGCTGCTCGCTCTCTGTCGCCTCTGGATGAAGAAACTCCCGGCGCAACCCCTATTGAAACGGAGGCCGCGATGATCCATTTCGCATGGCCCTGGGCCTTCCTGCTGCTGATTCTGCCCTGGCTGGTCTATAAACTCTCACCGCCTGCCCTGGCCGCAGAAGAGGCCGCCCTCTGGGTGCCGAGCCTCTCGCCCTTCGGCGAGATCCAGCATCAACAGCGCCGCAGCAAGGGGCGTTGGCAGCTCCCGCTGGCTCTTTTGTGCTGGCTGTTGCTGGTCGGCGCGACGGCCCGCCCTCAATGGCTGGGCGAGCCGGTTGAGCTGCCGGTGAGTGGGCGTGATCTGGTGTTGGCGGTCGATCTCTCCGGCAGCATGGAGACAGAAGATTTCCGCCTCGGCAGTGAGACCGTGGATCGCCTGACCGCGCTCAAGCTGGTGGCCGGAGAATTTATCCAGCGCCGGGTTGGTGATCGCTTGGGACTGATTCTGTTCGGCGACCAGGCCTATGTGCAGACCCCTCTGACCTTCGATCGGCGTACGGTTCAGCAACTCCTCAATGAATCGGCCCTGCGCCTGGCCGGTGATCGCACCTCGATCGGCGATGCCATCGGTCTGGCGGTCAAGCGGCTCAAGGATGGCCAAGGGACACAGCAGATTCTGATCCTGTTGACCGATGGCGCGAATACTGCGGGCCAGCTCACCCCCTTGAAAGCCGCCGAACTCGCCGCCAGAGAGGGACTGAAGATCTACACCATCGGGATCGGTGCCGACGAGATGGAGGTGCGCAATTTCTTCTTCAGCGAGAAGATCAACCCTTCGGCCGATCTGGATGAGGCCACCCTGACCGCTATTGCTGAACAGACCGGAGGCCGTTACTTCCGGGCGCGCAATACCGAAGAGTTGGCCGAGATCTATGCCGAACTCGATAAGCTGGAACCGACCGAGAGCGCGCATGAGATTTACCGTCCGGTCTCCGAACTCTACCCCTGGCCGTTGGGACTCTCGCTGCTGCTTGGAACTTTGGTGCTCCTCTTGGCCCAACTCCCTGTCGGGGGACGTCGATGAACGATTTTCATTTTATGCGCCCGGAATGGTTTCTGGTCCTCATCCCCTTGCTCCTGCTGCTCTACTGGCTTGTGCGGCGTCATCAGCGCAGCCGCAGCTGGCAGGCCGTTTGTGACCCTGAACTGTTACCGCATCTGCTCTTGGGGCGTTCGGTGCGCCGCGCCAACTGGCCGTTCTGGCTGTTGATGTGCGGTCTGCTCCTGGCTGTTCTCGCCCTGGCCGGTCCGGCCTGGCAGCGTCAGCCGCAGCCGCTCTTTCGCCAGCAATCGGCGTTGGTGGTCCTGTTCGATCTATCGCGTTCAATGCAGGTCGCCGATCTGAAGCCGAGTCGCTTCCTGCGCGCGCGGCTCAAGATTGAGGATCTGCTCCGGCAGCGTCAGGAGGGCCAGACCGCCCTGATCGTGTTTGCCGCCGATGCCTTCACCGTGACCCCCCTGACCGAAGATCGCCACACCATCGAGGCGCTGCTGAAGAGTCTCGATCCCGAGATGATGCCCGTCCAGGGGAGTGACCCGGCGCGCGCCATCCAACTCGGCCAGGAGCTCCTTAAACAGGCGGGCCTCAAGACGGGACGGCTGCTGCTGGTGACCGATGAGGACCGCCCCGAACTCTCGCTTAAGGCCGCAGCTGGTTTGGCTGAGCAGGGCTTTGAACTGTCGGTGCTCGGCGTTGCCAGTCCTGAGGGCGCGCCTATTCCGCAGAGCGGGGGAGGTTTCTTCAAGGATGGAGCGGGCAATCTGGTCCTGCCCCGCCTCAACCAGGCCGGCTTGGAGGAGTTGGCGCGTGCCGGTGGCGGCAACTACCGTACCCTGACGATTGATGACAGCGATCTGGCTGCTCTGCTCGCGGGCCTGGGTGATCGCGGTCTCGATCAAGCCTCGGACGCAAAGGCGCAACAATCTTCCGGCATGGGGGATCGCTGGCGCGAAGAGGGCGTCTGGCTGCTCTTTCCCCTGTGCCTTCTGGCTGCCTTCGGCTTTCGGCGAGGCTGGCTGCTGGTGCTGCCGCTGCTGTTACTGGTGCCGCCCTCTGCCGAGGCGCTGAGCTGGTCCGAGCTCTGGCAGACCCCAGATCAGCGCGCCGCACAGAGCTTCGCGGAGCAGGATTACCCCGAGGCGGCAGCACAGTTTGCAGATCCGCGCTGGAAGGCGAGTGCGCTCTTTCGCAGTGGTCAATTCGCGGCGGCGGCCGAGCAGTTCGCCGATCCGCAGACCGCAGACGACTGGTACAACCAGGGCAACGCTCTGGCCAAGGCGGGAGATCTGCCCGCGGCGTTCAAGTCCTATGAACAGGCGCTCGAGCTTGAGCCTGAACATGGCGATGCTCAGATCAACAAAGATTTGGTCGAAAATGCCCTGCAGCAACAAGAAGAGCAGAAGCAA
>JAAXQE010000016.1 GCA_012974425.1 Geopsychrobacter sp.
AACCCTGCAACTCAGGACACTTTGACCTAGTGACCGCCTGCTCTCAAATCTATGGTATTGACTAACCAAGTTTCTTGAACCACTCCAGGAGTTCGATTATCGCACCGTCAAAGAAAGACCTCTTCGGCACTAGGGCTCTTCGCGTTGCTACTCCGATAGAGGTAGAGCACCAGGCTGCGTGGAGTTGCTTGTGACAGGGTTTCAAAGACAGCCGCGAAGTGCTGCAACTTCTCTCCCGGAACTGATTGTTCCAGCACCTGCCTGACCCGTTGTTTAACTGCGAGCTGCTCCTCTGCGGAGAGTTGGCAGTTAAAGAAAGTCGGGGCCTTCCCCGGCACCACGCGCCCGGCCAGGGCAAAATCACGGGCCAGCGCTTCACGCAGCGCCAGGGCTTCGGAACTGCTTTCGACAAATTTGTGCAGGGCGTTAAACTGCTGCTGCAGACTGAGCGGCTCGTCAAACAGCCCTGCCCTGTGCCACCAGTCTTGCAAACACCGATAGAATTCAACCTGGTCGCCAAAAATCGCCGCTGCTGCCTGCAGAAAATGCTTGAAGCGGCGACTATTGTTCAATAGATCGAGCAGACGTCCGACGCCACGGATCTCTTCCAGATCGCCAAAACTGAGTTCGGGGGTCCGTAACACCGCGTAGGGCGGGGACGGATCAAATTGCAGTTTCAATCCCTGCGCCTGCTGACGCAAAGGAGCACCGGGCAGCAGCTTGACCAGCTCAACCTGGAGATGATCGGGCGCAAGCGCCAGTACCCTGCGCAGCGACCTAAAAAAATCGCTACTGGCTTCACCCGGCAGGCCCGCAATCAAATCAAGATGCAGGTGAATATTTCCCGCCGCCAGCAAGCGACTCACGTTTTCTTCCAATTTCTCAAGTGAGGTCTTACGCCCAATCCGCCCGAGGGTCGTGGGGCTTGTCGTCTGCACCCCGATTTCGAATTGAAACATCCCCGGCGGGACAGACTCAAGCAGCGACAGTGTCGCTTCATCGAGCAGATCGGCACCGACCTCGAAATGGAAGTGGCTGCCACGATTGTTTTCCAGAATAAATTTGATGATTTCGCGACTTCGAACGGCATGATAGTTAAAGGTGCGATCGACAAATTTTATCTGCTTCACTCCAGCCTGCATCAACAGGCCGAGATCGCGCTGAATCCTTGGCATCGAGAATGAGCGCACCCGTTCATCCAGCGCACTCATACAGAAGCTACAGCTGTAGGGGCAACCGCGACTGCTTTCATAGTAGACATAACCGCGGCTCAGATCGACCAGCCCAGCGGCAAAGGGGGATGGCAACTCATCCAGGCTGCCGAGGAAACTCTGGCCGGCATCCGCGGATGACATCCCCGGCAACTGCAGCCCGGGACAGGTCCTCGGGTCCTTGCCGTTCTGCCAGGCTTTCAGCACATGGCGCAGCGGGATTTCGCCTTCACCACAGATAAGGGCATCGACCGGGTAGCCCTCGAAAAAACCGGTCCCCTCAAAACTGACCTCAGGCCCGCCCAGCACAATCCGCACCTCTGGAAGAGCCTTCCGTAAAGACACTGCCAGTTCCAGGCTCAACTGGCGATTCCAGATGTAAACCGAGAAACAGACGACATCGGGCTGACAGGCGATAATCCGCGCCAGCAGGTTCTCTTTGGGTTGATGAACAGTATATTCACCGATCAGCAGCTCACCACAATCCGCGCCACAATAGGCAGCCAGACAGGGGAGCGCGAGGCTCGGATGGATATATTTGCTGTGGAGTGTCGTTAAGAGAGTTCGCATGGCGGCAAGAATACACCAGATTAAGCATGACTCGAAGGAGTTTCAAACGATTGTCGTCAAACGCCTGGATGTGCTATTCTCCGCGGCCTGAAAGAGAGACACCTATGAATACGCAAAAAACAATATTGGCGGTGGTTGCAGACGAAAATGGCGAGGTCTTCGAACATCCGGACCTGCTCCTGGCGGGCATGAACGGCATGAGCGTTTGCCGACCATGCGAAGACGAGTTGATCCCGCTGCCGGAAGGAAGTCGGCTCTTTACCATCCCCGGCACCCCGCCGATCGGCTACGACCTGAAAACCGGCAGACTGCGGACGCTCTTTGAGTTGCCGATGAGTTGGGGGGGCGGTATGGCGCAGGCGGTCTCAGCCTTTGTCACCCCGGCCTTCACTCGCACCCTGTTACCAGCAGCAGACTATGCGACCAAAAAAGTTGACCTGACCCTCTGGTCCTACACCGCCGTCGGCTGGTGTGTGGAAGAGGAACGTTTCTACGTCGCGGCGACACGGGTTGATCGCAACCAACAGTGGCAACCCGAGCATTTTGACGATCGCCAGCTTGAACCCCTGGTCCGCGCCAGGGTTGCAGCCCAGCCCGACAACCGCCTGATCGATCAGCTCGCGCGCTGCGCCCTCGACTATCACTGTTTCGCCGCCAAGAATCTCTTCTTCGGCCGCTGGGAGGCTCCCCTGCCCTGCTCCCCGACCTGCAACGCCGCATGCGTGGGCTGTATCTCCGAGCAGGGCGAGAACGAGTGCTGCCCCTCAAGCCAGGAGCGTCTGTCCTTCGTCCCGACTCCGAGTGAGTTATGTGAGGTCGCGATTCCCCACCTCAAATCGGCCGACCAGGCGATTGTTTCCTTCGGTCAGGGCTGTGAGGGAGACCCGATTCTGCAGGCAGACAGCATCTGTGAAGCGGTCCGCCAGATGCGCAGCGCCACCCCACGCGGCACGATCAACTTCAACTCAAACGCCTCGATACCGGCGGCGATCGACAATCTGGCCAACGCCGGGATCGATTCGGTCCGCGTGTCACTCAACTCGGTCCAGGAAAGATTCTACACCGCCTACTACCGACCACGTGGCTACGCCTTTAGCGATGTCATCGATTCGATCCAGCGCGCCAAAGACAAGGGCCTGTTCACCACGTTGAACTATCTGGTCTTCCCCGGCATCACCGACCGTGAAGATGAGATCGAGGCCCTGCTCAAGCTAATCGACAGCACCGGGATCGACATGATCCAGATGCGCAATCTGGCCATCGACCCCTTGCTCTACTGGCAGAAGATGGGTGCAGACGGGCGAGGAATCGGCATGAAAAAGATGCTCGATCGGGTCAAGCAGGAGGTTCCACGCATTCAGTTCGGTTACTTCAATCGCACCAAAGAGAATTTCTACCCGGACGGGTTTGAGCAGGATTGGCCGCTACCGGCCGAGCTATAATCAGTTCGCTTCTTCACGGGCCTGCTCTTCACAGAGCAGGCCATTTTTGTTCAGAAACAAAATGAGCAGCCTGATCCATAAATTGCGCAAAGTCAGATTCCAGCCCAGTCCGCACGCGGCTTAACTCTGAGTAGCCTTCGGCCAGGGGCAAGCGGTGCCCAATCCGTTCTTCCAGGCGTTGCAAGACACGCTGCATGACCCGCTCCTGCCGATAAGAGAATAGCCAATTCCGTTCCGTCATATGCGGCAGGATCTGTTGCAGACCCGGTGAGAGTAGCTCAAACACCTCATTCAAACCGGCATAAACCTGCTGGCTGAACTCTGCAAGGGGCTGGGGATGATAGGAATCCCATTGAGATGCGAGCAGATGATCGTAGAAGACATCGACCATGACACTCCGGCCATGGCGAAAACGCGGATCTATGCGCCTGCGGCTGGTCTGAAAAGGTTGGCTGTCACGGGTATAGCTGTCGAGCCGACGATGAAGTCTGATATGCCTTGCGAGTTGCGCGGGAAGCTTGTTGTCGAGGGGGCCCTTGACAAAATCGCCCATTAAACTGCCGGCCCAGGCCAGCGGTTCGGGATCTGAAAAGAAGAGATGGGCAAGATAATTCATACCCTGTGTCCGTATAAATAAGGGAGATAACCCCAGAACGCGGGCTACCCTCCGAGCTTCTGCAGAAGTTGCCTGAGCCTCTCGGGTTCGAGAGCAGCAGGGATGGAACCCTTCAGCAGATGTGTGTAGAACTTAAGCATGGTTTCACGGCGACCGGAGATCACAAAGCGACGACTCAACTCATCGATCTGCTGCCATGGATCTCCTTCTCTTGCCAGCAAGTCATTGAGCGCTTCGACGGCCGGGTCGAATTTGCCTTGATCGCAAAGTAACTTTACCAGCCCGATCTGAGCAAAACGTTCATATCTCTGATCGAGGACCTGACGATAGGCCAATTCAGCAGACGTGTAGTCACCCAGATGAGTAAAGGCATCTCCCAGCCGTGAATATAAGGCGATGGTTCCTTCATTGTGCACTAAAATCCGCTGCCAGACCTCTACCGCTTGCGCATAGTCATGATACCAGCGATAACAGTTCCCCAGACCATAGAGCGCATAGGGGTTATCGGGATCAATTTCCAAGGCTCTCAAAAAGAAGGCTTTTGCTTTTTCGAAGTCGGAGACCCGCCAACAGAGCTTGCCAACAATCGTCAAAACATGCAGCACATCGTGCTGCATAGTCAGTATTTTTTCATAACAGGCAATCGCTTCATGATCACGCCCGCTACGATGCAGCAGGTCGGCCAAACCGGTCAGGGCAAAGCCGTCCATCCCATCTGTCTCAAGGATTTCTCGATACAGATCTTCGGCTTGGTCATTATGGTTAAGCTGTTTAAAGGCATCGGCAAGGCGGGTCATGACATGCACGTCGCCGGGGCGTAAATTGAGATAACGCAGCCAATAAGGGATCGCCTCGGCCAATGCACCCTTCCCCTTGAGGGTATCCCCCACCCCACGCAAGGCAAACAGATTTTCCGGCTCAATCGCGAGTAAAGTCTGGTAGGCCTGTTCGGACTCTGCCAAATCCCCCATTTCACGACAGGCGTCCCCCAGGCCGCAGAGCAAATAGGGGTTTTGCGCATCTGCGTCCAGGCCTTGTCGATAGAGTTCACGGGCCTGAGAGTGCTTTTTCTGTAGAAAAAGCTGGCGGGCAGATTTGGAGAGTTGGATTATCTCAGAGGCGGAGCGACTCATCACCCTTGGCGGTGGAGGACTAATACTCATAATTTTCTTTTCTTGTGCGGATTCTGAGATTTAAGCGCTGCAGATAATGCTCGCGACACCAATTTTCAAAATGTAGCATGGCAGAGAGCGGCTCGGCAAAATCGTTAGTTCCGGTGGCAAAGACCCCATGGCCATAGACAAGCGCCAACCGACAACGTCCAATCACCCCTGGCAGGCTTCGTGCCAGGCCACCGGCACCAACCTCCCCGGCGACAACCGGCACTCCATTTAAAAGCCTAACCCTAGCACAATCCTTCCAACAATCGGTGGTTTTGCACTCTTCCTCACACAATAGGCTCAGGATTACGGAAAAGCACGGATGACCATGCAAGATTGTCTGGTCAGCTGTCGCTGAAAAAATTGCACGATGCGCGGCCAGCTCACTCGATGCGCTAAGCCCGGCACAACTCGAATCATCATTCAGAACCAGGTCGACAGATCCCGGAAGTCGGTCGAGACTGGCCCCGGTCTGTGAAATGTAGATTGCATCCTCAACCGCTACCGATATATTCCCAAAAAACGAATCGACCAAACCCAGCTCGACGGTCCGTCGCCCGGCAATATCCAGCGCCGTCATGACCTCTGTTTCACTATGCGTATCAAAAGGAGTAAGTCCCGCAATCTCTAGCGGCAGGGGCATACGAAGCTGATCCCACAAGGGTTCAAACCCGGCGAGGAGGGCTGGATCGGGCAGTGGTTCGACCAGCAGATCAAGCAGAACCTTAACCGTCGTCGCATGCAGCAAAGAACAGAAATTGACATATGCCTGCTCGATCGTCAGGGCTCCTGCGGCGACGAGACCGAGCCCTTCCACAATGACGCCTTTACGATGGCGGAGGCGCTCGGCCAGGGCAGCTGCACCCCGCAGACAGAGTTCTTGTTTGCGGACCAGCGGAATATCATGCAGAAAGGTGCGCGTCTCGGTATCGAGTGGCACCACCCGCTCGGCGGAGGGGGGCAATCCGGCCAGCAAGAGATCGACATAGGGATGCAGCGGCATGCCGACAAGCAAGCAGGTACAGCCGAGTTGCTGCTGGACCTCGGCCAGCAGACTGCGCAGCTCAGCGCAACCACAAAAAACAGTTTCATCATCCTGCGCCAGCAAGAGCAAACTCGCAGGGTTAATCTGGCCATCAGCCTGAATTTTGTTTCGATAATATTCGAGCTGCCTGATCATACCGGCTCCACCGGAGGTTCAAGCGGATGGCCCATTTCATTCAAGCCGCGCAACCGGTAATAACGCTCCCGTTCAGTCATAAAGAGCTGCCGATTCAGGTCCGCGAGAGGAGCATCCAACCCTTGGTGATCCTCAGTGGCGAAGAAGAAGGCTGGCAAGTCGTCATCGGCTGCACTGAACCCATATTGCTGGTTAAGCCAGCGTTCGCGCATGATGGTCTGCCGACCGCGCATGGCCAGGGATGCGGCATCAAAATCGACACCCGTCACCGCGGTTAAGAGCGCCGCATACTCTTCGAGACCGGCCGCAACCAGGGTATGCCGGCAGATACAGAGCGAATCACAGGCGGCGACAGCATCCTCTGCCTGCATAATAATGCGCGCCTTCCCCGCAAAGGAGAAGCGCTCAGTCGGCACCGGCTTGCGCAGCAGTTCATGGAAATGAGCCTGGGCATGACGATAATCACCGCCGGGTGAAACCGCCAGCGACAGTGCCAGACCATAGGCCCCGCGTGGATCAAAAGCAGGGAGCTCAAGGCCCTTGGCACAGAAGGCGGTTTGGCCATTATTCAAGCTGTCAACGAAACGTTTGAGACCATCAGCAAGAAGAGCCCCCGCCCCACGGCGATATGCAATCTGCTCCAGAAGGTCGACCAGCGTCTCAGTCTCAGGCGGCAGCTCCCTGCCAGCGAAGAAGCCAGCAAGGGTGACGGCGGTCGAAACCGGGTCGAGACCGAGAGACCGGCAGCAACGCTCAAGCTCAATAACCGATTGCAGATCATGCAGCCCGAGCAGAGCACTGAAATGCGCCAGGCTGTCATATTCCGGCAAAACGCCCGCAGCATCTTTTTTGCGACAGGCGATCTCACAAGCGGGGCATGGATCCGCAGCAAATCCGACATTTTTTTTGAGTTGCGCGGCCGAGAACTCAGCCGCCTGCGCATAAATCGTCGCGCGGAAGTTGGCGGTCGGCAGCATCTGCCGCGCCTGGGTCAGATCAAGCAAGGCGGCAGTGCCACAGACCCCAATACCGAGTGGACCGGTAAGGAAGGGAGAGGCATTATAGAGCCTTTGGAGGTCAGTCTTTGCGGTTAAGCACTCCTGGCTTTCAGCGCGCCGGGAGACTTCAGGGGCGGAGGCGCTGAGGATTTTCAGATTCATCCGGCCCAAAACGGCGCCCATCCCCCCGCGTGACAAGGACTCGCCGGCACTGGCAACAACCGCAGCAAAGCGCACCTGGTTTTCACCGGCCGGGCCGATCGCCAGCGCGGCAAGCTCGCCAAGTTCTGACAGGGTCCGGGCGGTATCCAATCCGGCCAGTTCGGGCACTGCTACCAGGCGTCCGCCTGCGCTATCTAGCTGCAAATGGCTTAACTCGGCGGCCTCCCCTTTCAACAGCAGGGCATCAAATCCGGCCTGCTTCAGCGCTGAGGCAAAGTTGCAGCCGGCACTGTTATCAAATATCCCACCGGTCATGGGGGAACGAAAAACAGCGACAAGACGTTCGGCGGTTTGGATATTTGCGCCACAAAACGGGCCGCAGGCGAGACAGATAGTTGGAATGGCAAGATCTGGAGAGCGGGTCCGCAGCAGGTGGCCAGCGAGGCCACGCCCACCCAGGGTTTGATTCAGGACATTGGGGGAAAGGGGGAGAATCGAACTCAGACCCCTGTTCAAATCGACTTCAAGGGCCTGTCCGCACCACCCATCCATCAGTTACTTGAGCTGTGGGCGCTAGCAGCCGGGGTCTTGAGAGCCGCCATGCGAACCTCCTCTCGCCCTTCAAGCTGGGCAACCAGAGAGCGGGTGTGCCGTTTGAAATCTGCGATATTGACTTCAGTAACCGGCTTTGCCGCAGGTGCCTTGACCTTGTTTGGATTGACCGGTGAACCGTTGTGATACATCCTAAAACAGAGGTGTGGCCCGGTCGCCAAGCCAGTCGAGCCAACATACCCGATCACCTGCCCCTGGGAAACTCGCTTCCCCTTTTTCATGCCAGAGGCGAATTTTGACATGTGCAGATAGATCGTCTTGTACCTGCCGTTATGGCGCATCTCGATGAAATTACCGTTCCCCTTGGTGTAACCGATGCGGGTGATCGTACCATCCCCGACAGTTTTAATCGGTGTGCCGCTGGGCGCGGCATAATCGATTGCCGGGTGCGCTTTCCAGGTTTTGGTAATCGGATGGAAGCGCTTCATGGTGAAACCGGAAGAGATTCGCGAGAAAGAGAGCGGGGCCTTCAAAAAGGCCTTGCGCACATTACGACCCGATTCATCATAATAACTGACAACCCGCTCGCCATCGGCATAGGCGAAGGAGCGAAACAATTCGCCCTTATTGCGGAATTCAGCGGCAAGGACGCGACCATAGCCCGCAGGTTGTCCCTCGCGAAAACGTTTCTCAACCAGGGCCGAAAAGGTGTCGCCGGTGCGCAAGTCGCGCACAAAGTCGATATCCCAGGCAAAGATATCCGCCAAAGCCGTCGCCAGTTCAGAGGTTTCACCGGCCTTGCTGACCGCTTCGAACAGGCTGCTCTCTACCAGACCACGCACGACCTGAGTTTCAACTTCATACTCAATCGGTACCCGTTCAACCTGAATCTGCTCCCCGTCACGCCGAATGACCAGCTGCTCTTCCTGATCAATCTCATAGATAAAGCGGTCGAACTTATCGTCAGTCGTGAAGATCTGATAGGGTTGACCGGCGCCGATGCGTGTTAGAGGAAAAACACTCTTACTCTGCTGGCCAAGATTATGGATTTCCTGCGGGGTAAAATAGCCGCCCAGCAATGATGAAATTGTTTCCCCAGGAGATATAACCGCCTCAATCCGATTAGGCACCGGGATTGGGATTTTGGGTTGCGGAGCCCTGATTTCGAGCGGACCGGTACGCGCCTGGAGCTCTGGCCCAGAGGGACCAAGGAAGACCAGTCCCCCGACTGTCAAGGCGACCAGAATAATGACGGCGGGGAAAAAACGCCCTGTGCCACGCCGTGGCTGTGGCCGACGGGACGTTCGAGGAGGTTGGTAATCAAAACGAATTTTTTTGATCATGGCGTAATATACCGAATACAGGCCTCGCGAGAGAGGCATCAGTTAAACAATAATAAACAGTTACCCTAGCAAATAAAATGCCCTTCTGTCCAGCCCGGATCCCTTGTCCATAGGTCAGGAAAGAGCTAAGATACGTGAACTGTCCCTTTAGACGTTATCCCACTGGAGTGATTATGATTAACCCTGAAAGAATCAGCTGCGAATTTGCACGCCAGGCTGCAATCGAAAGCCCCTCGTTTAAAGAAGCAGCCATAGCCGACTACCTGCGCCAGCGCTTTACCCAACTGGGCGCAACCCTCGTTGAGGATAGCGCGGGCGAGCAGATCGGCAGCCAGAGCAACAACCTGATTTTTCACATTCAAGGCAGCAAACCGGGGGCACCGCTCCTGCTTTCGGCGCACATGGATACGGTTAGCCCCGCCGAGGGGGTCGAACCTGTCCTCGCAGATGGTGTTTTTCGCAGTGCAGGCCATACCATTCTAGGCGCAGATGACAAGGCCGGAATTGCCGAAATCATCGAAGCCCTGGAAGTGCTGCGCGAGCAGAAAATTGAACACGTCCCCCTGGAGGTAGTGATCACCGTCTGCGAAGAGGTTGGCCTATTGGGAGCCAAACATCTCGATTACTCGCTGCTCAAGGCAAAACGGGGTATCGCCCTCGACACCACAGGTATCTCGGATGTGATTCACAAGGCTCCGGCCGCCAACCGCTTTACGGTCGAGATCACTGGGCAGGAAGCTCATGCCGGGGTGGTCCCGGAAAACGGCATATCTGCGATTGTGATTGCAGCCCGTGCGATCGCGCGTATGCAGCTGGGCAGGATAGATGAGGAAACGACTGCGAATATCGGCGTCATCAGGGGGGGGCAGGCCACAAATATTATTCCACGCCAGACCATTCTTGAGGGGGAAGTCCGCAGTCACAATCCGCACAAACTACAGGAGTTGACTCAACAGATCATTGGTCTGATCGAAGAGGAGGTCGCAAGGGAGCAGATAACTGTCGACGGCGCACAGATCAGGGCAACAATGACTCTCGACCTGCGCGATGAATACCCCTCGATGCATGTCGATCTGGATGCAGACATCCTCGCGCTCATTGCCGAGGCAGCCAAAGCGAGCGACTTTCCGCTGCAGATCAAGGCGGCGGGCGGCGGTTCGGATGCTAATATTTTTAATGGCCAGGGGATTCAATGCGTTATTGTCGGCACCGGCATGAATAAGGTTCATTCGGTCGAAGAAGAGGTGCGGGTTGAGGATATGGTCCAGATTGCCCGTCTGGTAGTCGAGATCATTCGACGCGCCTGATAAGAATGAGCCTGCCGATAGAGACTATATTGCCACAGCTGAAGGAGAAGCTGGCACTATACCAAGTTCTGGTTCTGGAGGCGCCGCCGGGTGCGGGGAAAACCACAGCTGTTCCCCTGGCGTTACTCGATGCTGACTGGCTTAATGGCCAGAAAATCCTGATGCTCGAACCGCGCCGTTTAGCCGCGCGGAGTGCCGCCGAATTCATGGCCAGACAACGCAACGAGAATGTCGGGCAGACCATCGGCTACAGCATCCGCTACGAACAGCGCACCTCGGCACAAACCCGCATTGAAGTCATCACTGAAGGGATCCTGACCCGCCGCTTGCAATCAGACCCTGAACTCAGCGATGTCGGCTTGGTGATTTTCGATGAATTCCATGAACGCAACATCCACAGCGACATCGCCCTGGCCCTGACTAACGACCTGCGCAAAGGGCTGCGTGAAGACCTTAGAATTCTGATCATGTCGGCGACCCTCGACAGCGAACCACTCCTCAAACTCCTCGCTGCCGAACGCTTACGCTCGGAAGGGCGCAACTGGCCGATCGATGTCATTCATCTGGGTGGCGATATTTCGACAAACTGTGTCGCGCCGATGACTGCCGCCATCACGCGGGCCGCAGCGGAAACCACGGGTGACATCCTGGCTTTTCTGCCCGGTGTCTATGAGATTGAACGGGTTAAGACGCAACTGGCACCGCGTCTGCAAGAACTGCAGATCTACCCCCTGCACAGTCGCTTAAAACCTGCCGAACAGCAGCTGGCGCTGAAAAAATCGGTCAAGCGCAAGCTGATCTTGACCACCAACATTGCCGAAACCAGCCTGACCATCGATGGCATTGCAACCGTGGTCGACAGTGGCCTTTGCCGTCAACCCGGCTTCGATCCCGGCAGTGGCCTCAGCCGCCTGACAACCACACGCATCTCACAGGCCAGCAGCAAACAACGGGCGGGGCGCGCCGGACGTCAGGGCCCGGGCGTCTGCTATCGCCTCTGGAGTGAAGCGGCCCAGGCATCCTTGCTTCCCCAGACGCCGCCCGAAATTCGCAGCGCCGATCTCACCCCCCTCGCCTTCGAACTCAGTGCATGGGGGTTACAAGATGCGACCCAACTCGACTGGCTCGATCCCCCCCCGGCTGGCGCCCTGGCGGCAGCGAAGCAACTCTTGTTACAACTCGGCCTGATCGATCAGCGCGGCAGACTCACTAGCGACGGTCGTCGTGCAAGCCGGCTGCCTGTCCACCCGCGCTTTGCCAGTCTGTTGCTGGAGGCAGAACGACTTAACCTCCTGCCGCTCGGCTGTCTACTCTGTGCATTTCTCGCTGAGAGGGTCGGCAGCTCATCTGGCAGAGAAGAGGATCTTGGCCAGGACTTGCGCCAATTCAATCATGAGATCCACAGCCAAAGAGGTCAGGCTCTGCCTGCAGCGCGCTCGTTCAAGCAGTTGGCCGGGATATTCAAGATCAAGCCTCCTCAAACCAATCAGCTCGAAAACGACCTACTTGCCAGGCTAATCGCCCACGCCTATCCAGATCGAATCGCCTGTTCCAGCCAGGCCGATGGTGATTACCTGCTAGCCAATGGGCGCGGCGCCCAACTGAGCGTGCAGAGTTCCTTGAGAAGTTCAAACTGGCTGGCGGTCACGGATGTCAGTCAGAACGAGACCGGTGCCGTGCGCATCAGGCAGGCCCTTGCTCTCGACAATAGCTGGCTCAAGCAGCAGATCGCGGCCGCAAAATGGCAAAACGAGGTCTATTGGGACGGACCGAAACAACGCGTCATGGCACGCCGCATCAAGCGGCGGGGAGCCATTGAACTCTGCAGCGAAAGCCAGACACCTGCCCCCGCACAAGTTGTGGAGATCATCTGTGCGACCCTCCGTAGCAATGGCGAGGTCTTACTCAACTGGTCAAAGGAGGCAGAACAATTCCTGAACCGCATTGGCCTGCTCCACAGGGTTTTGGGAGATCCCTGGCAGGAGATTAACCGAAAAAGCCTGCTGCAAAAGCCCGAGATCTGGCTCGCCCCTTTCCTGAATGGGATAAAGACGGCGGATCAACTCAAAAAATTCAACCTGCTGCCTGCCCTGCAATCCCTCTTGGACTGGCAGCAGACCAAGCAGTTCGACCAACTGACCCCCTTACGCATGAAGGTCCCAAGTGGTGAGATGATGAAGGTCGACTATCAAACCGAAGGGCCGACATTACCGGTGAAACTGCAACAGCTCTTCGGACTGGCCGAAACACCCTCCATCTGCCGGGGCCAGGTTCCACTCAAGCTCCAGCTCCTATCTCCAGCCGGACGCCCCCTGGCAGTAACCAGCGACCTGCGCAGTTTCTGGGATCAGGTCTATCCGGAAGTCCAGAAAGAGATGAAGGGGCGCTACCCGAAACACCCCTGGCCGAATGATCCATGGGCAGCGACCCCGACGCGAAAGCTTAAAAAATGGCAAAACTAAAGTCTGTTAAATAGATCACACAGATAAACAGGGAGGCTACAATGAATTATGAGAATCTGATACTAACCATTGAAGGCAGCGTTGCGCGAGTTACAATCAGTCGCCCAGCGGCCCTGAACGCCCTGAACCCGCAGACCTTGATGGAGCTCGATCAGGCCTTTAACGCGCTGGCTGAGGACAATCAGGTACGGGCCGTCGTGCTGACCGGAGCGGGTGAAAAAGCCTTCGTCGCCGGTGGAGACATCTCAGTGATGCAACCACTCGGGCCGCTGGAGGCAGCCAAAGTCGCGCGTCAAGCGCAACAACTATTCGCACGTATCGAGTCTTTTCCTAAAACGGTTATCGCCGCCATCAACGGCTATGCCTTAGGCGGCGGCTGCGAACTGGCAATAGCCTGCGATATCCGGATTGCTGCCGAGAGTGCACGCATCGGTCAGCCGGAGATCAATCTCGGTATTATTCCTGGTTGGGGAGGCACCCAGCGGCTACCGCGCCTGGTTGGTCGCGGCAAAGCCAAACAGATGATGCTGACCGGTGATATGCTGAGTGCAGCAGAAGCCTTGCAGATCGGATTGGTTGAGCAGGTCGTTGCAGCAGACATGTTGCTCGAGACAGCAACCAGAATGGCCGAGAAGATTGCCGCCAAACCCCAGGTTGCCGTGCAGTTCATCCGCAAGGCGGTCAATAACGGGCTCGACATGCCACTCGACAAAGCGATCGATTACGAGGCGGATATTTTCGGACTCTGCTTCGCAACCGAAGATCAAAAAGAAGGGATGGCGGCGTTTCTGGAAAAGCGCCCCGCCCAATGGACGCATCGCTGATATAAAAAGGAGGGGCCGTCAATTCAAAGTGGATTGATGGCCCCTCTTCGGTTTCAACGGACGCGGAACCTTGTCAACATCCGACCGGCAAAGA
>JAAXQE010000017.1 GCA_012974425.1 Geopsychrobacter sp.
GCCCCTCTTCGGTTTCAACGGACGCGGAACCTTGTCAACATCCGACCGGCAAAGACATTGAGCAGGTGGTCACGTTCGAGAGATTTAAAGATTGGCTCCTTGCGCAATCCCATTGCGGTCAGCTCCTTGACGATCAGTTCGTTGCGGCCCATCTTCAACCCCTTACGCAGAGTGGTCAAAGACTTATAACGCCGGCCACACAAACGGTAGACTCGCCCCAAAGCCAGATAGAGATCGGCATTCTCCGGCGCTGTATCAATGGCACTGCTACAGAGAACCAGAGCCTTCGAAAAGTTCTGCTTCTCTTTGGCCAGACAGTATCCCAGCCAAGCTAAAACCTGCGGATGGTTAGTATATTTCACAAACTCCTCGAGGGCGGTCAATGCCATCAACGTGCTGCCGGTTCGTGCCTCGTTAAGTGTCGCCTCGAGCCTTTGCTGATCATTCATCACATCACCCTGTCCGATAAAACAGCTGGTCTAAATCAGAAAACATCCAACCCAGAGCCTAAATGCTACCAAAGTGGCCCTTTGATGCATAGCAAGAATTTGCAGTGTCAAGCCTTGCTCTTCGCTTGACGTCGAAAGAGGGCCGAACGGATTTCTTCGACACAGCTATAGGGGATGCTCAGGCGCCCGACGCCAGCGCCGAGGGTAATGGTCGAACCTTCGGTGCCGTGGAAATCGGAGCCACCGGTCACGATCAGTTGATGGCGACGCGCCAGACCGATCAACCAATAGACCCCCTCCTGATTAACGCCATTGTTGTAGGCCTCAAGGCCATCGAGCCCCATCTCGACAAAAGTTTCAAGCAAGGCTTCGAGTTCACCATGGTTGCGCGTGACATAGGGAGGATGCGCCAGTACGGCGACCCCCCCGGCACTGTGGATCAGGTTGATCGCTTCGTCGATCGGAAAGAAACGCTTGGGGACATCGTTCGGCACCAGATAACGATCGAAGGCTTCATCATGATTCTTGGCGTAACCCGCGGCACGCAGAGCCAAGGCAATGTGGGGGCGACCGAGGGTGCCGCCTGCGCTGGCTTCGATCGCGCGAAAGTCGAGCGGCGCCCGCCCTTCGCCGGCAAGCTGTCGATTGACCTTTTCGACAATCTGCTGATTGCGCCCGGCGCGAAACTCACGAAAATCGGCCAGTTGGCGCTTCAGTTCGGCATGATGATGATCGAAGCCGTAACCGAGCAGATGGATATCCTGGTACGCCTGCCATTGACTCGATAACTCAACCGCCGTGATCACTTCGATGCCAAGTTCGTCGCCTGACTTCAGCGCGCGGTCTATGCCATCCACATTATCATGATCGGCAATAGCGATCGCCTTCATCCCCGCCTTAAGCGCAAGCCCTACCAGTTCCTGCGGGCTATAATGGCCGTCTGAACAGGTGGTATGCAGATGGAGATCGACCCGTTGTTGCGTCACTTGATTACTTCCCCTTCACCTTGAACCCGGCCCGCGAAAACGCTGCCCCGAGATCGGTTGTGACCTTGGCAGAGCTCTGCCCGGCGGTCTTCTTTTGAGCCGGCCTTGCAGGTACCTCCCGCTTACCAACCTCCGCTTCCTGCGCGGTCTTGGCATCTTCGGAGCGCATACTCAGGCCGATCCGACGGCGCTGCAGATCGAAAGAGACAACCCGCACCTGAACCTGCTGACCGACCTTGACGATTGTCGCAGGATCACGCACAAAACGATCCGCCAGTTGGCTGACATGCACCAGGCCATCCTGATGCACGCCGATATCGACAAAGGCGCCGAAGGCAGCCACATTGGTCACTAGCCCATTCAGACGCATCCCCTCCTTGAGGTCCGACATTTCGGTCACATCTTCACGGAAACTGCTCAGGGTGAAGGTTTCACGCGGATCACGTCCCGGCTTGAGCAGTTCCTGCTGGATATCAGTAAGGGTCGGCAAGCCAACCTCGGTATCAGTATAGCGGTTCAGCTCGATTCGCTCCACCCCCTGCCGATCGGTGATAAATGTGGACAGGGCCAGACCAGCGTCAGCGGCCATCCGCTCGATCAACGGGTAGCGCTCCGGGTGGACCGCACTGTTGTCGAGGGGATTTTGCGCAGTCCGGATACGTAAGAAACCCGCAGCCAATTCGAAGGTTCGCGCCCCAAAACGCGGGACCTTGAGCAGCTCGGCACGACTGCCGAAGGGGCCCTGCTCGTCGCGCCGGGTCACAATGGCGCGGGCCTGGGCTTCGCTCAAGCCCGAAACAAAACTGAGCAGCGCCCAGGAGGCCGTATTGAGTTCGACGCCGACGAAGTTGACGCAGGACTCCACCACCTCATTGAGGGCCTTTTTCAGCAGGGTTTGCGAGACATCGTGCTGGTACTGCCCGACGCCGATACTCTTGGGATCGACCTTGACCAGTTCGGCCAAGGGGTCCTGCAGACGGCGCGCAATCGATATTGCGCCTCGCACGGTCAGGTCGAGATCGGGAAACTCCTCGCGTGCGATATCCGACGCGGAATAGATACTGGCGCCTGATTCGCTGACCATCACCACCGGCAGTTTGAGCCCGGCATCCTTCAAGGCCTGGCGCGCAAACTGTTCCATCTCGCGCCCGGCGGTGCCATTGCCGACGGCAATCATATCGACCTGATGCTGACGCACCAGTTGCAGAAAATCACCGAGCGCAGCTTCGGCGCGATTGCCACCGGTGTGGGGGTAGATGGTGGTATGGGCGAGAAAGCGTCCGGTTGCGTCGACCACCGCCAGTTTTGAACCGGTGCGTAAGCCGGGATCAATCCCAAGCACGCGCCTGCTCCCTGCTGGTGCCGCGAGGAGCAGATGACGCAGGTTGTCGGCAAAGACCTTGATCGCGGCCTCATCCGCTGCTTTTTTCGCTTCGAGACGCAGTTCAACCTCGATCGCCGAGGCGATCAGACGTTGGTAGCTATCACGCATCACCTCAACCAGCCAGAGGCGGTGAGCCGCGGCAGCCGGAATCAGCAAGCTGATCAGTCCGGCCAGAATATCATCTTCGGGGGCCTCGATCTTGAGCCGCAGCAGCTCCTCCTTCTCACCGCGGCGCATCGCCAGCATCCGGTGCGAAGGAACATCCTTGAGGGGCTCACGAAAATCGTAATACATCTCAAATTTACTGACTTCGCTCGCCTTGCCGCGTGCGACCGTTGAGCAGAAGATCCCCTGCTCCAGGGTCTTACGCCGCACAAGGGCACGCCCCACGGCCTGGTCGGCAAAATCTTCGGCGAGGATATGCCCGGCGCCAGCCAGGACCGCAGCAATATCGGGCAACTCCTGTTCCGCGCTGACAAAACCAGTTGCCAGCTCATCCAGGCTCGGCGTCACAGTGGTCGCAGCCTGAATCTGCGCCGCCAGGGACTCAAGCCCACGCTCGCGCGCCACCGAGGCCTTGGTGCGGCGTTTCGTCTTGTAGGGGAGATAGAGGTCCTCAAGTTCGTTCTTTTGGCGCGTCTTGAGAATGCGACTCTTCAACTCCGGAGTCAGCTTCCCCTGCTCTTCGATCGTCTTGAGAATCGTCTGGCGCCGCTCCTCCAGATCACGATAGTAGAGCATGCGTTGTTCGATGGCGCGAATCGCGACTTCATCGAGTTCGCCAGTCACCTCTTTACGATAACGGGCAATAAAGGGCACCGTCCCGCCAGCGCTCAGCAGGGCGATGGTCTGCTCAACCTGTTTCGGCTGGCAACTCACTTCTTCGGCTATAATTTCAGTTAGTTGGTCTATCATTCACATATCCTGTTCAAGTTCAAATCAGCCTGGCAATTCAAAGAAGCACAGGAACTATACAGAGATCATCCTCAAAGGTCCATTAGCGGTTTGTTCGCATGTGATTTGGATTGACAGATGCACTCAAGCTCAGCTTCGGGTATGATGATGCTCGATCAACTACAGCGCGGCAAAACTGCTGCGAAAAAAGGATGACCAGCATGTACGCCCCCCTTAAAAAAGCACATAACCGACCACTGTTGCAGGTCCGCGGCCTCAAGAGCTACTTCTTCACCCGTGCGGGTCTGGTTAAGGCGGTGGATGATGTCTCCTTTGAGATCGCCGCCGGTGAGACATTGGCCTTAGTTGGTGAATCGGGCTGTGGCAAATCGATAACCTCGTTGTCGATCCTGCGCCTGCTCCCGGAACCCGGTCGGGTCGTCGATGGTGAAATTATTTTCGATGATCATGACCTGCTGCGCATGCCACCTAACGAAATTCGCCGGGTGCGTGGCAACCGTATTTCGATGATCTTCCAGGAACCGATGACCTCGCTCAATCCGGTTCTGAGAATCGGCGAACAGATCGCCGAAGTGCTGCGCCTGCATCGCGGCATGACCAACCCTGAAGCCCTGGCTCAGGCGGCAGAACTCTTGACCCGCGTCGGGATTGCGGCAGCCGAAAGCCGCCTGCGTGACTTTCCGCACCAGCTTTCGGGAGGGCAACGCCAGCGCGTAATGATCGCCATGGCCCTGGCCTGCGACCCGCAACTGCTGATTGCCGATGAACCGACCACGGCACTCGATGTCACCATCCAGGCCCAGATTATGGAGTTGCTTTCCAACCTCGGGCGGGATCGCCAGATGGCAACCCTGCTAATCAGTCACGATCTTGGTGTCGTGGCGGGCTACGCCGACCGGGTCGCGGTCATGTACGCTGGCAAAATCGTCGAATATGCTGCAGTTGGAGAGCTTTTCAAAAATCCGGCCCATCCCTACACCCGCGGCTTGCTGGCCTGTATCCCACGCCTGGGGGACAAAAACCCCCTACCGACGATTCAGGGGCAGCCCAATGATAAGCACAGCGCCACAGACGGTTGTGCCTTCCTCGAGCGCTGCCCGACTCCCTGCGGTTCAGGTGGTTCGAAAATTCCACAGTTAAAAGAGATAAGCCCCGCTCATTTTGTGCGTTGCTGGAGAAGTTGATTGCCCATGACCCCCTTACTTGAAGTCCATGATCTGGCCAAGACCTATCGCATCCCTGGGAAATCAGGAATAAAACCCGCTCAACTCAAGGCCGTTGATGGCATCAGTCTGCAAATCGCAGCAGGTGAAACCCTGGGCCTGGTTGGAGAATCCGGCTGCGGAAAATCGACCCTCGGAAAACTTATTCTCGGCTTAACTCCGGCCGATCGTGGCGATGTCCTCTATCGCGGCAAAAATCTGGCCCGCCTTTCTGACCGCCAGATGCGTCCCTATCGCCGCCAGCTGCAGATGATTTTTCAAGACCCCTTCTCATCCCTGAATCCACGCATGACCGTGAGTGAGACCCTGGCAGAACCCTTGATCATCCACCGCCTCTGCGCACCTGCACAGAGGCAGCAGAGGGTCGCGCAACTCCTCGACCAGGTCGGCCTGGAGAGCGCAGCGGCAGACCGTTACCCCCATGAATTTTCGGGCGGACAACGACAGCGAGTCAGCATTGCGCGCGCGCTGGCGGTTGAGCCAGAGTTGATTATTGCCGATGAACCGGTTTCGGCGCTCGACCTTTCGGTGCAGGCGCAGATCCTCAACCTGCTGCGCGAAATCCAGCTGGAACACAATCTGAGTTATCTCTTCATTGCCCATGACCTGGCCGTTGTCGAACATGTCAGTGACCGGGTCGCCGTTATGTATCTGGGTAAGATTGTCGAGACCGCCCCGGCGGGTGAGCTCTATCATCAACCGGGGCACCCCTACACCGAAGCACTGCTCAACGCCATTCCCCAACCCGACCCGAGCCGAGCCGGACGACCGGCGCCACTGCAGGGCGAAATCCCCTCGCCACTCAACCCACCCTCAGGATGCAGCTTCCACCCGCGCTGCCCTTACGCCACTGAACTCTGCCGACAACAGGAACCAGAGTTGCTCAGCCATGGCGACAATCGCCAAGTAGCCTGTCATCATAGCGACAGGGTTGGTCACAACAAGACTTAATCCCCAAGACTTAATCCCCTTGATCTAGCTGTGGCAGCAATGGCACAATCCGGCAGACCGAATCACAACCCAGCACTTAAAAGGGAAAACGATCGATGCCGGATCTCCAAAATCAGGGTCCAATCAAGACCATCGCCAACCGCTGCCGCAAGTGTTACGCCTGCGTGCGCACCTGTCCGACCAAGGCAATAAGCATCCGTAAAGACTGTGCCGCAGTCATGCCTCAACGCTGCATCGGTTGCGGGAAGTGTCTTCGGGCCTGCTCACAAGGGGCCAAGGTGATTGCCGACGCCATCGGCACCACCGAAGGGCTACTGCGCGGAACCACCCCGGTTGTTGCGGTGCTGGGCTGCTCCTACCCGGCTTTCTTTTACGATCTGGAACCCGGCCAACTGGCGGCCGCCCTCCAGCAACTCGGATGCATTGATGTCTTTGAAGGAGCCGCGGGGGTTGAACTGATTGCTCCTGAGTATCGCGCATTGCTCAGCCGCGACAACGGAGATTCCCTGATCTCCAGCCACTGCCCTGCCGTTGTCGACCTCATAGAGCGCCATTATCCGCAACTAATCAACAACCTGGTACCGGTCGTTTCACCAATGGTTGCCATCGGTCGCTACATCAAATCCTGCCATGATGGCGCGGTGCGGGTGGTCTATATCAGTTCCTGTATCGGTGGCAAATTTGAGATCGAGGATGAGCAGGTCGCGGGTTCCATCGATGCGGTTCTGACCTATAAGGAACTGAAACTAATTCTCGAAAATAAAAAAATTGATCCGAGACGACTCGAGCCAGAATCCTTTAGTGGCAACAGCACCTTTAATGGACGCAGCTTCTCTATTGCTGGCGGTCCTTTTCATATATTTGGCATTGGCCACGATGGCCTCGACCCCAAGTTTGTCTCGACCGTTGGCGAAGAGGCCACCATGGAAGTCATACGCGACATCGCGGCACGGCGCATCACGCCACGCTATGTCGATGTGCGTTTCTGCTCGGGCGGCTGCATCGGCGGGCCGGGACGGACCAACCGCCTTACGGCATTCTCGAAACGTAACCTGATCATCGCATACCGTCAGAAACAGATCCCCTATCAGATTTCAGCCAGATACATATCCGGGTCGGGCAGAATATCGCTCAAGCGCGGCTTTGCCGACAGACAACTCCAGATGAAAAAACCGAGCACTGACGCAATGACGCGAATCCTGCACGAAACCGACAAATTTTCGACCAGCGATGAACTTAATTGTGGAAGTTGCGGCTACCGTACCTGCCGTGAACATGCGGTGGCCGTTTTCCAGGGATTGGCAGAAAGCGGCATGTGCCACCCTTTCTCTCAAAAAAGGCTTGAGGAAGATCGTTCGCGACTCGAACGCAAGTATGACCTGGCACGGCGGGCGCTCGACCAGAGCTATGGCAGCGGGGATATCATTGGTGGTGACAGCGGCACCCTGGGGGTGCTCAAACTAATCCAACAGGTCGGACCGACCCCGACTTCGGTATTGATTCGCGGTGAGAGTGGCACTGGCAAAGAACTAACCGCACGGGCCATCCATCAAGCCAGTCAGCGGGCTGAAAATCCCCTGGTCACGATTAACTGCACCACCCTGAACGACAGCCTGCTCGAGAGTGAACTCTTCGGTCATAAGAAAGGCTCATTCACCGGGGCCATTGCCGACAAAAAAGGACTCTTCGAGGCGGCTGACGGTGGTACGATTTTCCTGGATGAAATTGGCGACATTACCCCTAAACTTCAGGCCGAACTGCTGCGGGTGCTTGATAATGGTGAAATCAAGCCGGTCGGCAGTACCCGCACGGTTAAGGTGGATGTCAGGGTGATTGCTGCGACCAACAAGTCTCTGGAAGAAGGGATTAACCAGGGCTGGTTTCGCGAAGATCTCTTCTATCGGATCAATGTCTTCAGTATCACCTTGCCCCCCCTGCGCAATCGGCTTGAGGCGTTACCCAAACTGGTCGAGCACTTCCTCAATCAAGCATCGAGCAGGCTGAATAAAACGATCCATCGCATCGATGACTTAGCCCTGAAAGCGCTGGCCTGCTATCATTGGCCTGGCAATATCCGTGAGTTACAGAATATCATTGAACGTGCGGCAGTCCTCTCACCTGATCAGATAATCCACCTCGAACAGTTGCCCGTTGTCCTTGGCGAACAACTTCGAAAAAACGATCACCAGGAGCAGACACATCAGGCTCGCGGGCTGCGCAGTCTACGTGACAAACAGATCCACAACGTCGAAAAAGACCTCTTGCTCCAATATCTTATGGAAGCAGGTGGAAATGTATCAGCAGCAGCCCGACTCGCTGAAATCCCCCGCAGAACCTTCTATAGAATGTTGCAACGGCACAATATGGCCAAGCACAACGAGCGCCCCGCCCACCATTGAGCCATTAGTGGCACACTGGCCGCACCCAGCCGTGCCACCTGTGGCACGTTGCATAGATGCCCGTATGCAACAGTGTGACAGCAGACCCGGACAGGGTGACCGCCCTGCCTGCGCCAAAGTTGGCACAACCACGCGACATTCGCTCTCAAACCCACACCTCAAGTGCCATCTTTCTGGGTCTTTCGACCAGAAATACATTTGGCACAGCTATTGCTTTAAGGATTAATCGAATGCAACAAGGGATACACCCCGTTCCCGCCCGAACGGAAATAAGCTAAAAAACCAATCCCTTTTTCGCCGCCAGAGACCTCTCTCCCTCTGGCGGCGTTTTTTTTATTTTTTTACTGCCAATCCACACGCCCTAAGCTAGAATACTCCGCAATACAGCACCATCACTTCAAAGGGGCATGCATCTTGGGACACAAAGATCGTAAAAAATCGGACACCCGGCTCGGGCTCAGCACCCTGCAAGATATCAGCGCCATCATCCTTCAGTCTCATCACCTCGACGAAACCCTTGAAAACATTGTCAGCCTGGTAGCCAAGCGAGCCCATTCTGAAGTTTGCTCACTCTACCTGCTAGAAGAGCAGGATGACACTCTGGTCCTCAGAGCCACCTACGGCCTCTCTGGCGATGCCGTTGGCCAGGTGCGCCTAAAGGTCGGTGAAGGTTTGACCGGCCTGGCCGTCGCGCAACGCAAGGTCCTTGCGGTCGAAGAACCGCAAAACGATCCGCGCTACCGCTATTTTGCCGGGACCGGCGAGGAACAGTTTCATTCCTTTCTAGCCATCCCCCTGTTTGACCGCAACGACCCGCTCGGCGTCATGGTTATCCAGACCCTGGAGCGACGAACCTTTTCTGCTGACGAAACCTCAACCCTGAGCACCATCGCATTTCAGGTCGCCTCAATTGTCGTTAACGCGCGCCTGCTCGACACCATCGACAAACAACAGGACCTGTTCGACCTGCCACTACTGACAGCTGAGGCTGATGCCAACAAGCAACCAGGTACCGCAACAGCCGAACCCACCGTACTGCGCGGCAAGGCTGCCTACCCTGGTGTCATTACCGGTCCAGCGAACCTGATCGATGAAGAACTCGGCTTCGCAGAAATCTACGATGAGCACAATATCGATATTGAGCATGAACTGGCGCGACTCGATGATGCCCTGCGCAAGACCCGCATTGAGACCCTGTTTCTGGAAAAACGTGTTGCAGAGCGACTCACCCAGGCCGATGCAGCCATTTTCCATACCCACCTGATGATTCTCGAAGATCGCGGCTTCATCGAAAAACTGCACGACCAGATCGATGCAGGCCACTGCGCCCCCTATGCGCTTAAAAAAGTTATCCGAAACTACCTGAAGGCCTTCAACAAAATGGAGGATGCGTACCTGCGCGAACGTGCTGCCGACATGGAAGATATCGGCCGGCGCCTGTTGAGCAACCTGCTCGGGCAACAATCTAACAGTTTGCAGTTGCACCATACCGGCATCCTCGTTGCGAAACGTCTGCTCCCTTCCGACATGGCCATCATCGACCACGACAAGGTGAGTGGCCTGATCCTCGAATCAAACGAAACCAACTCGCACTCTGTCATCATGGCCAAGGCCCTCGGCATTCCAGCGCTGATCGGGGTCAAGGGGGCGATGACGCTGATCGAGCCAGACATCGAACTGATTCTGGACGCCAACTCCGGCAGCGTCTACCTGAACCCGAGTGAAGTCATCCTGGATGAATACTTCCGGCTCGAATTTGATCGCATCAAGGAGAAGGAGCGTCTCGACCAATTTCGCGACGAACCGGCCATCACTGCCGACGGCCAGCGCATCCAGCTAAGAGCAAACATCGGCCTGCTGAGCGATATCGATATTGCCCGGCGCAGTGGTGCCGAGGGGGTCGGTCTCTACCGCACCGAATTCCCCTACATGGCGCGCAGCAGCTTTCCGAATCGGGCCGACCAATATCAGCTCTACCGCAAGGTCGTTGAAGGGTTCGAGGGCGAACCGGTCACCATCCGCACCCTCGATATCGGCGGCGACAAGGCCCTCCCCTACTTTAACCAACCAAAAGAAGACAACCCCTTCATGGGCTGGCGCTCAGTCAGGATCAGCCTCGACCATAGGGACATTTTCCAAACTCAGATTGAAGCCATCCTGATGGCGGGCATCCACGGGCCGGTCCGACTCCTCTTCCCGATGATCTCAAACCTGGAAGAGATCAGGGCCTGCCAGCAACTGGTCGCCGAGGCTATGGCCCAGCTTCAATCGGAAAAGATCGACTTCTCAAGCGATATCCCGATCGGTGCAATGATCGAGGTTCCGGCAGCGGTTCGCCTGGCTCCCCACCTGGCCGCAGAAGTCGACTTCTTCTCCATCGGCACCAATGACCTGATTCAGTACATGTTGGCCGCAGACCGCTCGAATTCCTTGGTGCAAAACTACTACGATCCGCTCCACCCGGCGGTACTGTCGGCCCTGGCCTACCTGGTTAAAGTCACCAAAGAGAAACAGATCGACCTCTGCCTCTGCGGCGAGATGGCAACCGACGACAACTGCCTCTATGCCTTGATCGGCATAGGGATAGATCAATTCTCGCTCTCAGCGCCCTATATCCCTCACCTCAAGGATTTCCTGAGCAAGGTATCATTGGCCGAGGCACGCCTAGTGGCCAGGGAGATTCTGCAAATGAGCAGCAGTACCGAAATCAGGGCCCGCCTCAATCTCGCCATGGAAAATCTGGCGCAATAAATTTCGGCCCAGACAGGCTGCGCAAGTCCGAGCCTGCGCCTCAAACTTCAATATTGAACAGATACGAGAATGGCCCACCTCCCAAAAGGGGGTGGGCCATTCTCATCTAGCAGTGTGGGTTGCCGGTGTCGGGATAGTCGTCACCACAATTCAATATGGAGGAGATAACTTAGCGGACAGTTGGCGCCTGAGATGCCAGCCCAAAATCCTTCCCTGCCGATCAAGATTATTGAACTGAAAAAGTCCAACAAGAACATGCCCACCTAAGAAAACACTTACGCCTTTGGTTCGGCGACATGGAGGGTAACATTGTGCTCAGCAAGTGTCCCGACAATCTCCTCAGACGGTTGCTGATCGGAGAAGAGTGCATGGATTTGCGACAGATGTCCGAGTCGTACTACGGCGTTGCGTCCGAACTTGGAATGATCAGCGGCCAGAAAGACCTTGCGCGAGTTCTCTATAATCGCCTGGGCAACGCGTACTTCATGGTAGTCAAAGTCGAGTAGGGCCCCGTCGCTGTCAATAGCTGAAACGCTAATGATGCCGAAATCGACCTTAAATTGACGAATGAAATCGATAGTCGCCTCACCGGTGATCCCGCGATCACGACTGCGAACCACCCCGCCGGCAATAATAACCTCACAGGTAGGATTCCCGCTTAAAATAGTAGCGATATTGAGGTCGTTGGTAATGACGCGCAATCCCTCATGGTCGAGTAATGCCCTGGCGACCTCTTCAGTGGTCGTCCCGATATCGATAAAAACGGAGGCTTGATTAGGGATATGCCTAGCAACCTCTCGGCCTATCCGCTGCTTTTCCTCAAGCAGGAGAACCCTGCGGGCGTCATAGGCAACGTTTTCCACACTGGAGGCGATGCCCACCCCCCCATGAAAACGTCGGACATGACCATGCGTGCAAAGTTCATTGATATCGCGGCGAATGGTCTGGGGGGTTACATCGAAGCCCTGTGCCAGTTCTTCAACAGCCGCAAACCCTTGCTGCTGTACCATGTCGACAATCTGCGTTTGTCGCTTGTTCAGTTTTAAACCAGTCTTAGCCGCCGTCATTATTGTCCCCACTGTCTTTTCCTGTCGCCATTCACAAATTGTCAAATCCAGCTCACTTCTTGCACATTTAGCATATCTGGCTCAACCTGAACACTAATTCAGCAAAAATTGTTTCAATCCGAAAAGAAACTATCGTTCATGACCTTTTCCGCCACCGCAAAACATACGCATATATCCGGCTGGGCATCTCCTCGCACAGACACTTTCTAACAGAGGGAAATCTTTAAAGATTCGATCTGACCGCTAGTCAATACCGCAACAGTCGAGTCCTCCCATCCCGATACTGCTTCTAGCAAAAACCACAAGATATGGTTCGAATCCGAATTGCTCTAATATTAAATATTCATTTTAGAACAATATTCTGTTGCAAGAGGGAAATATGTCGTGCTAGCGTTCACTTTAGAATATCTCTTGATTGGTATCGAATGCTGAGAGTAGCGCGACTCCCTAGTTGCCAGATCTGGAAATGGCCAGCCCCAGGCGAGCATGGGTGCGTGACTATAGCTAGCGTGGATGAGGATCAGGCTCAGATGCCAGGTGACCTCCAACAACGTTTTCAAATTGTCTCCTCTCACAAGAATATGATGGCGGCAAAATCGTCAACCCAAACAGTGCAAACGATAGAAAAGGAAAGTATGACGACTGATCCAGCAAGCGCGGCGAATCACTTTCCCAAGACCAATGGACGAAATATATACAATAACCAGACGAACCATAAAAGGAGTGTACGATGAACATTTTTCTGGGCGAACTTATTGGAACAGCTATTCTCATCTTGCTTGGCGGCGGAGTTGTCGCCAATGTTTTGCTTGAGAACTCCAAGGGTCAGAATTCTGGCTGGATTGTCATCACTGCGGGCTGGGGGTTCGGTGTCGCCATCGCCGTTTATGTTGCCGGCTGGATCAGCGGAGCCCACATCAACCCAGCAGTCACCATCGGTTTCCTGGCTATCGGCAAGGTCGCTGCCGCCGATGCCCTGCTCTACTTCGCCGGTCAATTTGCCGGCGCCTTCATTGGCGCCGTATTGGTCTGGCTGGCCTACCTGCCACACTGGGAAAAAACCCAGGATCCAGACCTCAAGCTGGCCGTGTTCTGTACCGGTCCAGCCATCCGCCACACCCTGGGCAACCTGCTCTGCGAGATTATCGGTACCGCCATGCTGATGATTGGGGTGCTGGGGATCTTCCACGCCAACAACGGCATCGGCAGTGGCTTCGGCCCCTATGCTGTCGGCATCCTCGTTTTCAGCCTCGGGCTTTCCCTCGGCGGACCTACCGGCTATGCTATTAATCCAGCCCGCGATCTGGGACCACGTATTGCCCATGCCCTGCTCCCTATCCCCGGCAAGCGTGACTCGGACTGGAGCTACGCCTGGATCCCGGTGGTCGGGCCAATTATCGGCGGAGTCCTCGGGGCCTTTTTGTTCCAAGGTGTTATTGGAATGCTGTAAGCCCGTTCTCTACACATGATTCCTAACAGAAATTAAAGGAGAATGACCATGCCAAAGTACGTAGCGGCAATCGACCAGGGAACCACCAGTTCCCGCTGTATGATTTTCAACCATGCCGGCGAGCCCGTCTCGAGCTCTCAACTTGAACACGAGCAGATCTACCCCAAGCCGGGCTGGGTTGAACACGACGCCATCGAAATATGGTCGCGCACCAAGGAAGTGATTCATGATGCAATGGAGAAGGCCGGCCTGGTGGCGGCAGATCTCGCCGCCGTCGGTATCACCAACCAGCGTGAGACCACCCTGGTCTGGAACAAGAAGACCGGACAGCCCTACCACAACGCCATCGTCTGGCAGGACACCCGCACCGACACTATCTGCAACGAACTCGCTGTTGATGGGGGTCAGGACCGTTTGCGCGCCCAGACCGGCCTGCCTCTGGCAACCTACTTCTCGGGGCCAAAGATCAAGTGGCTGCTCGACAATGTGGATGGGCTGCGTGCGGCCGCCGAAAGAGGCGACGCGATCTTTGGTAACATGGACAGCTGGATTATCTGGAAACTGACTGGCGGCATTAACGGCGGCGCCCATGTCACCGACGTCACCAACGCCTCGCGCACCATGCTGATGAATCTGGAAGGGACCGAGTGGAACGAAGAGATCCTCGAACTGATGAGCATCCCGAAAAAGATGCTGCCGCAGATCCGCCCCTCGAGCGACCCGGAACTCTACGGCTACACCCTAGAGAATGGCCCCTTCGCCGGCAAGATCCCGGTCTGTGGCGACCTCGGCGATCAACAAGCGGCAACCGTCGGCCAGACCTGCTTCGACGTCGGTGAGGCCAAGAATACCTATGGCACCGGTTGCTTCATGCTGCTGAACACCGGCACCGAGATCGTTCATTCCAAGAACGGCCTCCTGACCACCCCATGCTACAAATTCGGCAACCAACCGACCGTCTATGCGCTTGAAGGCTCCATCGCCATCGCCGGTGCGGCGGTCCAGTGGCTACGCGACCAGATGCGCCTGATCAACACTGCCGCCGACGTCGAAAATCTGGCCCGCATGGTTGAGGACAACGGTGGCATGTATTTCGTGCCGGCCTTCTCCGGGCTCTTCGCCCCCTATTGGAAGAGCGACGCGCGCGGCGCCATCGTCGGCATGACCCGTTACATCACTCGCGGGCATTTCGCTCGTGCCGCCCTTGAGGCGGTCGCCTACCAGACCCGCGAGGTCCTCGATGCCATGAAGGCTGACTCCGGGGTCAAGCTCCAGGCGCTCAAGGTAGACGGCGGCATGGTCGGCAACGAACTGTTGATGCAGTACCAGTCTGATGTTCTGGGAGTTGCCGTAACTCGACCCAAGGTCGCCGAAAGTACCGCCCTGGGAGCGGCCTATGCTGCCGGTCTCGCCGTCGGATTCTGGAAGAACACCGACGAAATGCGCAAAAACTGGGGAGTAGACAAAACCTGGGAGCCTTCCGCTGACGATACCGCCCGTGTCAAGAATTTCGGCATGTGGAAAAAAGCCGTTACTCGCACCTTCGACTGGGTTGAATAGCCCAGCCCTTTAACGGCAGTTGAGGGGGAGAGGATCTCCTCTCCCCCTCAACTAAGTTCCCTGTAGTTCTCCCAAAAGTCTTCCAAACTTCATGGCCAATACGGAACGTGAAATCCCAACCTTGAGGTGCAGGATCACCGGCCTGGCTGTCAGCGAACCTGAAGAATCATCATCCAAATTCACTTGAGACCGGCGACAAGCCGGTCAGGTGGCCGCCTGCCCTGCTGAGCTTATTTTCTTACATGGCACTTGTCGCAAGGGTGACTATCAACATCCTGGCCTCTTGCTGGGCATTCTGAGCAAATCCTATTTCTTGTCATTACTTCTCCTTCTTTGTCAACATTCCGTAGATGTAATTATGCGGCAGCACCGATTGTCTAAGTGTTGAGTGCCAGCAGTGGGGACGGAAGAGTCAGAGACTCGACCTGTTGCTTGTCGCTTAAGGCTGCAAGCCCGGGCAGTTCTTTGCCCGCCAGATATTCCGGGGACGCACCACCGCCGGTTGAGATGTGGGTCATGCGACGGCCCAGCCCCGACTTGTTGACGGCCGCGACCGAATCGCCGCCGCCGATGATAGACATGGCC
>JAAXQE010000041.1 GCA_012974425.1 Geopsychrobacter sp.
CTCAAGGCATCCAGTTCTTCCCAGCGCGAAAAGGCCGTTGTCAACTCTTCCTCGACTTGGGGCAGGCGGGCCTTCAAACGTTCGATCTCTTCTTTTCGCCCCGACTGATAGAGTGCCGGGTCAGCCATTGCGGTATGAATTTCGGCCTGTTCCGTCTCCAGTTTGTCGATCAGGAGCGGCAAGGCCTCAAGCTCATGTTTCTGCTTGAAACTGAGGCGTTTTTGGCGCTGCTGACGCTCGCGTAGCGGCTGCTTCTTCTCTTCCGCTTTTTTTTCTGAGGGTTGCTGACGCTGGGCAAGCCAATCGCTGTAACCCCCAATCTGCTCGCTGAATACACCATCCCCCTCAAACACCAGGCAACTGGTGACGATATTGTCGACGAAGGTTCGGTCGTGGCTGACCAGCAGCAGGGTGCCCTGGTAGTCGAGGAGCAACTCCTCGAGCAGGTCTAGGGTCTCCACATCGAGGTCGTTGGTCGGCTCATCCAGCACCAGCAGGTTGGCCGGTTTGGTGAAGAGCTTGGCCAGCAGCAAGCGGTTGCGTTCCCCACCGGAGAGCACCCGCACCGGAGTGCGCGCGCGGTCCGGGGTGAAGAGAAAATCACTCAGGTAGCCATAGATATGCCGCTGCTGCCCGGCGATCTCGACCATGTCCTGATCGCCACAGACATTCTGTTTGACGCTGGCGTTCTCGTCGAGCTGTTCGCGTAGCTGGTCAAAGTAGACGATCTGCAGATTGGTCCCCTGGCGCAGCTTGCCGCTGATCGGGGCCAGCTCACCCAGCAGCAGTTTCAGCAGGGTCGATTTGCCGCTGCCGTTGGGTCCGAGGATTGCGACCCGGTCTCCGCGCATCAGGCGCAGCGAGAGCCCGCGGACCACCGTCTTCTCCGCGTAGGAAAAACTCACATCTTTCGCCTCGGCCACCACCTGGCCGCTGCGCTCGCCGCTCTCCAGGCTGAGGCGCACGTCGCCGCTGCGATTGCGCCGCTGACGGTTCTCTTCGCGCATCTTCTTCAGCGCCCGCACCCGTCCTTCGTTGCGTGTGCGGCGCGCCTTGATCCCCTGCCGGACCCAGACCTCTTCTTCGGCCAGCTTCTTGTCCTGGCGGCGCCAGAGTTCATCCTCGGCGTGCAGGCGCTCTTCACGCCGCTGCAGGTAGGTCGGGTAGTCACAGGGATAATCGAAAAGCTGGCCGCGGTCGAGTTCGACTATCCGGTTGGCGACGCTGGCGGTGAAGGCCCGGTCGTGACTGACAAAGACCAGCGCGGTCGGCAGGCGTTTCAGGAACTGTTCGAGCCAGAGGATCGATTCGATATCCAGATGATTGGTCGGCTCGTCGAGCAGCAGCAGATCGGGTTCACTGTAGAGTGCGGCCGCCAGCAGAACGCGCCGTTTGACTCCACCCGAGAGACTCGCCACCTGCAGGTTGGGATCCAGGTCGAGGCGCGAGAGCACGGCTTCGAGTTGACCGTGGCCCTCGTTGCCTGCGGCCAGGCGGGTGACAACCTCGCTGATGCTGCCGCTGAAATCAAGCGGCACATCCTGTTGCAGAATCGCCGTTCTGAGCCCCTGTTGACGGATGATGTCGCCGCTGTCGGGCTGATGTTCGCCGTTAAGCAGGCGCAGCAGGGTCGATTTGCCACAACCGTTGCGCCCGATCAGGGCGATGCGGTCGCGCGGTTCGATCTGCAGCGAGGTTTGATCAAAGAGCGGCGAACCGCCAAAGGCGAGCGATAGATTATTTAGAGAGATAAGTGCCATAACGGGGTGTTTAGCACATCCGGCGCGTAAAAAAAAGCGGGAACAGCTCTTCGGCCGTTCCCGCTCCTGCATCTGCTGGAAGGATGATCAGTTGATCGCGAAGGTTCCGTCTGCTTCGATGACAACATCTTTGCTGAGGAAGGAGCACTTCTCCTTCAGGCCGAGCGCCTCAGCTTCGTAGAAGGCGATTGCTGCACGGCTACCGGTATTGCTGTAGAAGACCACCTTCTCGGCTGCTTTGAATTGTTCGACATGCTTGGCGACGGTCTCATCGAGGATATTGATCGCACCAGGCAGGTGACCCTGGGCGAATTCATCGGCGGGGCGCACATCGACAATCAGGACTTTACTTGATGAATTTTTAACCAGCTCCTGGAATGCAACAGCAGCGAACTCGCCTTCAACGATCATCCTCACGGCCGCCGGCGCTGCCGCTCCTTTATTGTTCGGATCAACCATGGCGAAAGCCCGCTTGGAAGCTTTCTTCCAGGCTGGCCAGCCAGCAGCGAAGCTGACGCCATTGGCGTAGCCAAGCTCGCGCGCGGCCTTGGCTGATTTGTGTGAC
>JAAXQE010000011.1 GCA_012974425.1 Geopsychrobacter sp.
CCCTTGCCGCTCTTCTTGCCGAGCCAGCCAGCCTTGACCATCTTGCGCAGCAGTGGACAGGGCCGGTACTTGCTATCGGCGAAGCCTTCATAGAGCACTTCCATGATCGCCAGGCAGGTATCGAGACCGATAAAATCGGCCAGGGTCAGGGGCCCCATCGGATGGGCCATGCCGAGTTTCATGACCGTGTCGATCGACTCGGCATCGGCGACCCCTTCGTAGATGCAGTATATCGCCTCGTTGATCATCGGCATCAGCACCCGATTGGCGATGAAGCCGGGATAGTCGTTGACCTCGACCGGCACCTTGCCCATTCTCTCGGCGAGCTGCTTGACCCTGGCGTAGGTGTCGTCGCTGGTGGCGATGCCGCGGATCACCTCGACCAGCTTCATCACCGGCACCGGGTTCATGAAGTGCATGCCGATGACAAGTTCGGGTCTGCTGGTTACCGCGGCGAGTTCGGTAATCGGCAGTGAGGAGGTGTTAGTGGCGAGGATCACGCCGGGTCTGGCGACTTCATCGAGGGTCCGGAAGATCTTCTGCTTGAGCGCCATGTTCTCGGTCGCCGCCTCGATGATCAAATCGACGCTGGCCGCGTCCTGCAAATCGGTCGAAGGGATCAGGCGGGCGAGGGTCGTCTCTTTATCTGCGGCCTCGATCCGCCCCTTGGCGATGTTCCTGTCGAGCAGGCTGGCGATAAAGGCCAGGCGCTTATCGATGAGCGTCCGATCAATGTCGTTGAGTACGACCTGCAGTCCGGCTTCGGCTGCCACCTGGGCGATGCCGCCACCCATCTGTCCCGCGCCGATGACCATGATTTTGTTGATAGACATTTACTCCTCCAGGGTTTGAAAATCGAAAATCTATTCACCACAGAGATCACGGAGGACAGGGAGAAGGTCTGAAAACCAGGTTGTGTCCCGCCTTTTGTCAGTGATCTCTGTGTCCTGCGTGGTGAGCTTTCCCGTTTTGGGTTTCTGGGTGAATAGTGATGGCCTAAACGCGCTCGATAATTGCCGCAACCGCCTCACCGCCACCGATGCACAGGGTCGCCAGGCCGTAGCGGCCACCGGTCGCCTCAAGCCCGTTAATCAGGGTGGTGACCAGGCGGCCACCGCTGGCACCGACCGGGTGGCCGATGGCACAGGCGCCGCCGTTGATGTTGACCCTGTTGCGATCCAGATCGAGGTTCTTGATCGCCATCAGGGTGACCGCCGCGAAGGCTTCGTTGATCTCGAACAGGTCGATCTGCTCGGTCGTGAGTCCCGCCTTGGCGCAGACCCGTTCTATCGCGCCGACCGGTGCAACCGGAAACTGGTCGGGGTGCAAACTGTTACTGGCGTAGGCGATCAGTTTTGCCTTGGCTTTCAGACCATATTTTTCAAGCGCCGCGCCGCTGGCCAGCAGCACAAAGGCCGCGCCGTCGTTGATGGTCGAGGCATTGCCGGCAGTCAGGGTGCCATCCTGCTTGAAGACCGGCCGTAGCCCGCTGAATTTATCGAAATTGACCCGCGCAGGCTCTTCGTCGGTGTCGACAGTCACATCCCCTTTACGGCTCGATTTGACGACCGGGACGATCTCTTTGGCGAGAAAACCGCTTGCCGCTGCGGCTTGGGCGCGCTGGTAGGAACTGATTGCGTACTCGTCCTGGGCCGCGCGGCTGATCTCCTGCTCGGCGACCACCAGCTCGGTGACCTCACCCATGTGCCGACCGGTATCGGGGTCGCGCAGGGCATCATGAATCAGCAGATCGACCGCTTCGGCATTGCCCATGCGCATGCCGTAACGCGCTTTCGGCAGGCAATAGGGCGATAAGGACATATTCTCCATGCCCCCGGCGATAATCAGCTCATCATCACCCAGGCGGATCGCATCGGCACCGAGCATGATCGCCTTAAGCCCGCTGCCGCAGACCTTATTGATGGTCAGGGCCGGGATAGCGTCCGGCAGGCCAGCGGCGCGCATCGCCTGCCGCGCCGGGGCCTGTCCGACTCCACCGCTGAGGACCTGACCGGCGATAAACTGACCGACCTGCTCAGGGGCGACCCCGCTTCTGGTGAGGAGTTCCTTCACCACGGTTGCTGCCAGTTGCGGGGCTGGGACATCCGCCAGATTGCCACCGAAGCTACCGAAGGGGGTGCGCAAGGCCTCGACAATGAATATGTCCTGCATGGATTTATCCTTTCATTTAGGAAAAGTTTTTTTTCACCACAGAGGTCACAGCGGAAATCTTTGTGTCCTTAAGTGTTCTACAGTGGTAAATCGATTTTGGCCCTCAGCCCGCCAGCTTAGCCGTCAAGGCCGGCGCGAACTGCTTGATATCG
>JAAXQE010000014.1 GCA_012974425.1 Geopsychrobacter sp.
TTGGTCAACTGCTTACCAACCTCTGCCAATTTCTCGTGTTTGAAAATTCCCGGCAGGTTGCTCTGCATCAGACCCTCTTTGCTGCCGAACAGACAGGCACCAACCACGCCCGGGATGGCCTTCAGTTCATCAATTGCCTGTTTCATGCTCTTCTCCTTCTGGATAAACCAACGGCATCAGATAAAGTATCACGCATCTCCTGTTTACCCTCTCAGGGCTTGCTTGACCTGCTTCATGACTTCCGCAGGCCGTTGCCCCTTGACCAGGCGTACGACAACCCGGTGTTGCTGAATCCTGAAAAGCAGGCAATGGCAGCGACACGCCATGGTCATGACCATGTGACTGAAAGAGCCAAAACTGAGGGCATCATCCAACTCTTCAACCTGGGTCAGGAAGAGTGCCGGGTCAAAATCTTCAAACTGGCAGATCCCCTCATTGCGGTTTTCAAGGAATCCGGTCGGATCGAAAAGAGCGAACTCCTGCACTCCGGAATGACGGCTCAAGATCTCGACCAATTTAAGACGCGCGGCAGCTTCCGGGGAGGCATCAACAGCTTCGACCTCACCCGGGAAAAGGTCCAACTCCTCTTCAAGCGGCACAGGCGCCTCTTCAGGCGCGGGGGTTAGTTCAACATCGGAATCCTTTTCATCCTTGCGCCGGAAGGCATCAATCAATAAATGCTCCAGACCAACATCAATAACCTGTTCCTGGCGCCGACAATGTGGATCCATCTCAATTTCGGCATCATCCCAAATCAAAATTTGGTACGCAGCATCCTTCCCGCGCAGATCAGCGCAATCGGCATCCAACAGGACACCCGCCTTAAAATAGAGGTAACCGATCTGCTTCCGCTGGGTGATCTTGAGGGTGCAACTCTTCTTCTCCAGGTGCATCAATTGAAGAAATGTGGCCAGCGTGATTCCGCGGATGTAGCTGCGCGACTTGGCCTTTAAGGCGGTAAAGATCCCACTTTCCAGATCAGCCAGGGCCAGAGGCTTCTCCAGATATTGCAGGGAATCGATCTCGGCTAATTGTGACTCGATTTCTGCGGTGCCGAACGCGGTCATTACAATGACCGGCAACTCCGGTTTTTCGCGCGTCGTCCAGGCCAACAATTCAAAGCCATCAACCTCGGGCATTTTCAGATCAGTGATCAATAAGTCTACGGGCAGAGCACGTAAAACTGAGATCGCTTCCTTGCCATTCTCTGCGGTCAGAACGCGAAATTTCTGATTATGAACCTTGAGTCCATCCTTGAGGGAGAGCAGAAAGGTCTTTTCATCATCAACAATCAGAACCGTTTCTACGCCGGTCTCTTCAGTCATGCTTACACCTGCCCTTCGGTTTGAGCGGGACTCAGCGGCAGACTGATGATTGCCAGAGTTCCATTCCCCGGACTGCTCTCAATACTTACATCGGCATTCATCTGAGCGAGCAGTTTGCGGGTGATCACCAGCCCCAAGCCGTTACCAGTAGGCTTATTGGTATTAAACGGCTTAAACAGATGCAGTTTCTGCGTCGCGGAGATCCCCTTGCCGTTATCCGCTACAACCAACCGCACCAACTGTTCTCGATCTTCGGCAAAGATATGGACCTCGGGATCACTAACCCCCTCCAGTGCATCAGCAGCATTCGCCACCAGGTTGAGGAGTGCCTGATGAAGAGCACGACTATCGATTCTAACCCGCGAAAACTCGGCGGGCTCATCAAACACCAGCGAGATCCCTCTTTCGTTGAATTCTCGCTCAATCAGCGGCATGAAGCGGCGCATGAAATCACCGAGTTCTACATTCTTCAACTCGACGCGTTCAAGGGTCGCGAAACTCTTCATCGACTTGAGCAGGTACTCGACCCGGCCGATATCCGCCAACCCCCGGTCAATATATTCGACGACCGTCTCGCGCTCGAAATTATCGAGATTGCTGCGCAACACGCTCAGGGCCATCTTCAGTGAGTTGAGTGGATTGCCAATTTCATGGCGCACCCCGGAGAAGATATAGCCGATATTATCAGCGGTATTTACCGCCTGAGCGATAGCCTCCAGTCGTACTTTTTCGCTGATATCCCGAATGAATACACAGCGGTAGCGCTCACCAAGTTCATAGACTGAGCAGCCGAAGCTGCGGTCGCGATAGATAAATGTGAGTGAAGCGGGACCGGAAGCAGGCATGGCCAGATTGGCCAGGATCATTTCTTCAAGGCGGTCGAAGCTAGCGCAGAGTCGCTCATCTTGCATAACGGCACTGAAGACCGGATTGTGGTAGTCGATGCGGCGCTCGTCAAGATCGAGCACTAACACCCCGACATCGATATT
>JAAXQE010000008.1 GCA_012974425.1 Geopsychrobacter sp.
AGATGTGTATAAGAGACAGCCCCACCCCCCTCTCCAGCACAGGTCGCAAGCTTGGTGCCGACACCGTAGATATCCACCCGCCCACCGTCGTGGCGGATCGCCTCGATGAGGTCCTCGTCCAGTTCATTGGAGGCAACGATTTTAACCTGCGGAAATCCCGCCTCATCGAACATCCGCCTGGCCTTGCGGCTGAGCCAGGCCAGGTCACCCGAATCAAGGCGAATACCGGCCAACTCGAAACCTTTCTCGCGCAACTCCTGCGCCACCCTGATGGCGTTAGGCACCCCCGACTTTAGGGTATCGTAGGTGTCGACTAACAGTGTGCAACTGCCAGGGAAACTCTCGGCATAGGCGCGAAAGGCCGCCAGCTCACTCGCAAAAGCCATCACCCAACTGTGGGCGTGGGTCCCCTTGAGCGGCAGGCCGAAACGCTGACCGGCGAGGACGTTGCTGGTGGCACCCACCCCGCCAACCGCTGCAGCCCGTGCAACACTCAGGGCACCGTCTGGCCCCTGGGCGCGGCGCAAACCAAAATCGACGATAATCGCCGGGGCAGCGGCCTGACTGAGGCGAGCCGCCTTGGTGGCGACCAGGGTTTGAAAGTTGACGATATTGAGCAGCGCCGTCTCGACCAGTTGCACTTCGGCCAGACGCCCCTTAAGCGTCAGGAGTGGAACATGGGGGAAGACCGGCGTCCCCTCGGGTGGCGCCAGCACCCGGCCCCTGAACCGGAAATCGGTCAACCAGTCCAGAAAGGATGTTTCAAACAGGTCGAGGCTGGCGAGGTATTCAATATCTTTGTCCTGAAACTGCAGCGACTCCAGGTACTCAAGCGCGGGCTGCAAGCCGGCAAATATCGCGTAGCTCCCCCGATAAGGGGGCGTGCGAAAATAAAGATCGAATACGGCCTCCTCCTCGTGCATCTGTCGTGCATGGTAGCCTGCGAGCATTGTCAACTGGTAAAGATCGGTCAGTAGAGCAGAAATCAGCATAGAAATAGTCCTCTCACCCCTTGCACGAGTATAGCCCTTTCCCTTTAGCCTGCGGTTTCTTTCTGCTATGCTTGCGCCACCTATGGCCTGGAGGAAGAGTTGATGACATACGGAATCGATCGAACTGGCGCAATAGCCCTGCTGCACGAGCACCTGAAGCAACCGAACATGATCAAGCATAGTTTGGCCAGCGAAGCCGTAATGCGCGCGCTGGCCCGCCACCTGGGTGAGGATGAAACGCAATGGGGTCTGGCAGGCCTGCTGCATGATCTCGATGCGGAGGCGAGCGGCGCCGACCCTAGGCTGCACACCCACCAAACGGTCAAAATCCTTAACGACCTGGGGGTCGATCCGGCGATTGTCGATGCCATCGCGATGCACAACACCGAGGCGCATGGCAAGCCGCGCAGCACTAAATTCCAGCATGCGCTGGCCGCCGGGGAGACCATCACCGGCCTGATCACCGCCACGGCCATGGTCTACCCCGACCAGAGACTCGCCAGCGTCAAACCGAAGTCGGTGCGCAAAAGAATCAAGGAGCGCCAGTTTGCCGCAGGCGCCAATCGCGATATCATCAGGGAATGTGAACTGATCGATATCCCCCTCGCCGATTTCTGCGATCTCTGCCTGGCAGCCATGCAGTCGATCGCCGCTGATCTTGGCCTCTAAGGATTCGCCATGACCCCTGAACAGCTCGAAGAACTGCTGCTAAAAATCCAGCAGGGTGAAACCTCCATCGAATCCGGGATTGAGCGGCTGAGCCGGCTCCCCTTCGAGGATATCGGCATCGCTCAGTTGGACCATCATCGCAGCCTGCGCCAGGGGGCACCCGAGGTTGTCTTCGGTGAAGGGAAAACCAGCGCGCAACTCCAGGCAATCCTGACCGCCATGGCACGCTCTGGCGCGAATATCCTGATTACGCGTCTGGATATCGACAAGGGCACTGCGCTGCACAACCAGTTCCCCGCAGGCGAATTCGACGCCGATGCAGGCACCTTCTGCCTGGTCCAGCAACCGATCGTAGCGCGAGGCGGCAAGGTGCTGATTGTCTGTGCCGGAACCTCCGACCTGCCGGTGGCGCGTGAAGCCGCAGTGACCGCCAAGATGCTCGGTAACCCGGTCGAAGAGCTGGTCGATGTCGGGGTCGCCGGCATTCATCGCCTGCTGGCCAAGGGGGATACCCTCCGCGAAGCCGCAGTGATTATCGTCATCGCCGGGATGGAAGGGGCACTCCCCTCGGTCATCGGCGGGCTGGTCTCAGTCCCGGTCATCGCCGTACCCACCTCGGTCGGCTACGGCGCGGCCTTCGGCGGCCTCGCCGCCCTGCTCGGCATGCTCAACAGCTGCGCCAGCGGCGTCACCGTGGTCAATATCGACAACGGCTTCGGTGCGGCCTTTGCGGCCAATCGGATCAATCGTTGCGGGCAAGCGTAGAGAGGGCAAGGCTGGAGAAAAATCATGCGCTTTTAAGGGAGTGCGCGGAACCAGGATCGGCGGGATGAGGACAATTGGCGCCAGAGTGCAAGAGCGACATTGTCGCGCTGGGGCTTAAATCGATCGTCGCAGGCAACCTGCAAGACCGGGCGATAGCCGGGTTACTCTAAGTAAAAACGGGGGCCATTCTGGAATGGCCCCCGCTAGCATAATTATTATTTCGGACAACAACGGACAGCTTAAGCGGCCCGCTGCGCATCCTCCGGTTTGTCACCGCCATCAACTCGCGGCCCGAAAGCCGTGGGTTTCTGTATGCTCAAGGCCGCAACCGGGCAGACGTGCACACAGGTTGCACACTGCAGGCAATCAGGGTTGCGCATCGCCCCTTCAACCTTAAAGTCGCCTATCCGATACCCCACCGGGCAGTTTTTCTCACACAGATTGCAACTGCGGCAGCTCTCAGCAATCGCCAGCAGTCGCTTGCCGCCACCGGTCGCGTTGGCCATGGTTCCGACGGGGCAGATGATACACCAGGTGCGCGGTCGATAAAGCAGGCCGAGGACCACCGCTGCGCCAGTCGTCACCAGGCACATCTGCCAGAAGACCAGACCCCAGTGCGCGAGACTCCCCGGATTTTGCGCCAGGCGATAGCTCATAAAACCCATCAATCCAGCCATCAGCGCCCAGCGAAGCTTCATGCCGAACAGTCTTTCCGGTATCGGCCGCCTTGGCGCGAAACTGGCGAAAAAGCTGTCAAAGAAACTGCCGCGCGGACAGAGATTGCCGCAAACGTAACGGCCGCGCATGGCACCGCCGAGCATTCCCGTCAGCATGGCTGCGGGTACAACAAAGCCAAGCATGGGGTACTTCCAGCCGAAGCCGATAACGCTCAGCATGACGCTGGCGAGAACCCAGCGGTACAGGGCTGGAGTTGGAAATGCACTATTAGTAAAGCATGATATTTTCATAAAACTTACCCCTCTATTTAAATTTGAATACTATATATATTGATTTCGAGATGTCGTCAAGGATTTTCCATCTCTTAGTCTAAGATGGGTGGCGACAACTCACTTACGCATCGACCATCAATAAAGTTTTTCATTCTGACTGTGGTATGTTAATTTTTGATTTTAAACGCACCAAACCTGCCATCAACCGATGGCAACCCATGGTCCGTGAAGAGAGTATCGAACGTTTGACCGCTATAAAAAATGCAGTCTTCGACCTATGCGGGTTTCCAGACCCGCAGGCGCCCGTCCCACTGACAACTAACCTCAATAGGGCCAACAGATGAGAACCCTCTACCTCGATTGCTTCTCCGGCATCTCGGGCGACATGTTCCTCGGCCTGCTGATCGACCTCGGTCTTGATCCGGCAGCCCTTGAGCAGGAGCTAAGCAAACTACAGTTGCCCGGGTGGCGACTCAAAGTCGACCGCGAGCAACGCCATGCCATCGAAGGCTGTCGCGTCCAGGTGATCTGTGCAGAGCAACACCACCATCGCCGCTGGAGTGACATCGACCGCCTGCTGGCCGAGAGTTCTCTCGAAGCAAAGATCAAGGCGCGGGCGCGGCGGATTTTTTTACGCCTCGGCGAGGCAGAGGCCAAGGTTCATGGCATCAGCCTCGAACAGGTCCATTTCCATGAAGTCGGCGCCATCGATGCCATCATCGACCTCTGTGGCGCCGCCATCGGCCTCGAACTGCTCGAAATCGAGCAACTTATCTGCGCGCCGCTCCCTTTGTCGCGCGGTCTTTCGCGCTCTGCCCACGGTGCGCTGCCACTCCCGGCACCGGCGGTCCTCGAAATTCTGCAGGGGGCTCCGATGACCGATAGCGGCACCGACAAGGAACTGGTCACCCCCAGTGGGGCGGCGATCGCCGGTGAATCAGTAAAATTCGGCCCTCTGCCGCCCATGCAGCTTGAACGGACCGGCTATGGGGTCGGTGGCTGGCAGCTTGAGGATCGCCCCAATCTGCTGCGCGGCATGCTCGGGATCTGCGCCGACAAGGGACTCCAGCGCGACCGGGTGGTGGTGCTGAAAACCCATATCGATGATGGCAACCCCGAATGGCTGGGCGCCCTGCTCGAGGATCTGATGCAGGCCGGGGCACTGGATGCGGCCTACAGTCCGTTGCAGATGAAGAAGAATCGACCGGCCGTCTGCCTGACCGTGGTCGCCGAAGAGCATCAGGCCGAAGAGTTGTCGCGCCTGATCCTCTTTGGCAGCAGTGCCAGCGGCGTGCGTTGCACCAGCGCCGAGCGTTTCAAGCTCGAACGCCGCGAACTCGAGGTCGAAACCGAACTCGGACCGGCTTCGGCCAAACTCTTTTTCGACAATGGCCAGCTGCTGCGCGTCGCTCCCGAATTTGAAAGCTGTCGCCGCCTGGCCCAATCGACCGGGCTGCCGTTGCCGGAGATTTATCGCCTGGTCGAAGAGCATGTTCGAAAAATTGAATGTTCAACAGAACTGAACAGAGGTAAGAAATGAGCATTATCCGCATTGCAGTACTCGCGACCGGCGATGAACTGCTGAACGGCAGCAGCGCCGACACCAACACCCGTGACATCGCGCGCCGCCTGGAACCTGCCGGCTATCGCCTCGGCACATCAGTCTGCGTGCCGGATAATCCGGAACAGATCGTTCAGGCCCTGCGCCTGCTGATTCCGCAACAGGATGTGATTATTGCCACCGGTGGCCTCGGCTCGACGGGCGACGATCTGACCGCAAAAACAGTCGCTCAGGCCCTGGGTCGTCCGTTGGAGGAGAACGCAAATGCCCTCGAGATGATCCGCAAGCGCTATGCCGAGCGCGGCCGTGAACTCGATCCCGGCGTCCTCAGGCAGGCGCTGCTCCCGCAGAAATCTGTGCCGCTCCCCAACCCCGAAGGCTCCGCTCCCGGTTTCTGGCTCCGTCAGCAGAACTGCGACCTGTTCTTTCTGCCCGGGGTACCGAGCGAGATGCGCGCCATGCTGTGCGGCTCGGTAATCCCTGCCCTGCAACGCAACAAACCGGGCGGCTCACCGCGGGTGAAGCGGAGTTACGGTTTCTTTGGCCTCTCCGAACCCCAGATCGAAGCCCGCATCCCCTATAGCGATCTACCGCCATACTTACGGGTCGGATTCTCTCTCGATTACCCGTTGGTGCGTGTTTCACTCAGCGCCGAAACCGAGAATGCCGAAAACCTGCTCGACACTGCCGAAGCCCTGCTGGTCGAACATCTGGGCGACTATCTGGTGGCCCGCGGCGATGAGAGCATGGCCGGACATGTCGGACAATTACTGCGCCGTTCGGGCGTCAGCCTCTCCCTCGCCGAATCCTGTACCGGCGGTCTGATCAGCCAGATGCTCACCAGCGTTGCCGGGGCCTCCGAGTTCCTCGAGCGCGGGGCGGTAACCTACGCCGACTCGGCGAAAACTGGCTGGCTGGGAGTCGATCCGCAGATCATTGCAACCTATGGCGCGGTCAGTGCAGAATGTGCCCTGGCCATGGCGCGCGGGCTGCGTCATGCCTCAGGCACCGACCTGAGCCTGGCCGTGACCGGTATCGCAGGCCCCGGCGGGGGGAGCGATGAAAAACCGCTCGGCACGGTTTTTCTAGCCCTCGCGGCGGAGAATGTCGATCAGGTGCGTGGCTATCAATTCGGTGGCGACCGCCAAAAAGTTCAACAGATGAGCGCCTGCATGGCTCTTGAGTGGTTGAGACGCTTTGCGCTTGAGAGTTTGAGCTGAGAGTTTATCCAGAGACTGGACGCAAACCGGCCATCTGAGCTAGATTATTTAATCAGCTTGCAGCCTGGCCCTAAACAGCTCGCTCCTCGGGAGTAGTCGAACGTGGCAAAACGGCTTCACACAGATTCCGTCACCACCGACAGCGTTGCCCTGCAACACGAGATTGGCCGCCTGCGCCTCTTGCAACAGATCGCCCTGCTGGCGGCTAGTAATCGCAACAATTCCGAGACCTTACCCATAATTCTTTCACATTTAAATCGCGCCCTGGGGGTTGATGGCTGTGGAATCTACCTGAAACCGCAACCAGAATCGCCACTCTCCCTGATCGCGCGGGTCGGTATCGATGATGATCTGGTGCGTGAACTGCAGAAAGTCCCGGTGGGCAAGGGTTTAACCAACGCTGTTATTGCCCGCGGCATCCCCCACAACTGGGTCGACCTGCGCGGCGAGCCGGAACTTGTCTGTCGCGCCGTTCTCGAGGCCGGCTGGCGCAGTCTCCTTACCCTGCCATTGATTGCCCAGGGTCGTCCCCTGGGCGCCATCTTCTTTTTTCAGCGCATTCCACGTCAATTTTCTACCACCGAGATAGAACTGCTGGAGCAGATCTGCACTTTCATTGCTACGAGTATCGACACCTGTGAACTGCTCGAAAAACTTGAATGGCAACACCGGCTGACCCAGGCTGGACAGCGCGAACTGGAACGTTCGCGCAAGCAGTTGCGTGGGCACCTGCAGCGCCTGGAGGTTGCCAACAACAACCTGGGACAGCTGAGCCGCATGAAGGACCGCTTTCTGGCCCTGGCTTCGCACGAACTCCGCACCCCCCTGACCTGCATCCTCTCGGCCGGACAACTGCTTGACACCTATCTTGCGGATGGCTCCCCCGAGACTCGTGCGCTCCTTTCGACCATGCTTGAGGGTGGCGAACGACTCAACTCCCTGGTCGAAGATCTGCTTGAAATCGCGCGCATCGAATCACGCGATATCTACCTCGCGCGTGAGAGTATCAACCTGGAGAAGCTTCTCGACTCACTCCTGCAAAAGAAAATGGCCGATGCCAACCAGCGCAGTATCGAAATCCGGCGGGGCGAAATCCCCGATCGGTTCACCCCCTGTGGAGACATGCATCACCTTGAACGGGCCCTCACCCATATTCTGGATAACGCGATAAAATTCACCCCGGTTGGCGGCGCGATCGAGATCGATGCCGGCTATATCAGCGGCAGTGAGATCCTCGCGCTGCAGCACCAACTCGAACCCTTCTGCCCCGCATTTTTCAATGCGCACAATCCGCCCGACATGATCGATTTCCGCATCACCGATAGCGGCTGTGGGATAGACGACAAAGAGCGGCTCTATATTTTTGAAAAATTCCACGGCTGCGGTGATATCAGCCTGCATGGGCGCAACCATTTCACCGCCTCGGCAGCGAGCGTCGGCCTCGGCCTGCCACTGGCCAAGGGACTGATCGAAGCACATGGCGGCATGCTCTGGAGCGAAAACCGTCCCGATGGTTCTGGAAGTATCTTTCATACCCTGCTGCCGCTCTACCAAGGCCGCACTAAAAGCCGCGAATGAAGAACCCTGACGCCCTTTTCCGCGCCGGCAGTACCTAAATAAGAGACTTGAAGAAAAGACAGCACCTGTGCTATCGCTTAACATTCGCTTATTTTTGCCTGATTTCAATAAAGGATACCACCGGCAAGGCCGGCTCAAGGAGGGGGGCAGACTCTTGCCAATGACCTATTCTGTCACTGTGCTAAGCAAGAATTCCTGCCAGTAAATATAATCTTTCAACTTAAATTAAGGGAGGAATTCATGTCCGACGAGCGTAATCGTGCCATTGATCTGGCCATGGGACAAATCGAAAAACAGTTCGGCAAGGGCAGCATCATGCGTCTGGGTAAAGACAGCGCCATGCCCGGAATAGAAACCATCTCCACCGGTGCCCTGAGCCTTGATCTTGCACTGGGGGCAGGTGGCGTGCCACGCGGCCGGATTATCGAAATCTTCGGCCCTGAATCCTCGGGCAAAACCACCCTGGCGCTCCATATCATCGCCGAAGCCCAGAAGCATGGCGGGGTAGCAGCCTTTGTCGATGCCGAACACGCCCTCGACATCAACTATGCCGCGCGCCTCGGCGTCAAGGCCGACGATCTGCTGGTCTCCCAACCCGACACCGGGGAGCAGGCGCTGGAGATTACCGAGGTCCTGGTCCGCAGTGGTGCGATCGACGTGCTGGTCATCGACTCTGTAGCTGCACTGACTCCACGCGCCGAAATCGAAGGGGAGATGGGTGATTCCCATATGGGTCTGCAGGCCCGCCTCATGTCGCAGGCCTTGCGCAAGTTGACCGCTACGATCAGCAAGAGCAATACCTGCATCATCTTCATCAATCAGATCCGCATGAAGATCGGCGTCATGTTTGGCAACCCTGAAACCACCACCGGCGGCAACGCTCTCAAGTTCTACGCTTCGGTGCGCCTCGACATCCGGCGGATCGCTGCGCTCAAAAAAGGCGATGAAGTCATCGGCGGTCGGACCCGGGTCAAGGTGGTTAAAAATAAGATTGCGCCGCCATTTAAACAGGCGGAGTTTGATATCATGTACGGCACTGGCATTTCGCGTGAAGGCGACCTGCTTGATCTCGGAGTCGACAAGGATATCATCGAGAAGAGTGGTTCCTGGTTCTCATACAACGGGGAGAGGGTCGGGCAGGGCCGTGAGAATGCCAAGACATTCCTGCTTGAGCACCCCGAAATGGCCAATGAAATCGATGATCGCCTGCGCGAACTCTTTGGCTTGAAACTTGAACCGATAGAGGCAACCAAAAGCTGATCAACTAACCGGCTTCGCGACATCTACTCACTTAAAGGATCACCATGAACCTGAATGACATTCTCGGCATGGCTCTCAAGTCGAACACTTCAGACATCCACCTGAAGGCGGGACTCCCCCCGGTATTCCGCATCGATGGCAAATTGCGCCCGCTCCCCAAGGCCCCACGCCTGACCGCCGAAGACATTCAGCAGATGTGCGAAGGGATCATGAACGAAAAGCAGAGGGCCCGTTTCGAAGACTGCCATGAGGTCGATCTCGCCTATGGCGTGCCCGGTCTCGGACGCTTCAGGGTCAATGTTTTCAGTCAACGCAGCAGTGCTTCAGCGGTTTTCCGAGTTATCCCGTTCAAGGTATTATCCCTCGATGAACTCTATCTACCGCAAATCCTGAAAAAGATCTCAAGTGAGCAACGGGGCCTGGTGCTGGTTACCGGAGCAACAGGTACCGGCAAGTCGACCACCCTAGCAGCGATGCTTGACTATATTAACAACAACCGCACCGAACATATCGTCACCATTGAAGACCCGATCGAATATCTGCACCGCGACCGTAAATGCATCATCAATCAGCGTGAAGTCGGCTTCGACACCGACAGTTTCGCCATCGCCCTGAAAAGTTCCCTGCGCCAGGATCCCGATATTATCCTGGTTGGCGAGATGCGCGACCTCGAGACTACAGAAACGGCGCTGGCTGCCGCAGAAACCGGTCACCTGGTCCTATCGACTATGCACACCATCGACGCACCCGAAACCATTACCCGTATCGTCGCCATGTTCCCCCCCCACCAGCAGCGCCAGATCCGGCTGCAACTCTCCGGCGTCCTCAAAGGGGTCATCTCGCAGCGCCTGATTCCACGCGCTCAGGGCAAAGGACGGGTTGCGGCGGTGGAAGTCATGGTCTCTACCGCGCGCATCCGCGACCTGATCGATGACCGTGAAAAAACCATCCATCTCAAAGATGCCATTGCCCAGGGACACACGACCTACGGCATGCAGACCTTCGACCAGTCACTGATGAAACTGGTCCATGATGACATCATCACCTTTGAAGAAGCGGTCCGCCAGAGCTCGAATCCAGACGATTTCAAACTGAAATTCTCCGGAATCTCCTCAACCACAGATTCCTCATGGCAGGATTTCGAAAGTGGCCGCAAAGGCGAAGAGCAGGAAGTAACAGAGGATGAGGGTGGAGAAATCAAAATCCAGCGCTTCTGATCTGTTTGCCCGCGCCCTGCGGATTCTCGCCCGCCGTGACCACAGCGAAGTCGAACTGCGCCAAAAACTTGAGCGGTACGGCTTTTCGGCAGCTGTCGTTGATGAGGTCATCGAACGCTGCTACAGCTACAACTACCTGGATGATGAACGTTACGCCCAGGCCAAGAGTCGTGAGATGCTGCGCAACGGTCACGGCGTCGGACCAAAGATCCTGCTGGAACTACGCCGCCGGGGTATCAAGGAGAGCCTTGCCCAAACAGCGCTACAGGATGCCTCTAATGAGTTTCCCGCCGAAGAGGTTTTCCGGCAGCAACTCGAGCGGCGTTTCACAAATTTCGACTATGCCGCAGCCAGCGACAAGGAACGCCAGCGACTGGTCAGCTATTTTCAAAGACGCGGTTTCGACCTCGGGACGATCTTTTCGCTGCTGAAAAGTTCAGAGATAAAATTGGCTGACGATGATTAAGCTCAACGGACAGTGATCTTGCCCTCCAATCTATTGATTCCTTCCTGCCGCTTGCGTACGAATCTAAGCACTTGTACCATATCAAGTACCTACTTACGGGGAGAAGACTATGGATACGATGAGTTCTTCGGCATTTCGAGGTAATTTGGCCAGTACCTTGAACAAGGTAAATGATGACCACAAGCCGGTATTGATTACACGCCAAAATGGCAAGCCGGCAGTTGTTATCAGTCTGGAAGATTTCCAAGCATACGAAGAAACAGCCTACCTGATGGCCAGCCCCAAAAATGCCGAACGTCTGAATCAGGCAATTTCTGAAATCGAATCCAATAAGGCGGTCGAGCGCGAGTTGATTGAGGAATGATTTTGTCTTGGGCTGATCAGGCGTGGGAAGACTATCTGTACTGGCAGCAAGTTGCCAAAAAAAACTCTTAAACGGATCGATCCACTCCTCAAAGATATCAAGCGGCAACCATTTGAAGGTATCGGTGATCCGGAACCGCTTAAACATAACTGGTCAGGCTATTGGTCCAGACGGATAGATCGTGAGTACAGGTTGGTATACAAGGCAACCGATACCGCTGTAATTGTTGCCCAGTGTCGTTATCATTATTAGCGGAAAGGGAATAAAGAGAGGGGCCATAAAGAAATGGTCGGCCCTGGACATTGGTCAAACTGTCCCGAGCGATTGTTGTATATCCAGATCCATCCCTGCCAGCCATCCCCAGCCCGTTCCTTCCAAATATCAGCCATAAATCGAAAAATTCACCCTATTTCATGCAAAACGCTTTTCATGTCCGACATCTTCAATTATCATCCAGCATTCTATAATTTTACCGCCGCAGCACATTCGGCGGTGTTGACTAAAAAAGGATTCAACCATGACAGGCCCAGAGATTCGCGCCAGCTTTCTTAAATTTTTCGTCGACCGGGGTCACACCATGGTCCCGTCCTCTTCACTGGTACCCCATAACGACCCGACCCTGCTCTTTACCAACGCCGGGATGAACCAGTTCAAGGATTGCTTCTTAGGTGCCGAGAAACGCGAGTATGTCCGCGCCTGTTCTTCGCAGAAATGTGTGCGTGCCGGCGGCAAACATAACGACCTGGAAAATGTCGGGCGCACCGCGCGCCATCACACCTTCTTCGAGATGCTCGGCAACTTCTCCTTCGGCGATTATTTCAAGCAGGAAGCGATTGGCTTCGCCTGGGAATTCCTGACCAAGGAGATGGGGCTGGACACCGAGCGTCTCTACGTCTCGGTTTATACGACCGACGATGAAGCTGCCGATATCTGGAACAAGCAGGAAGGGGTGCCAAGGGAGAAGATCTTCCGGTTCGAGGAGGATAACTTCTGGTCGATGGGTGACACCGGTCCCTGTGGCCCCTGCTCCGAGATTTTCTACGATAATGGCCCGGAGGTTGGTTGTGATTCTCCCGACTGTACGGTCGGCTGTGACTGTGACCGCTACATGGAGATCTGGAACAATGTCTTCATGCAGTATGATCGCCAGCCTGATGGCGAACTGGTCCCGCTGCCGAAACCGGCGGTCGATACCGGTATGGGTCTGGAGCGGATCACCACCGTCATGCAGGGCGTTCAATCGAACTACGACACCGATCTGCTGCGCGCCATCATCAGCCACATCGAGCAACTCTCCGGCAAGAGCTACGGTGATATCGATGAGAATGACGTCTCGATGCGCGTCATGGCTGACCACAGCCGGGCTACCGCCTATCTGATTGCCGACGGGGTGCTCCCCTCAAACGAGGGGCGTGGCTATGTCCTGCGCCGTATCATGCGCCGCGCCATGCGCCACGCCAAGATGCTCGGCTTCGAAGATCCGGTCCTCTTCAAGATCGCACCCTTCGTCCTCGAATATATGGCGCAGGCCTTCCCAGAAGAAGCCAAGCGGGGCGATTTTGTCGCCAAGGTGGTCCAGAACGAAGAAGAGCGCTTCATCCAGACCCTGGGTAACGGCCTGCGCATCCTGCAGGACGAGATCGCCAAACTGGCCGAGCAGCAGCAGAAAACCATCCCCGGCGAAACGGTCTTCAAGCTCTATGATACCTACGGCTTCCCGGTCGACCTGACTGCGGATATCGTCGAGAAGGATGGCTACATCCTCGATGAAGCCGGCTTTGAAGCCTGCATGGACGCACAACGCAAAAAAGCCCGCGCCCACTGGAAGGGCTCTGGCGAAGAGGCGGTTTCGGCCATCTATAAAAAACTGCTTGAGCAGGGGATCAGCTCAAGCTTCAGCGGCTACCAGAGCCTTGAGGACAAAAGCGAGGTCCTGAGCCTGCTCCGCGCTGGGGAACTGATTACAGAAGCAGCCTGCGGCGAAACCGTCGAAGTCATCTGTGCCAGCACGCCCTGCTATGGCGAATCGGGCGGCCAGATCGGCGACACCGGCAGCATGCGCAGTGATGAAGCCAGCCTGCGGATTATTGAAACCCGCAAGCCGCTGCCCGAACTGCTGGTGCATAGCTGCGAAGTCGTGACGGGTGCCATCAAAACCGGGGCCAGGGTCGAGATCCAGGTCGATGCCGCGCGCCGCCTGCAGATCGTGCGTAACCATACCGCGACCCACCTGTTGCAAGCAGCGCTACAGCAGGTTCTGGGTGAGCATATCAAACAGGCCGGTTCCCTGGTCACCCCTGAGCGCCTGCGCTTCGATTTCACCCACTTCTCGCCGCTGACTAGCCAGGAACTCCTCCAGATCGAAGAACTGGTTAATGCTGAAATCCGCCGCAATAGCAGGGTATCCAGCCGGGAAATGGCGGCGGAGGCAGCGAAAGAAGCCGGAGCCATGGCGCTGTTCGGCGAAAAATATGGCGATCTGGTCCGGGTTGTTGAAATTGGCGATTTCTCGATGGAGCTGTGCGGCGGCACCCATGCCAGGGCCGCCGGCGACATTGGCCTGTTCCGCATCCTCAGCGAAGGAGGGATTGCTGCGGGTGTGCGCCGGATTGAAGCGCTCACCGGCGACACCGCCCTTGAGCAGGTCCATCAACAACAACAGACCCTCAGCCAGCTTGGGCAAATACTCAAGACAGATCCGGCCAATCTGGAACAACGGTTGCATAAACTCCTGGATAATCAACGTCAGCTCGAAAAAGAGCTTGAGCAATTCCAGGCAAAAGCCAACGCCGATCTGGGTGGGGACCTGATGTCTCAGGTCCAGGAGATTGACGGCGTCAAGCTGCTGGCGGTCCGCGTCGATGGGAGTGATGGCAAGCAATTACGCGAACTCTCCGACCAACTTAAAGACAAACTGCTCTCGGGTGTCATGGTTCTAACCGGCGCCTGCGCTGACAAGGTCCCCCTGCTGGTTGTCGTTACTAAAGACTTAACCGGTCAACTTTCGGCAGGCAAGCTGATTAAACCTCTGGCCGAAATTATTGGCGGCCGGGGTGGCGGACGCCCCGACATGGCTCAGGCTGGTGGCAAGGAGGCCGGTCAGATCGACAAGCTGCTGGCGGCAGTACCGGAGCAACTTCGGGCCCTGCTTAACTAGGTCTAAAAACAAACAGCGGAGGTATTTGGTGGAACTGGCACAGCGTACCCAACCGGAGATGGCCCTTGAGCAGGCAGAAAAAACCCTGCTGATTGTCGATGATGAACCGATCATCCGCGATCTCTGCGCCCGTGCCCTCAAGGGTTTCAAAATTATACAGGCAAACGATGGTCAGGAAGCGCTCGAGCTGTTCCACCAGCAAAAGGTTGACGTTGTTCTGACCGATGTCATGATGCCGCGCCTGAACGGCCTTGACCTGCTGCGCCAGATCAAGGAGGAGAGCCCCGATCAGATCGTTATCCTGATGACCGGTTACACCGAAAAGGAAGTCATTCTGCAGGCGCTGAAGGCTGGCGCCGATGAATTTATCAGCAAGCCCTTAAACCTGCTGCAACTCCGCACCACCATCGCCAAAACCCTGGAGAAGCAGGACCTGCGCAAGCAGATCTCCAGCCTGCAGCAGGCCGACAAACTCAAGAGCGAATTCCTCGGGCTTATCTCACACAAGTTGAAGACCCCGGCCACCGCCATTTCACTCTTCATCCAGAATATCGCTGACGGCATCATAGATCTGGATGATCCCGGTTTTCGACAGGTGCTCGGTATGGTCCAGGCCGAATCCCTGCACATGGAACACCTGATTAAGGATCTGCTCTACTTCAGCCAGTTCATCCTCAATGACAAACCGGCCCAGCTTCAACCCCTTGAGCTCGGTAAAATCGCCCGGCAGGTCGTTAGTAACATGGAACCCCTGGCCGCCGCCAAACAGCAAAAGCTTGAGATGAAGATCGAGGTCCCCTTCCCGCCCGAACCGCTCAATCTGGATCGAGAACGAATCTCCTTCATCCTGCAGGCGCTGCTCGACAACGCGATCAAATTCACCCCTGCAGGTGGCTCAATCCTGCTCGAAGGGAGCCTGGTCGAAGATGATGCGCTGCTCCGCATCAGTGACAGCGGAGCGGGGATTCCCCAGCAAGAGCTTGCAAAAATCTTCTCCAAGTTCTACCAGATCGATCCCGCCAACACCGGTCAGGTCCGCGGTTTCGGCCTCGGACTTTTCTACGCCCGTAAATTTGCGCGCTCGATGGGCGGCGAATTGAGCATCGAAAGCAGTCAAAGTCTCGGCACCGTCGCGACTATCAGGCTGCCACGCAACTGACATCAGACCTGAGCAGAAACCTCTGCCGCATCCTGATCCCTCAGGGGAGACATCATCCCGAAAAATGAGCGCTTGAGTGAAACGAACTATTTCGTAACCCCGCCATTAGCGAACTCCCTGCTTCGCCCCTTCAGCTCCAGGCCTGAAACCCCGCCAAAACAGAGCTAAATCCTTTTATTCGGCCGCTCTTTCATGCTATATCTCCTCTTTTGCTCTATTTGAGGAATTCACCATATGTTCAAGGGAACCACAATCTGCTGTGTCAGACGTGACAACAAGGTCGCCCTGGGTGGCGATGGCCAGGTCACGCTCGGTAACACGGTGATGAAACATGGCGCGCGCAAGATCCGGCGCCTTTATCAGGATAAAGTCCTGGCCGGTTTTGCCGGCAGCACCGCCGACGCCTTCACCCTGTTCGAGAAGTTTGAGGCCAAACTGCAGGAGCATCGTGGCAATCTGCCGCGCGCAGCGGTAAGTCTGGCCAAGGATTGGCGGACCGATAAGTTTCTGCGCAAGCTGGAGGCGCTGCTGATTGTTGCCGACACAGAGAACACCCTGGTGATCTCGGGAGCCGGAGATGTCATCGAACCGGATGATGGGGTTGCCGCGATCGGTTCCGGCGGCAGCTTTGCCCTGGCGGCGGCGCGTGCGCTGCTGAACGATACCGAGCTGCCACCGGCGGTGATTATCGATAAAGCGTTGCACATTGCGGCCGAGATCTGCATCTACACCAATGACCATATCGCCGTTGAGGAGTTGTCGTGACCAATTTTACCCCGCGCGAAATCGTTTCGGAACTCGACCGCTACATCGTCGGCCAGCAGAATGCCAAGCGCGCCGTGGCCATCGCCCTGCGCAACCGCTGGCGGCGCCAGCAGGTCCCAGCCGAACTGCGTGACGAGATCGCACCGAAAAATATCATCATGATCGGCCCGACCGGGGTCGGCAAGACCGAGATCGCCCGGCGCCTGGCCAAGTTGGCGCAGGCCCCCTTCATCAAGGTCGAGGCGAGCAAGTTTACCGAGGTCGGCTATGTCGGGCGTGATGTCGAGAGCATGGTCCGCGATCTGTTCGAACTGGCAATCATCATGGTGCGCGAGGAAGAGGCAAAATCTCTGCGCATCAAGGCCGAGGCTCAGGCCGAGGAACGCCTGCTCGATCTGTTGCTGCCCGGGGAGGCCGACCGCTCACCCGACAAACTGGAGCAACAACAGGCGACGCGCGACAAGCTGCGCAAACTGCTGCGCCTGGGAGAACTCGATGAACGCTTTGTCGAGCTGGAGACCGAAACCTCGCAGATGCCGCAGATGAACATCCTGACCCCGCAGGGCGGTGAGGATATGGGGATCAACTTCCAGGAGATGTTCGGCAACATCTTCCCCAAGAAGAAGAGCAACAAACGGCTCCAGGTGCGTGACGCGCGCGAGCAGCTGATCGAGAACGAAGCCGAGAAGCTGGTCGACATGGAGAAGGTGCTGACCCTGGCCCGCGAACGGACCGAACAGAGCGGCATCATCTTTATCGATGAGATCGACAAGGTCGCCAGCCGCGCAGGTGGCCAGGGCCCGGAGATTTCACGCGAGGGTGTGCAGCGCGACATCCTGCCGATCGTCGAGGGGAGCACGGTCAACACCAAGCACGGCCCGATCAAGACCGACCACATCCTGTTTATCGCCGCCGGGGCCTTTCATGTCAGTAAGCCGAGCGATCTGATCCCCGAGCTGCAGGGGCGCTTTCCGATCCGGGTCGAACTCGAGAGCCTCGGCGAGGAGGAGTTTATCCAGATCCTCACCGAGCCGAAAAATGCGCTGGTGCATCAGTACTGCGAGCTGATGAAGACCGAAGGGATCGAGCTCTCCTTCAACGAGGAGTCGATCCGCGAGATCGCCATCACGGCACGTATCGTCAACGACTCGACCGAGAATATCGGCGCCAGACGCCTGCATACGATCATGGAGAAGCTGCTTGAGACCCTGAGCTTCGATGCGCCGGAGATGAAGAAGCAGAAGATAGAAATCAACGCGAAGGAAGTCAAAAGTCAACTGGCCGACATCGCTAAAGATGAAGACCTATCACGATTTATACTTTAGGGGCGGGCGCTTGGCGTTAGGCGCTGGGCACTGAGAACAAGCCCAAACCCAACGCCCAGAGCCAAGAGCCTAATGCCCGGAGCGAAGCGACCATGCAAGAGCTGATCAAAAAAGCC
>JAAXQE010000009.1 GCA_012974425.1 Geopsychrobacter sp.
CCAAGAGCCTAATGCCCGGAGCGAAGCGACCATGCAAGAGCTGATCAAAAAAGCCGAAGTCTTGACCGAGGCGCTGCCCTGGATCAAGCGATTCTACGGCAAGACTATCGTCATCAAGTACGGCGGCAACGCCATGGTCGAAGAGCGTCTCAAGGAAGGTTTCGCGCGCGATATCATCCTGATGAAATATATCGGCCTCAATCCGGTCGTGGTGCATGGCGGCGGCCCGCAGATCGGCAAGGTCCTTGAGGCGATGGGGATAGAGACCCGCTTCGAGCAAGGGATGCGCGTGACCGATGCGGCAACGATGGATGTTGTTGAAATGGTGCTGGGCGGCAAGGTCAACAAAGAGATCGTCGCCAATATCAACCGTCACGGCGGCCGCGCCGTCGGCCTGACCGGTAAGGACGGCGGTCTGTTTACTGCGCGCAAACTGGCGATGACCAAGGTCAACCCCGAGACCCTGACGCCTGAGATTATCGACATCGGCATGGTCGGCGAGGTCGACCAGGTCAATCCACAGATTATCGACTCGCTGGAGAACAACAATTTCATTCCGGTGATCGCTCCGGTCGGGAGCGGTGCCGACGGCCTCTCCTACAATATCAACGCCGACCTGGTCGCCGGCCGGATCGCCGGGGCGCTCAAGGCCGAGAAGCTGATCCTGCTGACCGATGTCGAAGGGATCAAAGGTAAAGACGGAGAACTGATTTCGACCATCGATATCGGCAAGGTAGCGGAGATGATCAAGGATGGCACCCTGACCGGCGGGATGATCCCCAAGGCAACCTGCTGTGTCGATGCGGTCAAGGAAGGGGTGCTGAAGACCCATATCATCGATGGCCGACTCGAGCACGCCTGCCTGCTTGAGATCTTCACCGACAAGGGGGTCGGTACCGCTATTGCCGACTTCAGCAAGGACGAGGCCGCATCATGAGTCAATCGAATCAGTCGCAAGCATGGATTGAACGCAACGATCAGGTCATCGCCAAGACCTATGGCCGCTATCCGCTGGTCCCGGTGCGCGGTGCGGGCTGTAAACTTTTTGATGCCGACGGCAAGGAATACCTCGATCTGTTGGCGGGTGTCGCGGTCAACAATCTGGGCCACTGTCCGCCCCGGGTGGTCGCCGCGCTGCAGGAGCAGGCTGCAACCCTGCTTCACTGCAGCAATTTCTACAATATTCCACAGCAGATCAAGCTCGCCGAACTGCTGTGTGAGCACTCTTTTGCCGAGCGCGTCTTCTTCTGCAACTCGGGCGCCGAAGCGAACGAGGCGGCGGTTAAACTGGCGCGCAAGCAGAGTAACGAGAAACATGGCAGCGGCCGTACTGAAATCTTGACCGCCCTGGCCTCGTTTCACGGCCGGACCTACTGCGGCATCAGCGCCACCGGGCAGGACAAGGTCAAGCAGGGCTTTGCGCCACTCTTGCCGGGCTTCAGGCACCTGCCCTTCGGCCAGATCGAACCCTTACGGGCCGCGGTCAGCGACCAGACCTGCGCGATCATGCTCGAGCCGATTCAGGGTGAGGGGGGGATCAACATCCCGCCGCAGGGCTATTTCAAACAGGTCCGTCAGCTTTGCGACGAGCATGGGCTGCTGCTGATCCTCGATGAAGTTCAGACCGGCTGCGGCCGGACCGGCAGCCTCTTCGCCTACGAGCAGGAGGGGATCGCGCCCGACATCATGACCCTGGCCAAGGGTCTGGCCAGCGGCGTGCCGATCGGCGCGATGCTGGCCACAGAGGAGTTGGCCGCACATCTCGGTCCCGGGAGCCACGGGTCAACCTTCGGTGGCAACCCACTGGCGACAGCCGCCGGGATCGCCACCCTCGAGACCCTGCTGGATGAGAAGGTTCTCGATAACTGCCGGACCATGGGCGCTTACTTCAAGGCTGAACTCGTGAAGTTGCAGCAGAAGTATGCTTTCATTACCGCAGTGCGCGGCCGCGGCCTGATCATCGGCGTTGAGATGAGCATCGAAGGTGGCGAAATGGTCAAGACCGCCATGACGCGCGGCCTGCTGATCAACTGTACGGTCGGCAAAGTCTTACGTTTCGTCCCGCCATTGATTATCTCGCGCGCCGAGATCGATCAGGCGCTCAACATTCTTGATCAAATATTTTCGGAGTCAGTATGAAAAAGGATTTTCTCTGCCTGTCAGATTGGACGGCTAGCGAGCTCGAAGCGATCTTCGAACTCTGCCGCGATCTGAAGGCCAAGACCAAAGCCAGAACCGCGCACCGTTTGCTGGAGGGTCAGACCCTGGCGATGATCTTCGAGAAGAGTTCGACGCGCACCCGGATCAGCTTTGAGGTCGGCATGTTTCAACTCGGTGGCCACGCCCTCTTCCTCCATTCGGGAACGACCCAGATGGGACGCGGCGAACCGATCAAGGATACCGCGCGGGTCATGAGCGGCTACTGCGACGGCATCATGATTCGGACCTATTCGCAAGCCGCGGTTGAAGAACTGGCCCGCATATCGGCCATTCCAGTGATCAACGGCCTGACCGACCTGTACCACCCCTGTCAGATCATGGCCGACCTGTTCACGGTTATTGAACACAAGTCGAATTATCGCGACCTGACCTATTGCTGGATCGGCGATGGCAACAACATGGCCAACAGCTGGATCAACGCCGCAAGCGTATTCGGCTTCGAATTACGGGTTGCGACTCCCAAGGGCTACGAGCCGGACGCCGAGGTCATGGCACGCGCCAAAAAAGCCGGGGCGAAGATCCTCTACACCAAGGATCCGGCCGAGGCCGCATGTGGCGCCGACGTACTCAACACCGATGTCTGGGCGAGCATGGGCCAGGAGGCCGAGCAGCAAGAGCGCGAAAAAGCCTTCGTCGGTTATCAGATCAACGACGAGCTGGTGGCCCGGGCAAACGACGACTGCGTGGTCATGCACTGCCTGCCCGCCCATCGCGGTGAGGAGATCACCGACAGCGTCATCGAAGGGAAACACTCGATTATCTTCGCCGAGGCGGAGAACCGCCTGCATGTCCAGAAGGCGATCATGGCAACCCTGATGGGGGTGAACCGATGCAGCTGACCTGCCCGCACTGTCAGTTCAGTAAAGAGATCCCGGCGGCGAAGCTGCCGCCTGAGGCGACCCGCGTCAACTGTCCGCAATGCAAGGGGAGCTTTGCCTTGCCGGTGGTTACAGCTGTCGCGGAGAACCTGCCGCGCGTTACCTGTCCGGTCTGTAAGCTCGAGCAAGCGGAAGCTGCGGCCTGCTCTTCATGCGGGCTTATTTTTGCCAAGTACCAGACTGCGCAGCACGAGAGCCCAGCCGCCCCTGCACTCGAGCAGCGGACGCCCCTGTCAACCCAACCCAAGGCGGGCTTCTGGCTGCGCCTGGTCGCCTTGATGATCGATGGCTTTCTGATTTTCCTGATGCAGGTCGTCTTCGGCCTCATTTTGGCATTCACCGGCAGTAGTGGCTTTCATATGGGTGGTTCCCTGTCGGTCCTCTTACAGCTTTTCTCTTTGATCCTCAGCCTCTTCTACTGGATCTTTTTTACCGGTTACTGTGGCCAGACTCCGGGGAAAATGTTGCTCCGCATCCAGGTTGTTACTGTCGACGGCGCACCGCTCGGCTATGGCAAGGCCTTCTACCGCGAAGTGGTCGGCAAGTTCATTTCAAGCATTATCTTGGGTATCGGTTACCTGATGGCCGCCTTCGATGAGCAGAAGCAGGGGCTGCACGACCGCATGGCCAAGACCTACGTTATTAAACTATAAAACGGACGCAAGCGTCCTTTTTCAGGAGAATCTAACATGAGCAAACAGGGACAAATCAAAAAAGCGGTACTCGCCTATTCGGGCGGGCTGGACACCTCGATCATCCTCAAGTGGCTGGTCGAAGAATATGGTTGTGAAGTCGTGGCCTACTCGGCCGACCTCGGTCAGGGGGAAGAGCTCGACGGCATTCCGGCAAAGGCCAAGGCGACCGGCGCCAGCAGCTGCCACATCATGGACCTCAAAGAGGAGTTCGCCCGCGACTTCGTCTTTCCGATGTTCCGCGCCAACGCCATCTACGAGGGTCGCTACTTCCTCGGCACCTCCATCGCCCGGCCGCTGATCGCCAAGGCGCAGATGGAGATCGCCGCCAAGGAAGGGGCAGATGCCGTCTCCCACGGTGCGACCGGCAAGGGGAATGACCAGGTCCGCTTCGAGATCGCCTACTATCATTTTGACCCCTCGGTCAAGGTTATCGCCCCCTGGCGCGAATGGGACATGAACAGCCGGACCGCGCTCGAGGAGTATGCCAAGAAGCACGGCATCCCGGTGCCGACCAGCAAGAAGAATCCCTGGAGCAGCGACCGTAACCTGCTGCACATCTCCTTTGAGGGGGATGTGCTCGAAGATCCAATGGCTGAGGCTCCGGAGCACATGTACGTCCTGAGCGTCTCTCCGGAAAAAGCCCCTGATGCGCCCGAGTACGTCGAGATCGAGTTTGAAAAAGGGGATGCAGTCGCAGTCAACGGCGAGCGTCTCTCGCCGGCCAAGCTGCTCGCCAAGCTCAACGAACTGGGCGGCAAGCACGGTATTGGCCGCATCGACCTGATGGAGAACCGCTTCGTCGGCATGAAGAGCCGCGGCGTCTATGAGACCCCCGGCGGCACCATCCTTGAGGAAGCCCACCGTGCGGTTGAATCGATCACCATGGATCGCGAAGTCATGCACCTGCGCGACTCGCTGGTCGCGCGCTACGCGGCGATGGTCTACAACGGCTTCTGGTTCGCTCCCGAGCGTGTCGTGCTGCAGACCCTGATCGACGCCTCCCAGCAGACCGTCAACGGCATGGCGCGGATCAAACTCTACAAGGGTCACTGCCGCGTGGTCGGTCGCGATTCCGCCAACGACAGCCTGTTCAACGTCGACTTCGCCACCTTCGAGGCGGATGAGGTCTACAATCAGGCCGATGCCGAGGGCTTCATCAAGCTCAACGCCCTGCGCCTGCGTATCGCCGCGATCCAGCGCGCAGCCAAGAAGTAAATTTCCAGTGACAAGCGGGGCTCGGGTCTGCCGAGCCCCACGCCAGAATATAACTGCAGTTTTTAGGAACGAGGATTTTTGTTCGAGGTCAAGGAAGACGAGCCGTGACAGCACAGGCGTACTGCGGTACGTCGAGCACAGTCACGGTGAAGGCTGACGCAGAGATCGAGCAAAAAGACCGTTCCCGGAGAAAGACCATGAGCAAGCTTTGGGGTGGCCGTTTTACCCAGCCGACCGATAAATTTGTTGAGGAGTTCACCGCCTCGATCGAGTTCGACCAGCGCCTCTATGCCTACGATATCCAGGGGTCGAAAGCCCACGCCGAAATGCTCGGGCGCCAGTCGATCATCGCGGTCGCCGATGCGGAGCAGATTATCGCTGGACTGGACGAGATCCTCAAGGATATCGAAGCGGGCAAGGTTGAATTCAGCGTAGAGCTGGAAGATATCCACATGAACGTCGAATCCCGCCTGATTGAACGGATCGGTGCGGTCGGCGGCAAACTCCACACCGGCCGCAGCCGCAACGATCAGGTGGCGCTCGACATTCGCCTCTACCTGCGCGATGAGATCGACGCCATCCTGGTCTATTTAACCGCGCTTGAAACTGCACTCATCAAGCAGGCCGAACAGAACCTCGACGTGATCATGCCCGGCTTCACCCACCTGCAGACCGCCCAACCGGTGCTCTACAGCCATCACATGCTCGCCTATCGTGAAATGATCGCCCGCGACACCAGCCGCTTGATCGATCTGCGTCTCCGCTTCAACGTCATGCCCCTCGGCGCCGGTGCCCTGGCCGGCACCACCTTCCCGATCGACCGGGAATGGGTGGCAGAGCAGCTCGGCTTTGATGGAGTGACCCGCAACAGCCTCGACTCAGTCTCAGATCGCGACTTCGCCATCGAATTCTGCAGTTTCGCCAGTATCCTGATGATGCACCTCTCGCGCCTGTCGGAAGAGCTGGTCCTCTGGTCGAGCTCAAGTTTCAACTTCATCGAGCTTTCCGACGCCTTCTGCACCGGCAGCTCGATCATGCCGCAGAAGAAGAATCCAGATGTGCCTGAGCTGGTGCGTGGCAAAACCGGCCGCGTCTACGGCAACCTGATGAGCATGCTGACCCTGATGAAATCTCTGCCGCTGGCCTACAACAAGGACATGCAGGAAGACAAGGAGCCGCTGTTCGACAGCATCGACACGATCAAGGGTTCACTCAAAGTTTTTGCCGATATGATCGATCAGATGCAGGTCAAGGCTGACCAGATGCGCAACGCCGCATCCCATGGTTTTTCCACGGCCACAGATGTGGCAGACTACTGCGTACGCAAAGGGCTCCCCTTCCGCCAGGCCCACGAGGTCGTCGGCAAGACGGTGCGTTACTGCGTTGAGACCGGCAAGGATATTCCAGAACTCAGCCTCGCCGAATTCCGCGAGTTCTCCGCGTTGATCGAAGCCGATATCTACGACTTTGTCACCCTTGAAGCCTCGGTCAATGCCCGCAAGGCGACCGGCGGGACGGCACGCGAAGCGGTCGAGCGCGAACTGGCTCGTTTGAAGAACTAATCCCCCTAAACAATTCTCCAAACGAAACTGTACTGATTATGCAAATGCGTTCGCTCTTTCTGATCTGTTTCACCCTGCTTCTGCTGATCGGCTGTGGCAAAAAAGGCCCGGTCCGCCCGTACGAAGAGAAACTGCCGGAAGCAGTGAGTTCTGCCCGCCTGCTGCAACGCGGTGCCGAATTTCAATTGCAGTGGCAGGCTCCAGAGCGGAACCTGGATGGCTCGGCATTAGTCGACCTGGACCGGGTGAATATCGAACGCCTGTTCATCCGCGAGGCCGAGTTCTGTTCCGAATGCCGTGCCCCCTGGCCGCTGATTGCCAAGGTGCGCACTGACCTGCCGGCGCCGGCCCAGACCGTCGGCGCACTCTTTCTGCTCAGCGACTCCGGCGCACAGCCTGGTCAAACCGCGCGTTACCGCCTGCAGGCGGTCAACCGCCTCGGCGCCTTCGGCCCACCGCTGACCCTTAAACAGGACTATCGTGAGCCGGTCGCAGCCCCTGACGGGCTCAGCATCAGCGCCCATGACAGGTCGGTTGAGCTGCGCTGGCAAGCGACGCCAATCCCAACCGGGGCACAGCTGATCGGTTACCAGGTCTACCGGCGCACGGCGGGAGAGCTATTTCAACCGCTGCCTCTCAACCTGCGCCCGCTTGAAAGGCCAGAATTTTCTGATTTCGGGCTGGAAAATTCCATCTCCTACCACTACCGGATTCGCAGCCTATTCGACTTCGCGGGTCAGAGACTCGAAAGTCTGCCCAGCGGCGCGGTTTCAGTCCGGCCGTCAGCCGGTTAGGACCTGCCTGGCGACCCTGCATACGCCTTTACTTTTAGGCTGAGGCTGTGTTAGCTATACCCTTTATTTCTCCCTGATTCGGGGTGCTTGGCAGTTTATTTTAAGAGAGACATTCACGGCGGCCGGAACCAGAGGCCGTCACCCAAAAGGCGTAAGGAGAACGAGATGGTCCAAGGATCGATGGTAGCAATCATCACCCCCTTCGATAGCGCGGGTAATTTTGATGAAGAGAGCTATCGCCAGCTGATCGAGTTTCAGATTAAAAATGGCACCGACGTCATTGTCCCCTGCGGGACAACCGGTGAATCTGCAACCCTGAGCTTTGACGAGCACCCACGCGTCATAAAGTCGTGCATCGAGCAGGTCAACAAACGGATCCCGGTTATCGCGGGGACCGGCGCCAACAACACCGCCGAGGCGATCCATCTCTCCCAAAAAGCCAAGGAGATGGGTGCCGATGGCCTGCTGCTGGTCTGTCCCTACTACAACAAACCCTCTCAGGAGGGGATCTACCTGCACTATAAGAAACTGGCCGAAGAGGTCGCCCTGCCCCAGGTGCTGTACAATGTGCCTGGCCGGACCGGCGTCAACATGAGCGCAGCGACCACCATTCGTCTGGCCGAGTTTGCCAATATCGTCGCCATCAAGGAAGCCTCAGGCGACCTGACCCAGGTGAGTGAAATCCTCGCCAAAGCGGGCGACAAGATCGACGTGGTTTCGGGAGACGACTTCCTGACCTTCCCGATGATGGCCTGCGGCGCCAAGGGGGTGATCTCGGTCACCGCCAATATCGCCCCGGCTCAGGTCAAGCAGATGGTCAGCGCTGCACAAGGCGGCGATTACGCGACGGCCCGCAAGCTGCACTTCGAGCTGCTCGATCTTCATCAGGCGATGTTCATCGAAGCCAACCCGGTCCCGGTCAAGACCTCGGCGAGCATGATGGGGATGTGTGGCGACCTGGTGCGTCTGCCCTTGTCACCGCTGGAGTCCGCCAATCGTGAAAAACTTCAGGCTCTCCTGAAGAGATATGACCTGATTTAAAGGACTTGCGTAAGATGACCAGAATAGTAGTTACCGGCGCCGCCGGACGGATGGGCGGCCGGATCATCACCCTGGCCACTGAAGCGGCTGAACTGCAGGTTGTCGGGGCAGTCGAGATGGCCGGTCACCCGAAAATCGGTCAGGATGCCGGCTATGTCGCCGGATGTGGCGACCTCGGCGTCATGATCGGTGAATCCCTCGAAGCGGCGCTGGCCGATGCCGACCTCTTGATCGACTTTACCTTTCCTCAGGTCAGCCTGCGCAATGCCGCAGTCTGTGCCCGACTCGGCAAGGCGATGATCGTCGGGTCCACCGGCTTCACCCCCGCAGAACGGGATGAGCTGAAAGGCTATGCGGAAAAAGCGCCGATCGTTTTTGCGCCAAACATGAGCGTCGGCGTCAATGTCTGCTTCAAGCTGCTCAAGGATCTGGCCAAGACCCTGGGCGAAGACTTCGATGTCGAGATTGTCGAGCTGCACCACAATAAGAAGAAAGACTCCCCCAGCGGGACTGCGGTACGCATGGGCGAGGTCGTCGCCGATGCCCTGGGACGCGATTACAATCAGGTCGCCAACTATCACCGCGAGGGGATGGGCGAACCCCGCACCAGCGAAGAGATCGGCATGCAGACGGTGCGCGGCGGGGATATCGTCGGCGAGCATACGGTCTATTTCATCGGCATGGGGGAGCGGATTGAATTGACCCACCGCGCCATGAACCGTGACATGTTTGCGCGTGGCGCTATCCGTGCGGCTGGCTGGCTCAAGGGCAAAGCACCCGCTATCTACGACATGCAGGATGTTCTTGATTTAAAATAATCAGCGTTGCAAAAGCGCTATACAGGAGTATCGCCATGCAAAGAATTCTAGCCCTGCTCCTGGTCGCCTCTGTCCTCTTCATCTCCGGTTGCGAAACCTTCCGCGGTCTCGGCAAAGATGTCGAGAAAGCCGGTGGCTGGATGCAGGAAAAAACCAAATAGCCGGCAAACAGCAACATTTAAACAACTAAAGCAGGGCGGCCAGACTCAGGTCGCCTTTCGCACATTCGCTGAAAACCAGCATCAGGAGATTACCAACATGGCACGGATTAACGACAACTATCTAAAGCTGCAGGCCGGCTACCTCTTCCCCGAGATCAGCCGCCGCGTCACTGAATTCACCACCGCCAACCCGGATGCCAAGGTCATCCGTCTCGGAATCGGCGATGTCACCCGCCCACTGGTTCCGGCGGTACTGGCTGCGTTCCACGCCGGCGTCGACGATATGGCCAAGGGAGAGAGCTTTCATGGCTACGGACCCGAGCAGGGCTATAGCTGGCTGTCTCAGGTGATCATCGACAAGGCCTACAAGCCGCTCGGTGTTGAGCTGAAGACCAGCGAGGTCTTCATCTCCGACGGTTCGAAATGCGACAGCTCGAATATCCTCGACATCTTCGATCTCAGCAACAAGGTGGCGATCGGCGACCCGGTCTACCCGGTCTACAACGACACCAACGTCATGGTCGGCCGCAGCGGCGCGGCAAATGAGCAGGGCTACTACGAGGGCCTGGTCTACATGCCCTGCACCGAAGAGAATGACTTCGCGCCCGCTTTCCCGAGCGAGAAGGTCGATGTCATCTACCTCTGCTCGCCCAACAACCCGACCGGCACCGTGACCAGCAGAGAGCAGCTCAAGGCCTGGGTCGACTACGCCCTCGAAAACGACGCAGTCATCCTGTTCGACGCCGCCTATGAGGCCTTCATCACCGAAGCCGATATCCCGCGCTCGATCTATGAAATCGAAGGCGCCAAGCAGTGCGCCATCGAATTCCGCAGCTTCTCCAAGACCGCCGGCTTTACCGGCGTGCGTTGCGGCCTGACCGTGGTTCCTCATGAGCTGATGGGCACCACCGCTACCGGTGAGAAATACAGTTTCAACAAACTCTGGAACCGTCGCCAATGCACCAAGTTCAACGGCGTCTCCTACCCGGTGCAAAAAGCCGCTGCTGCAGTCTATAGTGATGAAGGCTGGGCTCAGGTCAAGGAGGTCATCGATTACTACATGGAGAACGCACGCATCATCCGCGAAGGTCTGACCGAAGCGGGTATCCAGTGCTTCGGCGGCGTCAACGCCCCCTACATCTGGCTGAGAACCCCCGAAGGCATGACCAGCTGGGACTTCTTCGACAAACTACTCAATGAATGCCACGTGGTCGGCACCCCCGGCTCCGGTTTCGGCCCGAGCGGCGAAGGCTACTTCCGTCTCTCAGCCTTCGGCGACAAGGAGAAGGTGGTCGAAGCGGTAGGCAAGATCAAGCAGAAGTGGGGCAAGTAAAATAAGATAAAAAAGGGCGGCCGATTTGGCCGCCCTTTTTTATGTTCAAACTCTTCGCTAGGGACTGACTACTTTTTGCAGTCTAAAAAGTGTCGCGGTAGGAATGCCGGTCTCCCGGCACCCCCCGCACAGATCCCAGCGTGCGGAACTACCGCACTGGGCTCCTGCCTCGAGTCAGACGCAAAAGCGTCGTTCCGGGTAAGGGTGAAGCACCCGCGCCGTGGGAATCCACCTCAGTATCTGCCTTTGCATGCGTGCCCAGCTCAGGCATTTGCCTTTCTGGCTCCGTCTACGCAACGCGCGCAACCACGCATGGCCGATCAGTGTGCGGAAGGCTTCCAGTGCTTGCTAAGCGCAACGTTCAGCCCTAGATGGCAGAACAGATAGTCTCAGCCTATCGGAATACCGCGTGGCGGCTTATCCGTATAAACCCGCTGCAGCTTCGCCTCAGCGCCCTCTACGACATTGCTGATAGCTTTTGCTATGCCTTTGGCTTGTTGTCTGGCGGCTGGATCGTCCAAGTCCTCAATGGTCACGGTGAATGTCAGTTTGTACTTGCTCATATCTTTTATCCGATTAGGTATTGACCTGTCATGCGCTCAGTCGGTGTGAAGCCTGGCTTGCCGAGCATAGCGTTCGACCGGTAGCCGACAGGGCAGCGGTTATGGGGGCAGATGGTGATAGACGGTGATGAAGTAGTTACATCAATTTTTACATTAGGCAACAAAAAACGGGTCAGCTGAAATCAGCTATCGTTGGTGTTGGATATTCCTTCACTGCCCTGTGGATCTGTCACTCGTCAGGCGCTCCATCCCTCTAAGCTCTGGCAGTAAGTCTTGATGGCCCTTCTGGGGCCCAGCACCCCTAACGCAAGAGTTCGTTCAATCATTCCAGCCTCCCGTGCACGGCCTCTGCCAATCTGGCAACACACCGGATGGCCATGACCCTGCAATGAATCTTATCTCAGGGGAGGGCGGCTACGGGGCACCCTAGCGGGACGATGAGCGGATCTAGCAGGGGTAATGCTTATATTTCGACATCGGCACGGCAGACAAGGGTTAACTGACGAACAGCAAGGGGCAGAGTAAGGCGGGAGATCATGACGTAAATCAAGTCGAAAAATTGAGATGGTGGTACCTATGTGGTACCTAAACATAAAAAAGGGTTACAGCAAAAGCTGCAACCCTTTAATATTGTTGGTGCCCAGAGACGGAATCGAACCGCCGACACGAGGATTTTCAATC
>JAAXQE010000256.1 GCA_012974425.1 Geopsychrobacter sp.
TTGCCGCCAGCCACAACTGCTAAGTTATGGCTGGTGATGCAGGCAAATAAAAGGCCGGAGGAATTTCCCTCCGGCCTTTGTTGTTCACTCTTTACTGATTGTTACATAGCAGCCTTACGCGCCGCGGCTAACCAACCATCCCAAGTTGTCTGATTCTTTTTGATCCATTCCTTGGCGTGGCGTTCGATATTCTTCTGTGATTTTTCACCGTTATCCATCTTGGTATTCTGCTCGTTGATATCAGCCAAAGGCAGGGTGAATACCTCGAAGAACTTTTTCGCCGCCGGATTTGCAGTGAGGAATTTCGAATTGCCGACAACCTGGATGTCGGCGACCACAAAGCCAAGCTTGACCGGGTCGCTGACTGCGCCTTTAACACCTGACACCGTCATCCGGTCGATCGCCCCCATATCACTCGGCCGAGCAACGATTTTTGGTACGTTAACCCACATGACATCTTTGCCTGGCTTGAGCTTGAAAATGGTCCAGTTCGGGGCCCAAGTGTAGAAGAAGATCGGCTCGCCGGTTTTGTAACGTGCCAGAGTATCTGCCATGCTGGCAGTGTAGCCGGCATTGATCGTATTGATGTGGTCATTCAGGCCGTATTCATCGAGATGAAATTTAGTAATCTTTTCGCAGCTCCAACCGGGCGGGCAGGCAACCAGGTCGGCCTTGCCATCGTTGTTACGATCAAAGGCCTTTTTCACTTCCGGGCGCTTAAAGTCGTCGAGGGATTGGATGTTGAATTTTTCTACCTCACGTTTTGAAACCAGGTAGCCCTGTAGTCCACCGGCCTTGACAACATAACCGACCTTTTCCACCTTTTCGGCAGAACTCTTCGGCAGATGTTCATTGTGCGTCGGAAACCAGCCATTGGCCCAGTAATCGACATCACCAAAAGCGACCGCCTGGTAGAAAAGCGGATTCTGCAACTCCTTCGGTTTGCTCACCATGTAGCCGAGTTCCTTCAACCCCGCGCGGACCACGGCTTCCTGAAAGTAACCGGTGTTCCAGGTAGCGCGAGCAGGCTGAACCTTGACCCCTTTGCCGGGATTCTGTTGGTCGGCAAAGGCTGGCAGACATAAGGTCAGTAGTAGCAGGGTAAGCAAAATACTTTTCATACTTTTCTCCTCTTGATTAGATATGGGTTAATGAAATTAAAGATTACCTTTGAGCAATTCCCTGGGTGATTCGATCGAGCACCATCGCCAGCAGGACGATCGGTAGCCCACCGATGGTCGCTAGGAGACGTTTTCGACAAATAGCGGGGCTATTAGCTCTCAAACTTACGAAAACCTGTACTCAATCAGTCGTTTTCTCGCTACGGCCCCAATTCTCGGACAACCTCCTAGACCTATTTCCAGAGTATTTAGCCCCTGGACCACGGGGTTGCCAAGATCGTCTGAACCGATCAATGCATCTCAAAGCGATGGGGCAGCGACAGCGCAAAAAACCACCGAGCAGATGAGCATAGCCAGGATCGTCATGGTGTTTTCCCAGGGCCCGAGATAGCCGAGCCGAAAAATAGACCAAGGGCCACAGCCGAAAGCGAACGGAAGAAAAAGGAGATTGTCTGCTATCAGCAGCGTCCCAAGAATAAGCAGTATTTTGTTTTAAAAAAGGCAGAGCGACCCGCGACTCGATCTGTGGGAACCACAGTAATTAAGCGCAACTCTGATTGGAAAGGAGATCTGCGAAACATCACACGGGGTGAAGTTCTTAGCGATTTCCATGCGGGACAAGGTCGGAACACCCTGGTAAGGTGCCACCTAATACCCTACGACCATACGAAGATATGCCGGGGATGTCAAATTTATGTATGGAGACAGGAATGTTTCGGGCAGTGCTTAATTGATCATCCGTTCCAAGACAGTTTAAGCTTCAGCCTGTTTATACGGGCCGATACTTTCTTGCATGTTGCTCCCAAAAGTGATCCTGTTTTTTCTAAGGTTAAATCATACCGCTTCGGCATTTCAAAAATCACTTTTGGAATGAATTTATTGGTGGGATCAGGCCGTTTTCAAAACTAGTAAGTTTTGACATGCTGTGGAGACCCCAGATTCTTACATATATCGCGTTGAAACTCACTGTAGGCACCAACTCTCTGGTTAGCTGACAGTGTTCTAGAAGTTGTTCCAAATCGTTTCGAGCGGTAGTAAATACGCTATGCCGAACAATTCCAAATATGCTGATAAATAAGAACGGCCAACCCGATATTTCGAGCTGGCCGTTTCTGTGTCTTATGGATGGTAACAAAAAAGAACCCCACAGCTCAGGAGGTAGAGAGCTGTGGGGTAAGA
>JAAXQE010000213.1 GCA_012974425.1 Geopsychrobacter sp.
AGCCTGTCTCAGTCGCGCGCTCCAGAGGGATGGCGTAGATCGCTTCCAGTTCCAGGGGCCGCCCCTCGATCCGGTCGATCATCATGCTCGGCTTATAGCCTGTCATGGCAGCGCTCATTTCGAGCATCTGCTCGATGAATGGTTCCGCGCCGATCTGCGGTGATATCTTCTGCCGGTTGGCTGCCGTTATCACCTCACGCATCATGCTGCTTATCAGTTGACGGGTAGGCGGATGTTGCAGCAGTTCGGTCACGGTTTTGCCGGTCAGGGCGCAGAGACCGTTGAAGGGGATATTCCACACCAGTTTCTCCCAGCGGATGTGGGTTAAGTCATCGCTCGCCTCACAGGGCACTCCGGCGGCGCAGAAGAGTTGAGCGATGTTCTGGCAGCGTTGACTCATCCCCCCGCATGCTTCCCCCAGGCGGATGCGCCCCTCGCCCAGATGATGGACCTCTCCTGGGTCGCCACGATTGCTGCACAGAAAGGCAACCCCGCCGAGTACCCGCTCGGCTCCAAAGGCGCTGGCCAGAAGGTCTTCGTTGCCCAGTCCGTTCTGCAGGGTCAGGATGGCCGTCTTTTCTCCGACTAAGGGACGAACAAGTTCAATCAGGGATTGGTTGGCAAAGGTTTTCAGGCCGACCAGAACCAGATCGACCTCGCCGATCTCGGATGCGTCCCGGTAGCACCTGACCTGGGGCAGGCTGAAGTCGCCGTTGATCGAAAAGACCCTGAGCCCTTCAGAGTTGATCGCATCGAAGTCGCGCCGCAAGAGAAAATGAACCTCATTCCCGGCTCGCTGCAGCATGGCGCCGTAGTAGAGTCCAAGGGCTCCCGCGCCAATTATTCCGATCCGCATATGTATCTCCCGATTGTGGCCACGATAGCTATTCTGAGTTAGGCGAGTCCGCTAGAAGCGATAGTTCAGTGCGATTAGGGGTGTGTTTCTGAGCATGCCCAATTGCAGGTTAAGCCCTGAGCGCATCTGCGTTTTGTGCTTGTGTTTGGCGCGGTCGTTGAACTTGTGCGCGTTATTGACGGCGTTGTAGATGTTGCCACCGTACCAGCCGATCTCGAAAAAGAGCAGGATGCCACCAGCAGCGTATTTTTCGTCGTTGAACGCCTCGATGGCGCCGAGAATGAAGGCCGTATTGAGTAGAAAAGAGAGGGTGGCCTGACGCATGCGTCCGGTGTAGACCTGTCCGGCGCCGGGGAGCACAGCCGAGAGTGCTCCTGCGAGGGATGGAGATTTTAGCGCAAGGTTCTGGTAGGTCTCCAGCTCTGCTAGGAGTTGGTCTTTGTCGGGTTGCGGAAGCAGGCTGAAGCTGGTGCGCGCTTGCTGTGGATTGTCCTGCTCGAGAAAGGTCCAGCCGATCCGAAAATTTACGTAGTCAAGGGTTTGCGTGCCTGGTTGCGCTTTTGCCAGATCGCGATAGCGGTCACGGGCCAGGCTGAACTCGCCCCGCGCATATGCACTGTTGGCAAAGATGCGGCGCCCCTTGGTTGCTTCCGGGCTGCGTGGGTGAAGGCTCAGCAGGCTTTCAAGGCTGGCATCGGCTTGCTGCCAGCGCTTGCCGGCAATCAGGCTGGTTGCGATCGAAAGGCGGGTGCGCGGCACCAGCGGGGAGTTCGGCTCGAGAAACAGGAAGCGTTTATATTCTGTTATGGCGCGGTAATGGTCGTTGTCGGCCGCAAGGCTGTCGGCGAATTGAAGTTGGGCGGGGAGCTCTGTTGCCCCCACGGCGACAGGGAAGCATAGCAGGAAGAAAAGCAGGAGGTATCTGATCATTATGGCTTTGCTCCAGGGTCGGGATCTTTTAAAAGGGGAGTCAGGAGCCTAGCATGAAACGAGATAACCACCCATATAAAAAGCGTTTTATCCCTATGCACCGTGATGTGAACCTTGACCATGTTGGTTTTTTATGATATGTTAAAATCTTCTGAAAAGGAGAAAGATATTGTTTAAAAAAGGGGATATGGCAGTTTACCCAACCCAAGGGGTTGGGGTGATTGAAGATATTGAAACCCGCGAATTCTCTGGCCATAGCCAGAGTTTTTATGTGTTACGCATCGTTGGGAGCGATATGACGATCATGGTTCCAACCAATAATATTGCAAATGTTGGTATGCGGGGACTGATAGAGCAGAAAAATATCCCATCGATTTTCGAAGTGCTCGGTGTTCCAGGCACGGGTGGAAAAATAGCGTCCTGGAGTCGTCGTCAGCGCGAATATCAAGATAAGCTCAAGTCGGGAGACCTCCGCGAGGTTGCCGAAGTGTTGCGCGAGCTTTACCTGATCAGCGATAACAAGGATTTATCCTACGGTGAAAAGAAGGTTCTGGAGCAGGCTCGTCGTCTGTTGGTAACCGAGGTGGCCCTCTCTCAGGGTTCCAAGGAAGAATCGGTTATCGATCAGCTGGAAAAGATTTTTAACTAAGGTCGCTTCTTGTTGAAAGAATGAAGACCGGGCCGCCGTGCCTGGTCTTTCTTTATTGAAGCGGCAGAAGTGGGAACGAGAGATCGTTCCCTTTTTTGCGGGCAAATGATGAATACAACAGTTCTGGTTCCGGCGGCAGGTATGGGACGCCGCATGGGCACGGCGCTCAATAAACAGTACCTGCAACTTGGCGGTCGTTCTATTCTTGCGCGGACCCTCGAACTCTTTCAGCGCCATCCGGCAATCCACAGTATCTTTCCGATTATTCCAAGCGATGAGATCGATTATTTCAGAGAGCAGATTCTGCCTGGCATCGGTCTGACCAAGCTGGGAGCAATTGTGCCTGGCGGTAAAGAGCGTCAGGACTCGGTGCGTAATGGTCTGCAGCAGTTACAGGCGAGCGGGGTTGCACCCGATTCTGTGGTTATGGTGCATGATGGCGTGCGGCCTTTGTTCAACCCTGAGCCGATAGCGACCCTGATCGAGCTTGCCGCCCGCAAGGGGGGGGCTGTTGTCGGTGTGCCAGCCAAGGACACCATCAAAGAGGTTGAAAACGCCCAGATTGTTGCAACCCCGGACCGGAGTCGGCTCTGGCAGGTGCAGACACCCCAGGCTTTCCGCTTCGAACTGCTCTTGCGGGCTTATGAGCAGGCTGCACAGGACGGTTTTTGCGGCACTGATGACGCCTCATTGGTTGAGCGGCTCGGGGAAGAGGTGGTGATGGTCGAAGGGGATTATCGCAATATTAAAATTACCACGCCTGAAGATCTGTTGATCGCAGAGGCGTTGCTTAGGGCCAGGGGAGAAGATTGATGCGAATCGGGCACGGTTTTGATGTTCACAAACTGGTTGCGGGGCGGAAACTGATTCTGGGTGGGGTAACGATCCCGCATGACCTTGGCCTGCTGGGCCATTCCGATGCCGATGTCTTGCTGCATGCGATCTGTGATGCCATTCTCGGTGCCCTGGCTGCCGGAGATATCGGTAAGCATTTCCCCGATAGCGAGCCTGAGTTCAAGGGGATCGACAGTCGTAAATTACTCCGCCATGTGATCAGCCTGATGCAGCAAAACGGCTATGCTATCGGCAACCTGGATGCGACAATCCTCTGTCAAAGACCGAAACTGGCACCGCATATTGGCCAGATGTGCCAGTATATTGCGGACGATTGCCAGGTCGAGATTGGGCAGGTCAATGTTAAGGCAACCACCACCGAAACCCTCGGCTTCGAAGGACGTGGCGAAGGGATATCGGCGCACTCTGTGGTGTTGTTGACTAAAGAGTAGTTTTTTCTTGCCCAGCCCGCCTGTCATGGGGATACTGCGGCTCTTGAGAAATTTGTTTTTAAGTAGAGTTGCCCCCGATCATCTCGCAGGGCCAGTAAAGGAAGATCAAGCGGCATGAACCAGGAACCAACCAGTAATTTTATCCGGACAATTATCAACGATGACCTTGCAAGCGGTAAGCGCGCTCAGGTGATTACCCGTTTTCCGCCTGAGCCGAACGGCTACCTGCATATAGGTCACGCCAAAAGCATCTGCCTGAATTTCGGGCTGGCGGCAGAATATGAGGGGCGCTGCAACCTGCGTTTTGACGATACCAATCCGACCAAGGAAGAGGATGAGTATGTCGAGGCGATCAAGCAGGATGTGGCCTGGCTCGGTTTCGATTGGGGGAAAGAACCGCTGTTCGCTTCCGATTATTTCGCGCAGTTGTATCAGTGGGCGCTCAAACTGATCAGCAAGGGCAAGGCCTACGTCGACAGCCAGAATGCCGAAGAGATGCGCATCAAGCGCGGCACCTTGACCCAGGCGGGCACCGACAGCCCCTATCGTGAGCGGAGCGCCACCGAAAACCTGGAACTGTTCGAAAAAATGAAGAATGGCGAGTTCCCTGACGGGACACACATCTTGCGCGCGAAAATTGACATGGCTGCGCCGAATATGAATCTGCGTGATCCGGCGATGTACCGGATTCTCCACGCCAACCATCACCGCACCGGCGATAAGTGGTGCATCTACCCGATGTACGATTTTGCCCATGGCCAGGAAGACTCCATCGAGGGGGTGACCCATTCGATCTGTACCCTGGAATTTGAGGACCACCGGCCACTCTACGAATGGTTCCTCAGGGAACTGGAAATTTTCAGCCCGCAGCAGATCGAGTTTGCCCGCCTCAATCTCAGCTACACGGTGATGAGTAAGCGCAAGCTGCTGCAACTTGTCAACGAAAAGCATGTCGAAGGCTGGGACGATCCCCGCATGCCGACCGTTGCCGGGATGCGGCGTCGCGGCTATCCGGCCGCTGCCATCCGTCTGTTTTGCGAACGGATCGGTGTTGGGCGTAACGCCAGCTGGATCGATCTGTCGGTGCTCGAGGATTGCGTGCGTGAGCAGCTCAATGAAAGTGCCTTCCGCCGTCAGGCGGTGCTTAACCCGCTCAAGCTGACGATCACCAACTATCCGCCTGATCAGGTCGAAGAGCTGGATGCGCCGAACCACCCGCAACAGCCGGAGCAGGGGAGCCGTCTGTTGCCGTTCTGTAATGAACTCTGGGTTGAGCGGGATGATTTCATGGAAGAGCCACCCAAGAAGTTCTTCCGTCTTGGCCCGGGTCGTGAAGTCCGCTTGCGCAACGGCTATATCATCAAGTGCGATGAAATCATCAAGGATGCCGGCGGAGAGGTGGTTGAGCTGAAGTGTACCGCCGATCTCGACACCCTCGGCAAGAACCCGGTCGGCCGTAAGGTCAAGGGGATCATCCACTGGGTTTCGGCAAGGCATGCGGTAACGGTGCCGGTGCGGGTTTATGACCGTCTGTTCGATCAGGAGAATCCCGATAAGGCGGAAAACTACCTGGCGGCCCTCAATCCTGAATCGCTGCAGCTCAGCGAGGCGCTGGCCGAACCGAGTCTGCTCACGGCCAAAGGCGGGGAGACCTTCCAGTTCGAGCGGGTCGGTTATTTCAGTGTCGATATCAAGGATTCGCAGCAGGGCAAGCCGGTCTTTAACCGTGTCGTGACCCTGCGTGACGCCTGGGCAAAAATGCAGTAATGGAGATCGTATGAGTTTACGCGTTTACAATACCCTTAAGGGCCAAAAAGAAGATTTTCAGCCGCTTGAACCGGGCAAGGTCAAGATGTACGTCTGCGGAGTGACGGTCTACGATTACTGTCATATCGGCCATGCGCGCGCCAATATCGTGTTTGATATCATCTATCGCTATCTGCAGTTTGCCGGGTTCGACGTGACCTATGTGCGCAATTACACCGATGTCGATGACAAGATCATCAAGCGCGCCAACGAACGCGGGATCAGCAGCAAGGAACTCTCCGAAGAGTTTATCCGCGCCTTCGATGAGGATATGGCGGCCCTCGGTCTGGCCATCCCGACCCACCAGCCGAAGGCGACCGAATATATCCCGCAGATCATCGCGATCTGCCAGAAACTGATCGACAAAGGCCTCGCCTACGCCGCCGGTGGAGATGTCTATTACCGTGTCGGCAAATTTGACGGCTATCTCAAGCTGTCGAAGCGCAACATGGATGAGATGCAGGCCGGCGCACGGATCACTCCCGGAGAGCTGAAGGAGGATCCGATGGATTTCGCGCTCTGGAAAGGCGCTAAACCGGACGAGCCGAGCTGGGAATCACCCTGGGGTCCGGGACGGCCGGGCTGGCACATCGAATGTTCGGCGATGAGCTCCTCGCTGCTCGGGGATACCTTCGATATTCATGGCGGTGGACGCGATCTGATCTTTCCGCATCATGAAAATGAGATCGCCCAGTCGGAAGGCGCTAGCGGCAAGCCCTTTGTCAACTACTGGCTGCACAACGGCTTCGTCAATATCAATCAGGAGAAGATGAGCAAGTCGCTCGGCAACTTCTTCACTATCCGCGATATCCTGAAACGCTACAATCCAGAGGTGCTGCGCTTCTTCATCTTGAGTGCTCATTATCGTTCGCCGATCGATTTTTCCGATCAGAACCTGGTGGATGCCGAAGCGGGCCTCAGCCGCTTTTACGAAGCCTTGTTGGCAGGCGATGAGGCGATTGAGGGTGCCGAGATCGGCATCGCTGCGGAAGATGGCCAGAAGCTGGATGAGAACTACCGGGCCGCCATGGATGATGACTTCAACAGTGCCTTGGCCATAGCTCACCTGTTCGAAGCGGTGCGCACGGTTAATCGTCTGATAGCGACCAAGAAATTTCGCAAAAAAGCTGAACTGGTCGCTACCGTCGCGGATCTTTTGCCACGGATTCGCACCTTTGGCGAGGTGCTCGGCATTCTGCAATCCGACCCTTTGACCTGGTTGGATCAGCAAAGAGTCGCTGGTTTGGCTGATCTTGGGGTTGAAGTCAGTGAAATAGCGGTGGCGATTGAGGCTCGCCTGCAAGCACGACAAGCCAAAGACTATGCGCGGGGTGACGAGATCCGCGACGAACTCGACGCCCGCGGTATTCTGCTGCTGGATACGGCCAAGGGGACAAGCTGGAAACTCAAATAGAGTCTAATGTGGAACAGGATATGCAGTGATTTGCATTTAGTTTTATTTGCCCCGGAGGGCCTGTTGATGAAAATGAGAATCGGTTCGATCCTGTTTGTCGGGATGATGATCGGGGCAGCAATTGCCTTTGCTGCTGAGCAACCGACAGTCGTCACGATGCAGAATAAACAGGGCGAAATTATTTTTCATCATGAGGAACACCAGGCTGCAGTGAATGCCTGCAACGATTGTCATCACACGGGACTTGACACCGGCGCTTGCCGCGACTGCCACGGGGTCGATCGGGAAGTGCCGCGCCTGAAGCATGCCTTTCATCGCCAGTGTCGCAACTGTCACATCAAGGATGGCGGTCCGACAGGCTGTGATACCTGTCACGATATTACCAAGAAGGCAGGCGCCAAAAAATAATTAGAAATGCCATTTCCGGAAGAGACAGTTTTTTTTGGTGAAATGAAACACAAAAGAGTCTAGCAGGGTGTCGGATCGAGAATCTGACTCGACTAGATAGCTTGCTCAGCGCCTCGCTGTCCTTTT
>JAAXQE010000210.1 GCA_012974425.1 Geopsychrobacter sp.
TCCCGTGCGGCTAATCCTATCCTTTAATTCTGGCCCTTTTGCCCCCTGTCTGCGTTGCCCCTCTTTGGCTTAACGCAGGCTAGGCCAGCATCGGGGCGCCTTGGCAGGAAACAAAATGACTCAGAATTATACGTCACGATTAACCGCACGGGACACTAGGCGACAGAACAGGTTATAATTAGATGTGACCCCTTCTTTACGGGAGTGTCTATGACTGCCAGAAATCAGCCCGGCCTCGCCCCTGCAGATACGAGCGGCAGCAACCGGCTGCAGAACGAGCAAAGTCCCTACCTGCTGCAACATGCCGCCAACCCGGTCGACTGGTTCCCCTGGTCGGACGAAGCCTTTGCCCTGGCGAGCAAGCATCAGCGCCTGATCTTTCTGTCGATCGGCTATTCGACCTGCCACTGGTGCCATGTCATGGAGCATGAGAGTTTTGCTGATTCCGAAGTCGCACAGCTGCTCAACCGGGATTTTATCTCGATCAAGGTCGATCGAGAGGAGCGCCCCGACATCGACCAGTTCTATATGCAGGTCGCAACCCGGCTGACCGGCCAGGGCGGCTGGCCGCTGACGATCCTCATGACCCCCGACAAACTGCCGCTCTTCGCCGCGACCTACCTGCCGAAGGAGCGCCGCTTCAATCGTCCCGGCATGCTTGAGCTGTTACCGCAGATCGCGACCGCCTGGCACGATCACCCTGAAAAACTCAGTCAGGATTCCCAACAGTTTCTTGCCAGTCTCGCGCCGACTAACGAAAGTCGGATCTTCGCGCCTGAACTTATTGGCCGAGCCGTCGAACAGATGAAGCGCGATTTCGATGCCGAGCACGGCGGCTTCGGGGCCGCCCCCAAGTTTCCGCGCCCTCACCAGTTAGCCTTTCTGCTCCAGCGCCACCAGCTGGATGGCGATCCAGAGTTGCTGCAGATGGTCGAAGCGACCCTGAACGCCATCCGCAACGGCGGCATTTACGATCAGATCGGCTTCGGCTTTCATCGTTATGCGACAGACCGCCAGTGGCTGGTGCCGCACTTTGAAAAGATGCTCTACGATCAAGCGGGCCTGACCGAAACCTACCTCAGCGCCTTTCAACTCACCGCCAACCCTGCTTACGCTCTGACTGCGCGCGAAATCATCAGTTACCTGCTGCAACAGATGCGCAACCCGCAAGGGGGGTTCCATTCCGCCGAAGATGCCGATACTCAGGGGGTCGAGGGCAGCACCTACCTGTGGGAGAAAGCTGAAATACTGAATATTCTCGGCCCGCAACGGGGTGAACGCTTCGCCTGCTGCTTCAACATTAAACCTGGCGGTAATTTCACTGCCGAAATTCCGGGTGAAGAGACGCAGCTGAATATCCCGCATCGGACAAAAAGCCTGAGCGCCTGGGCGGAGAGCTTTGGACTGACTCGCGAGGCGCTGACGCAAGAGATCGAAATGTCACGCCAGGAGTTGCTAACAGTGCGTAAGCGCCGTCCCCAGCCGTTTCGCGATGACAAGGTGATAGCGGCCTGGAACGGCATGGTCATCTCTGCCCTCAGCCGGGGTGGCAGAATTTTAAACGATGACGAATTGCTCCGCGCAGCCGCGGAGACTGCCGATTTCATCCTGGCGAAGATGCGCACCAACGAAGGTCGGCTGCTGCGCCGCTGGCGCAACGGAGAGGCGGCCATCGACGCCTTCGCTGAGGACTATGCATATCTTGCGCGCGGCCTGCTCGATCTCTATCAGGCCGCGCTCGATCCCCTCAGGCTGGAACAAGCGCGCGATCTCGCCGAAATTCTCTTTGCTGAATTTGCGGCTGACGGCACAGTCTACACCAGCGCCGATCTGCGCGACCTGCCGCAACGCACCAGTGAACGCTATGACGGCGCAATCCCCGCAACACCCTCTATCGCCCTCGAAGTGGCAGCGCGATTGGCCCAATTGACCGGCGACCCACAATGGAATAAGCGCGCCGAGCCGCTGCTGGATGGCGCTGCATACGAGATCAACCGCTACCCCCAGGGCTATCCTTATCTGCTGGCCGCCGCAGAACTGCTGAGCGCTAAGGCGCGCGAACTGGTGATCGTCGGGCAGCGCCACACACCAGACAGCAATGAACTGATCGAGGCGGCCCAGGCCAGCTACCAACCGCTGCTCTCTCTGCTCTTCGTCGACGCCGACCAGCCTGAAATGATCACAAGACTCGCTCCCATTGCGCAAAAGATGCAGATGATCGATGGGCAGGCAGCGGCCTACCTCTGCGAAGGCCAGAGCTGCGGGCAACCGATCACCACTGCGGCAGAACTGTC
>JAAXQE010000010.1 GCA_012974425.1 Geopsychrobacter sp.
CGACGCAGGTCGAGGTGGGTCTGGACGCGCGCCAGGACCTCCTCGGAACAAAACGGCTTGCTGATATAGTCCACCCCGCCGACGGAAAAGGCCTTGAGTTTGTCTATGCTCTGGTCCAGGGCACTGATAAAGATGACCGGGATCGCGGCCGTCCGCTTATCGTCCTTCAGCTGCCTGCAGACTTCATATCCGTCCATTTCGGCCATCATGATGTCGAGCAGGATCAAATCTGGCCGGATCCTTGGAATTGCCTTTAAGGCCATCGCTCCGTTGATTGCTGTTGCAACCTCAAAACCCTCCTCCTTGAGCAAACCGAGCAGCAGGCGCAGGTTTTCCGGGACATCATCAACCACCAGGATTTTGCTGGGGGCGGCCTTGTTCTGCTTTGATTCGGCGGTGTCAGTCATTGGGCGAACCATGCTGGCGCTGGGTTATGTTTAGCATCTCGGTTAGTTTGTCATAACGAAAATCCCGAGCCAGACGATGAAGAATCTCACCTGTTTGCGGGTTATATGCAGCGATCCTTGCAATGACCTCTTCAATCGTCGCCGGACTCAGGCTGAGTAAGGCCTCTTGCAATTCTTGACGTAAGCCGGGCGGCAGGCTCTCCAACGTCGCTTTGCTCAGGGCTGTTTTGCTGCTTGAATCATCGGGTTCCGCTAGCGCTTGCTCGACCAGGGGGAGCCTCAGCAAAAGGGCAACCCGTTCGAGAATCTGGTCTACATCGATCGGTTTGTAGATAAAATCGTCGGCTCCGGCTGCCATGATCTCTTCCCGATCTTCAGCCAGACTACCGGAACCCATAGCCAGAATCGGAGCCTTGAAGTCTGCGGAAGATTTGAGTCGCCTGGTTGCTTCACAACCGTCCATCTCCGGCATGCGGATAGCCATGAACACCAGATCGACCTGCTCGGCTGAAGCCAGAGCGATAGCCTGCTCACCATTGTCGACTTCGCTGATATGAATTCCATATTGCTGAAATAGTTGGCGCAACAGCTCGCGAACGTCTTTATTCCCATCGACCAGCAGAAACGTCTTCCCCGCCAGATGGGTCAGATCCGCGCTGAGCCTTGCGCTTGGCTTCGTCGTTGCTGGCTCTGCCTGTTGTCCGAGTGAGGCTCGACAACTAAAGCTAAAGAGGCTTCCTGCACCCCGGCGGCTGCTGACGGTCAAATCGCCGTCCATCAGCCGGGCGTATTGCCGAGCGATGACCAGCCCCAGGCCGGTCCCTCCATTGCGTTCTCCACTGGTGCCCTGCTCAAAGGGTTGAAACAGCCCTTCGAGTTGATCGGGTGCTATGCCGAAACCCGAATCCTGGACCGAGATCTCAAGCCCGATCTGCCTGGCCGCCAACTGCTGATAGGCTGTGGTCACAGAAACTGTGCCGGTTGCGGTAGATTCAACGGCATTGTCGAGCAGGTCGATCAAGACCTTCCGCAGTTTCCCCTCGTCAGCGACCAGTCTGTCCGGCAGCTGCTCCTCCCGCTCGAACTTCAGCTCGAGTCCCTTCTTTTCAACCTGCAGGCGGAACATCGCTTCTATATCCTCGAGTAATCGGTGGAGGCTGAAATGCTTGGGACTAAGTTCAGGGCGGCCCGATTCGATGCGGGAAATTTCCAGGACATCGTTAATCAGTTCACTCAGGTGCTTGCCGCTACGATTGATCGTATCGACCTTGCTTTTCAGTTCTTGCGGAAGCGCCTCGTTGCGCTGGAGCAGTTGCGAGTAACCCATAATGGCCGTCAGCGGGGTGCGCAGTTCGTGCGACATGTTGGCGATAAAGGTACTCTTAGCGCGGTTGGCGGCTTCTGCCGCGTCCCTGGCTGCGGTCAGGATCTCTTCCGTCTGTTTGCGTGCGGTGATATCCTTGGATATCCCCTCGACTCCTGATACTGTCCCGCTTTCGTCAAACACCGGACGGAGGCTTACCTCTCGATAGTGCCTGCTGCCGTCCGCTTGCAAACGGACTGTCTCAAAGCCCGGCAGGGACTCACCTCTGAGGCAAGCCTGCATGGCGCTATGGCTGCGCTCGATGGACTCAGCAGTGAGGTTTAAATCGTACCATTTAGTGCCGATCAGATCCTTACTCCCAGTGCCGAGCATTTTTTTTGCCGCAGGGCTGACATAACGATAGGTTCCATCAAGCTCAACCGAGAACATCAGGTAGCTGTCCGATGTGCCTTCAACCAGACTGCGGAAACGGTTTTCGCTTTTGCTTAATGATTTCTCAACTTCTCTGCGCCGCTTAACCTCTTTTGTCAGGCGCCGGTTCCAGAGACTGATAAAGCCGAGCAACAGCCCGGCAGGAATGCCGGTTTTCCAAAGCAGGGAATAATCGAAGCGATGCTCGTACTGAATGGTGATCCACTTCTGAAAAATACGCTTCCGCTCGACTTGAGGAATCGCCGCGAGGGCCTTTTCCAGAATGGATGCCAGCAACGGCTCATCCTTCCTGGTCGCAAGCGCCAATTCAAATTTATAGGGTGTCTCACGGGCAAAGGTTATCGGTGTGAGCCCCGCGGTGCCGATGTAATAGCCGGTGGTCGCAAGATCGCCGACAAAAGCGAAGACTTCGCCCCTGCTCAATAACGCAAGGGCCTGCGGCACATTTCTGGTCGGCACCAGCTCAATCTCCGGGTGGTTTGCCTGCAGCAGATCCTGGATCGCATAACCATCGACAACCGCGACGGGCTTTCCTGCCAACTGCTCAAGCCCGCCGAGGTAGGTCACCCTGTTTCGGGTAAAGATAGCGATCGGCAGCGACAGGTAGGGATCGGTAAAGTCGAGGGATGTCTGCCGCTGCGGGGTTTTTACCATGGCTGAAGCCAGATCGTAGTCTCCGACTCTCAGGCCATCGATCAACTCAGGCCAACTCTTATCCTCGGCGAACTCGAATTGAACCCCGAGCAGCGCCCCAATCTGCAGCAGATAATCGACCGACAACCCCTGAAACTTTCCCTTTTCATCACGGAACTCCACCGGCGCCCAGTTGGAGTCGGTCGCCACGCGCAGAACCGGGTGGCTCTGGAGCCAGGCCCGTTCATCAGCAGTCAGCACTAAGGGTGGCTTCTTCAGCGACTGATAGAGAAAACCTTCCGGCACTCCTGGGTACTCTGTCGTGCCGAGCCGGGCGTAAACCTCGGCAATCCGCCCGTAGCGCTTGGCATCGGTTTTGCCCAGGGGGATGACCTCCGGCAGGATCATCCGCTCGGTCATCTGCGCTTCGTAGCTGAGTTTTTCGCGATCCAGGGCAGGGTTGTATTTTGCCAGAATGAGCTCGCTGATTTCGTCCTGATGCTGCAAGGCATACTGCCAACCCTTAAGGGAGGCACGCAGCATTTTTTTGACCCGCTGTGGATTGGTCCGAATTTCGGCCTCGGTGGTAAAGAGGTTGTCGCCGTAGAAATCGATCCCGTAACTGCGCGGATCAATAATGTTGACCTCAATCTCCTGCTGTTTCAGGGTGAAGGGTTGATCGGTCAGATAGCCGGAAATAACATCGACCTTGCCGGTGACAAAATCCTGCAGATCATAGGAGTGGGGCAGTCTCTCAACCGGGATGGCATCCCTCAGGACGGCAGAAAAAAGGGCCGTTAGCGGAGCATCCTCAAAATTGTACATCACCTTCTTGCCGGCCATTTCAAAGGGGCTGTAGATTCCAGTCTCTTTTTTGGCGATGAAGATCAGCGGCGAGTGTTGAAAAATCTGCGCCAGCAGCACCACCGGCTGTCCCTCGGAGCGGAGCTTAAGCAGGGAGGCATCACCGACTCCATATTGCGCCTCTCCTTCCAGCACCGGCGCAATCCGGCCCTTCTGCGGATCGAGTTCTTTCAGGACGACATTCAGCCCCTCCTCGGCGTAGAAACCTTTCTCAATCGCTGCGTAATATCCGGCGAACTGGAACTGGTGGAACCAGCGGAGCTGCAGGGTGACAGTTTCGACAACAGGTGAGGGGGTGAGGGCGCAGCGCGCTTGGAGCGGACCCAAGAGAGTCAGCAGGGGGAACAGCAGAGAACAATATAGGAAGCGGATAAGCATAATGGTTTCGTATTGCTACGGTTTAAGGGCTATCTGCATCCCCATCTCATACAAATATATCAAAAAACCGCTCAAATACCGTTATTTTTAGCAACTCGTCTGACGCCCTTCTCCTCAGGGATAATTTAGAATGGGCAAATTGTCCTACCGGTTGGATCAGCGCGTTTGCCCCATAGCTATGGCTCTGCGCCAGCAACCCTGCACGTTTTCGCTAAGCTCTGGCCAGTCCGACAGGCAGCTAGAGACCGAAACGCTTGAGAGTCTCCTCGGGGGCTTGATCGAAGTGGGAAAATTCCATGGTGTAGCTGCCGCGTCCCTTGGTGGCACTGCGCAGTTCGGTCATGTAGCCGAACATCTGGGTCAGCGGGATCGATGCACAGATCAGGTCCTGCTCGGCCTGAGTGGTTACCCCGGCAACCTGGCCCCCTTTTTGTTGCAAGCTGTTCATCACCCGACCGGTATGTTCGCCGGGAACGCTCAACTCCAGTTCCATCACCGGTTCGAGCATGGTGGGAGAGCCCTTGCGGGTGGCCTGGGAGATGGCGAGACGCAGTGCGGCCTGGATACCGAGTTCGGTAGTGAGTGAGGAATCATAGGGGATTGCGAGGATCTCGACCTGCAGGTCGGTCAGGGGGTAGCCGGCGATCGGGCCTGACTGGCAGGCCTGGTCAATTACGTCGGGCAGGGAGGCGAGAATCTCTGCCGGCAAGGTTTCGTCCAGCTGGTCTGGAATCGAGATCTTTAGCCCACTCCGCCGTGGCAGGGGGCTGAGCTGCAAGCGCACCTCACCCTGGTTGATACGCCCTTCGATTTCGCGTTCGAAAATTTCGCGATGTTCGATCTGGTGCTGGAGGGTTTCGCGATAAACGACTTGTGGGCGACCGGTATTTACCCGCACGCCAAAGTCGGTTTCGATCCGTTTGACGATGACTTCCAGATGGAGTTCCCCCATACCGGTCAGCAGGGTCTGTCCGGTTTCGGGGTCTTCTGTGACCCTGAAGGTCGGGTCTTCCCACTGCAGCTTTTCGAGGGTGGGGGCCAGCTTCACCCGGTCATCGGGCCCGCGTGGTTCTACTGCCAGAGAGACAACCGGCTCGGGATAGTCGAGACCCGCGAGTAAGAGCGGATGCGCGCTGCTGCAGAGCGAATCGCCGGTTAAGACCGATTTGAGACCGGTCGCGGTGACGATGTCTCCGGCGCTGGCAATATCGAGCTTTTGCCGTTTGTGGGAATGCATATGGAAGATACGCGCAACCTTCTCTGCTTGCATGCGATTGCTGACCAGCAGGTTGTCCCCCGGCTTGAGGCTGCCTGAGTAGATGCGCAGAAAGCAGAGCTTGCGCCCCGCGTCGGCCACTACTTTAAATGCCAGCGCGCAGAGCGGTCCCTTGGGGTCGCAGGGGATGATTTCGCTCTTGCCGGTTTCGGGATTGATCCCTTCTTCAGGGCGGCTGTCGAGGGGGGAGGGCAGGAAGAGTCCCACCGCATCGAGCAGGGGTTGGATCCCCTTGTTGCGTAATGCCGAGCCGAGCAGCACCGGGCAGATCTTACCCGCGATAGTCCCTTTGCGGAGCGCGGCGATCAGGCGTGCGCTGTCGACCGTGCGGCCATTCAGGTAGTCAGCCATGATCTGATCGTCAAGATCGGCCGCCGCTTCGACAATCTGCTCGCGCGCCTGCGCGATCTCCTCAGTCAGGGACGGATCGGCTGCTTCGCTCAGCAGGCTGCGGCCCTGGTCCTCTTCGCCAAAGTGAATCTGTTGGCTGCTGAGGATGTCGACGACGCCGCTAAACTTCTCTTCAAGGCCGATGGGCAGTTGCAGCAGCACGGTTCTGGCGGAGAGCTTTTCGTTGAGGGCGGTCAGTACCTTCCGGTAGTCGGCCCCGACGCGGTCCATCTTGTTGATCAGGCAGATGCGCGGTACCTGATAGCGGTTGGCCTGGCGCCAGACCGATTCGCTCTGGGGTTGGACCCCTTCAACGGCGCTGAAGATGGCGATGGCACCGTCTAAGGCGCGCAGGGAGCGTTCGACCTCGATGGTGAAGTCGATGTGGCCAGGGGTGTCGATCAGGTTGATCTGCAGATCGTGCCAGTGGCAGCTGGTGGCGCTGGCGGTAATGGTGATGCCGCGCTCTTGCTCCTGATCCATCCAGTCCATGGTTGAGGCGCCATCATGCACTTCACCCATCTTGTGGATTTCACCACTGTAGAAGAGGATTCGCTCGGAGACGGTCGTTTTGCCCGCATCTATGTGCGAGATAATCCCGATGTTGCGAACTCGGTTGAGTGCGACAGCTGGCATGGCTCCCCTCAGATGGCGCGGGCTTCCCCGGCGCGGAGTTGAATCAGGGCATTAGGGTCGAGATCGTGACGGGTGAAATATTCGCGCTCAATCTCTTCGATGGTAAATCGATCGAGTCCGCTGTTGGTCAGGAAATCATTGCGCAGGGCCCGATCGCTGTCTGAGACAATCTGCGGCAGCAGGTTGTGCAGGTAGATCGCTTCTTTCTTGATGTGCATCACAACATCCTCAAACAGGAGTCTGGGGACATCCTTCTCGAAGATCTTCTTCTCCCGCAGCTCGCGACTGATTTCAGACAGCAGCTCTTCCTGCTCCTTGCGGGTGTAGTAGCGGGAGTAGGAGTTGCGGATTCGCTCTTTGGCCTGTCCGAGCAGCAACAGGTAGAGGTGTTCTTCTTCATTGAGTTGTTCGAGCTCGCCGACCAGCCCCGGAATACTCTGTTGGTCTGCAGCGATGCGCTCGAGGCCGCGCCGCAAAAGTTTGACCTTCTTGCGTCCGAAACGGCCGAGATATTGATTCTCTTCAAGCGCACTGAAAAAGAGCCTTTCGAAGAGCCCAGATTGCAGGGTTTCGAAGGCTTCACGACTGCCGAGCAGGGAACGGATACCTTCTTCGTTAAGGCTGTACCCGTCCATGAAGGCGAGTTGACTGATCTGTTGCGAGCTGCTGTCAAAACGATCGAAGAAGGTGACGATGTAGGAAAAGTTTTCCAGGATCAGGAGGTCGGCCCCGTCCCTGATCTTCTCATCGCAGATCTTGCCGGTTTCGAGCAGCAGGTGTTCGAAGGTGTGGTCGCGATTTTTCGTCGCAAGCTGTTTGGCTTCAAGCAGAGTGACCATGTCGTTATTGTTGAAGCTGGTTTCGAAACGTTCATCTTGCAGGAGCAGCCCCTGCAGGATCTGCCGGGTATCCAGGATATAGGATTTTTCGCGCGGGATCTCGAGCTCTTCGGCCTTCAAGAGTTCGTCAAGCGCCATGAAGAGCGCGGCCGGAATAGCTTGACGGACCGAAAGGGTCTTGAGTCGGGTCAGGCGTGCGTTCGATTCCTGATCGATCAAGCCCTTTTGGCGGCAGGAGATCAGGACCTTTTTATACTCATCGACAATCCGGTAATTGTCACGGTGCTGATACATGACATCAATGCGGATCCGTTCCTGCTGGTAGCGGTCGATCTCAAGCTCTTCGCCGAGGGAGTCGAGTTCGGCCAGGGCCTCGGTGCTCAGGTTGTGATTTTTGAAATAGAGCTCACGGAAACGGTCCTGGTAGCGGCGGTGCTTCTTGTGGATCAGGCGGAACAGGTAGATCGATGCCGTCTGCGGCAGCTGTGCGAGGAGTTCGCTACACAGACGTGAATCGCCGGTTGCACTGAGTTCGGGGGTCCGTTTGCAGGTCTTTCCCAACCACTGCAGGATCTGGGACTGTTGTTCTTCGATGCTGGCTTTGCCGATATTGTGGATGAAGAAGAAGGTGTTGTAAATCGCATGGCCATCGAGAAACAGACGGCTGAAGCTGTGAGTTCCTTCTGTTTTGTTGCTGAAGACCAGGCGATTATTCTTGTCGTAGCGGGTTCCGTAAAGAATGAGACGGTTGCGGATATCGGTCTTCGCCAGATCGGTCAGGGGCTGTTCAACGCCAAACATGTACTCGCAGAAGGAGCCACCGTTTCCGCGGTGACTGACTCCCTGAGAACTAAGCAGGAATTCATTGCCGGGGGCAAAGAAGCGCAAGCCATCGCCGGTCTGCTGGTAAAACTGCGGACGTGAGCTGTCGGCACCTGCTGCGGTGGCAAAAAACTCGATACTCTCATTTATGTGCCCGTGAAGGCGGAGTTCTGTGTTCATGGCTTCATTCTCTGGCAATCCAGGGGCTTATCCAAACTGCTAATTAAAGCGCAACCGCGATCTGCTGTCCATCGAAGGCCAGTCGAATCCCCGGTGGGAGTTGTTCCTCGAGTTTCTGGTGATCGATCTCATGACTGAGATGGGTCAGCCAGCTATGCTTCGCACCTATTTTTTGGGCCATGGCAATGGCTTGTGGAATATTGAAGTGGGTGCGGTGCGGTTTGAGCCGCAGGCCATCAATAATCAAATAGTCGACCCCGCCAAGGAGCTTGAGCGAGTCCTCGGGAATGCCGTTACAGTCAGTCAAGTAGGCTAGTGGGCCGACGCGATAGCCGAAGACATCCATGGTTCCATGCAAAAGCGGCACCGGAACCACTGAAAGACCACAGAGGTCGAAGTGCTCAGTGACTGGGCAGGTGACTAATTGGGGAATATAGCCCGGTTCAGAAGTGGGGTCGAAGATGTAGGCAAAGTTGTGCCGAATCTGATTTAGCGTAGGGGCAGCCCCGTATAGCCGTATGGCTGACTTGTCGCGCAGGGTAAAGACCCGCAGGTCGTCGATGCCGTGCAGGTGGTCGGCATGGGCGTGGGTGTAGAGGACCGCATCGATGTGGCGAATCTCTTCACGGAGCATCTGCTGGCGCAGGTCGGTCGCCGTATCGATCAGGATGTTGCTGTCGCGATAGCTCAGCAGGGCGCTGCAGCGAGTGCGCTGGTTGCGTGGGTCATCTGAAAGGCAGACCGCACAACTGCAGCCGATTACCGGAATGCCGGTGCTGGTCCCCGAACCGAGGATCGTCAGAATCAGATTGTCTGCGGCCATGAATCATTGAACCTCTTGGCTAAGGGGTGACCGGAAATCTATCATCGAAGCGGCAAAAGAACAAGCACCTGCGCCAGAGATTTCAGGCTCTGCTTTCTAACTCAAACGCGGTAACAGGTGCTGATTGTAAAGCTTGTCGGCGACCCTAGCCGACAAACCATCGCTGGCCAGTTCGGCGTAGGTTAAGAGCGGATCAACCAGATTGAGCCCCTCGGGATGCTGGCCGTTCCACAGGGTTTGTTTGCCGAAGGGGGACAGCAGGTAGACCTCGCCGTTTGGATCCGGGGTCAGGTGCAACTGGAGCATCAGTTTGAGTTGCTGCCGTGGATCGATATAGAGCACAGCCGATTCGGGCGCTATGCCGCTGCTTAGCAGTGAAGCCCCCAGCTGGCCACCCAGCATGACTGTTGCCGAATCGGGGGTGCGGCGCAGCAGTTCCGGCAACTGCTCCAGCGAATAATCGGCATTGAGCGCGCAACGCTCTAGCAGCATGCGTGGCCGCAGGGTTTCGATGTAGCCGAGTTGCCAGCGTTGCAGCAGTTCTTCAACGGCGATCAGTTCGCGTCCGGTTTCAGTCTTTATCAGATTGCCGCGTTTCTCCAGCTCCCTGAAAAGATCACCTATCGCCCCCAGAGCGATCCCGGCATCATCGGCCAGAACCCGGTATGTGGCATTGACCGTTTGGGGATTGCGCAGGAAGAGGTAGATCAGTTTCAGACCGGCGGGGCGGAAGAGGCGATCGAGTCCGCCACTTGCGCTCATATGCTTCTGTCCACCGATTTCGACATAGAGCGGAGATTGCTGAAGCAGCAGGTTGCCGGCGCAGTCGGCATACTCGATCCTCTTCTGCTTCAGTTTGGCGGCCAGGTTCGGACTGACATAGTGGGTTAAGAGAAGGGGGGAACAGTTCGCTGGAGCCGGAGTGGTTTTTAACTGATGGATTACCAGGTCGGCAATAGCGGGGGAGAGCTTGGGGACCACTTTCAGATAATAATATTTTTCACCCCAATCCCCCCCTAACTTGATGGTTCCGGCAAAGGGCCCACCCAGTTTTTTGATGACAAAATCGATATGACAGCCGGGGAGGCTACGAATTGCTTTCATGCAGCCGTAGATGATCTGTTCATCGCGCTGTTTGGTTTTGTTGGTCATTGATGGCTCTTCTCTTGATCCAGGCGTTCAGGATACTGTTGTGTTCAAAAGTGCTGGTGTCGGGAATTATTGAAACGTATGCAAGGCGAGTTGTCAAGGGCTTCTTGGGCGGTCCAGTGGGCTAGCTTGGCGTTGAGAAGTGACTAAAGGTAATTCTCGACCTGGATCCCTTTGAGTAACGGGTCTACTTCGGCCAGAATCTGACTGCTGTCAGCCAGGTTTATCAGCGTGGAATCTTGCAGGCGTTGCCCAGCTTCATCGATGATCTTTTTCAACTTCAACGAATTTTCACCCTGGTGGTTCTGATCGATGACCAGCGCGATGACGCCATCCTTAAGGCGAACCAGGGTGCCAACCGGGTAGGGCCCGAGGAACCGGGCAAACTTTTCAACGTATTCGGGATGAAGGTGCGTGCCACTCATGCGGCGCAGTTGATCGAGGGCCTTTCGGGGAGAGAAGGGCTTCTGGTAGCAGCGTAGAGTGGTCATGGCATCGAAGGTGTCGGCGATCGTGACCATATCGACCAAGGGCGATATACGTTGTCCGGAACTTTTGGCGGGGTAGCCGGTGCAATCATAACGCAGGTGGTGATAATGGATGATATCAATAACCTCAGCGGGGATGTTATCCATCTTACTGACGATCTCGACCCCATGATCGGGGTGCTCCATCATCTTCTGCCGTTCAGATGTGCTGAGCTGGCCCGGTTTGGTGATGATGGCGTGGTCGATAGTCATCTTGCCGAGATCGTGCAGCATGCCACCCATGCCGAGCAGGTTGAGCTGCTCCTCGGGCAGATTGCAGGCCCGGCCGACGGTCAGAGCGATCACCGAAACGTTGACCGAGTGAGTGAAGGTGTAGTTGTCGTAATCCTTGAGCAGGGTCATCGCCAGTAAGGCATAGGGCCGGCCGATGGCGCTGCTGACCATCTTTTGCACAGTGCTGAATGCTATGCTGCTAGCCGGCAGCCGACCAAGGCGCGCATCTTCATAAACCGATTCGACGACACTTAGGGCTTCGCGGTAGACCTCGCTTGGCGTCTCTTCTTCCGGGATGACGCGGATTTGTTCGATTCCGAGAATAGCGAAAGTTTCAGCAATGTCGGTATTTCCCTTATTGAGCTGGGTCATCAGCTCAAGCAGTTGGTCCGCTTCGAGCCCGGGATAGAAGCGGATCCCCTTGAGCTTGCAGTCGCGAATTTTTTGGGCGAGATCCAGAATGGCTGGTTGTTGCTCGAGGCAGGGGAGATCCTCGACAAGCAGGGTGCCATCGGCGAAACCGAGTTGCAACTGGCCGTTCTGTTGGAGCAGCGGGCGCATTGCGAGCAGGCCGGCTTCCAGCTGGCGGCGCACCTGTGGGTGCTCCCCCGGGTAGAGGCGCATTCCTTGAAGAACGGCGGCCAGACTAGCTGGGATCTGTTTAATTTGTTGTGCTGTTATCATGATTTTTTCATCAGGGTCGCAAGGCTTATCTCGGCTGCGCGCTGGACAACAGCGTGCCGTGACTTTCGCCAGCGATTGAGGGCCATATCCAGATTTTTGTCCCCAAGTTTACCCAGGGTCAGGATGATTTCGGCGCGTAGTTGTTCGAGTCGTTGCAGGCGTAACGGATTCGGTCGTTTAGCCAGGGCCAGCAGGGGCGAGAGAGCTTCTTTCTTACCCAGGAGTCCGAGGGCCGCGACCGCATCGATACGAATTTCGGTCTGGCGACCAAAGGGGTCTAAGCTTTGGGCTATCTTTAAGAGTGGCCGAACGGCCTCAATGCTTTTGGTCGCTCCGAGGGCCTTGACTGCCGGTCGCCTTAATGCCACTGCGGAATCTCTGCTCAGTCTGAGCAGCGGCGCGACCGATTCTTTGCCACCAATCATGGCCAGAGAGCGGATCAGGGTGCGGCGGACTCGTTGGTCCGGGTGGCTGGTCAGACCGTCGAGAATGTTGATTCCCGCGGCCAGGCGCAGATCGCCGAGCAGGGTGACGGCATTACGCACCACGTACCATTTACTGTTAGTGGTCATCTCGCGGAGCAGGGCGAGCAGTGGTTCGCCCATTCGTCCCAACAGGGTGCTCAGGCGCTTACGGACTGTGCCGTCCTCTTCTTTACTTATCAGGGAGAGAAGCTGCGGGGCAATCCTGATTCCCAGGGCGATGATAAATTTATGCAGCTGCTGATATTGCTCGCGGCTCAGCGAGGTCCGCTTGAATTGCGCCAGCATCAGGGCAACAATCGTTTCTGTGAGCAGGCGCTCAAGAGCACTGGTTGCGATGTCACGTTGCCTGTGATTGCGTGCTTGCTGTTGACCCTGAATCATGAGCGGCGGAAGAATGTTCAGCACGCCAGCCGCACCAGCCTGCTCAAAGTAGACTGGTGCCAACTGCAGAAGCTTGTCCATTTGAAGACGGTAGCTGTCATCGGGTTGTTCGCTGTTGAGTTGTTTAATGATCTCAGCCAGCCGCTGGGCGAGGTCAGATTTTTCGGGCGTTGTCTTGAGCATGCCGACTATCGCTTCGGTTCCGGTCTGTTCGATGTCTGCGGCTAATTGCTGGCGTTTTTGGAGTGCGCCATCCAGGCTACTTTCGTTAAGCCAGATGGTCGAAACCTTGTGATTACTTAAAAAAGCGGGGAGGCCGCCGATGCTATAAATTTCGTCGGCCGGAGTTGTCAGCCCTTCAAGCAGGACCAGGATCTCTGCGGCGGGGAGGTCGGACAAGAAAATCAATTGGTTAACCCGGCGTTCTGCCAGCATCCGCGCCAGGTCGGGGAGGCTTGGATTCTTTTCCCCTATCTTCATGGCGCCGAGAGAAAATCCGGCTTGGCTGGCCTGGATGGCTTGGTTGTCGGGGCGTGAGAGCATCGGCCTGAACGCGGTCATACATTCAGCGATAGCGGTTTGCAGACTAGGGTGACCCTTGGGGTAAAAACGCAGAGCTTTCATGAGCTTGACCAGACCGGCCAGCGCTTGCTCAATCTCCATGATCTGCCGATGATCAGCCAAGGAACCCTCCAGGGAGCCTACATTCATACAACTAATGAAATTAATTGCTGAGGATACCCCGTCACGGCAAAGTTGTAAATATCCATGAGCAACAGTTTTACGGGCTTTCCACATAAAATTAAAGGAGTGGCCCTTATTCATTTCTATGATGCAGAATTTGGTATCATGAATTCCCGCGTCGCTGGGGAGGTAGCTATTCTCAATCAGCGTGGCAGCGTTGGTTGATGGTTTTGCGGCGCAGCTTACGGGTTGGTGTAGCCTCCCCCAGGGTCGCAATCTCTTTACCGTTTGCAGGTGGCCAGACTTTTTGCCTAGTTTTTTCCGATTTGGTCCTCTCCGCCCGGGCAACAAGATTTGCCCGGGTGAGGACGCGCGGATGTTCAAGCTCGCCCTCGAGGTGAATAGTTTTTGCCAGAGCGGGGAGTTGCTCAATCGTGTCGATGAGTCGAGTGGCAAAGCAGGCTGAGTGGGTGAAGAGGAAGCGGCAGTGCGAGTCGTTGAGGATGTGCAGGATTGTTTTGTGGCCTTCGGTGACATGATTGCCGCCTGTTGCCCATTCTTGAGTTCGAGCGTCATCGGGGCACGGGCGTAAGTTTTAATTTTCTCCGCAAGCTGGTCCCAGCTGATATCATGATAGCGGCCACCCTGTTTGTGGCGCATCACGACTCGGTCGTTGAAACGTTGACACTGAAGTAAAACCATTCTGGGCAGGGTGTCTTTCACGGTCGGGTCCTTTGGGCTGTGCTAAAACTACATCTACTTTCAATTTTACCATGAGAATACTGTCTTGATTCTTGGAATAACCGGAAATATCGCCAGTGGGAAAAGTCTGGTTGCCGACCTCTTGAGCAAGAAGGGGGCGGCAGTACTCAGTGCTGACCAGTTGGCGCGCGAACTGGTCGCGCCCGGAATGCCGGTTCTCGATCAATTGGTTGCACTGTTCGGGGAGTGTATCCTGACCGGGGATGGCGGGCTCGACCGAGACGCTCTTGGAGCGTTGGTGTTTGCCGATGACAGGGCCCGCCAGAGACTCAACCGACTGATACACCCGGCAATCGCCGAATTGTCTGAGCGGCGCTTGGCTTCCTTGGTGGCGGGCGAGGCTCCGCTTGTTGCTTATGAGGCCCCATTGCTGTTTGAGGTCGGTGCCGAAAGGCGGGTCGACAGGGTTTTGGTCGTGACAGTTGAGCTTGAGTTGCAGTTGCAGAGAATCCTCAAGCGCGACAGCCTTGATGAAGTTGCCGCTCGCCGCCGGATCGATGCTCAGATGTCGCAGCAGGAGAAAACTGCGCGCGCCGATTATCTGATCGACAACTCTGGAAGTTTGAGCGACCTCGTGGCTAAGGTCGACAGGCTTTGGCTTGAGCTTGTTGGTTAAGGAGTTTTGGCGGACAGTTCCTGGTTAGACAGAAAACCTTCTATGAGATCGTAGGTTTCTGCAAATTTCGGGTTTTCACTGGTACTCAGTACGTGTGGAACCTCGTGCCCGAATAGATGGAACTCCTTGTGGGGACTGACAAGCCTTTCAAACAGGGCCTGGCCGGTACCGCAGGCAACGGTCCGGTCACCCTCCGCGGCCAACACCAGGGTCGGAACCCTGATCCGGCTTAAGCCTGGTTCGACTTCGTTGCGTAGTTTTCCAATCTGTTCGATGCTTGCCAGGGGGCGACGCTCATAGTAGTGCTGGGGTTGTGGTTGGGGGAGTTGGCGGTACTGAAAGGGGATAAAGTGCTTGATCAGTCCGACAAACCTGGCCAGCGGGTGGCCCAGCTTGAGGAAGGGGGAGAGCAGCACCAGTCGTTCAACTTCCCTATGCTGGACGAGGGCCAGGGCCAGCAGGGCACCGGTACTCTGCCCGACCACGCTGATCGGTAATCCTGCTTCCTGCAGGTTTGAATAGCAGCGCTCGACAGAATTGAACCAATCCTGCCAGCGACAGATGCGCAGGTCTTCTGGGCTGGTCCCATGTCCGGCCAGTCGAACCCCTAACGCCAGATAGCCCTGTGCGCAGAGAAGGTTGCCCAGGGGACGCATTTCGTAGGGGCTGGCACTGAAGCCGTGGATCAGTAGGACTGCCTTGCCGTTAGGTTGCTTTGGCTTGAAGAGAAACGGCAGGTTCTCGGGGTGAGAAACCCCGTCCTGTTTTGCTTGTTCAAGCTCTGCCGTAAGTCCCGTCATTATTTTTCCTGGAGAAATAGCAAAGGGCCCCGCAATCGGAGCCCTCTGTTGATCTTTGGAAGAAGATTCGCTGTCTGGTTCCTCAGCGAGGAAAGCCAAGCCGGGTCGAAAGGTCTTCGCCGGCGTGCAGAATCATCGGAATCAGTTCCTCTTTGAGGCGCTTGTCTTCAAGGCGCATGCTCGGCCCGGAGATACTGACGGCACCGACGATCCGTCGGGTGTAGTCACGAATCGGAGCGGCTATGCAGCGCACGCCTGGATCGAGTTCCTCGTTGTCGATGGCATAGCCGTTGGTCTGAATCTGCTTGAGTTCTGCCTTGAGCTTATCGGCACTGGCGAGGGTTGTCGGAGTGTGCTGGACGAGATTCTGCTCGCCGATGGCGGACTCAAGCTCCTCATCAGACAGGAAGGCGAGGTGGGCCTTGCCGGAGGCCGTACAGTAGGCTGGCAAGCGTGAGCCGACGCGAGAAACAACGCGAACAGTCAGGCTGGTTTCAACGACATCCAGATAGACGATGTGGTTCTCTTTGAATATTGCGACATAGGCTGTTTCGTTGCACTCTTCGACCATTCGATCAAGAATCGGACGGGCCTGGCGTAGTAGCCCCATCTGCTTGATGAAGGTCTGCCCAAGTTCTAAGGCCTTGAGGCCGAGGCGGTAGTTCTCGGTAGCCCGGTTCTGCTCAATGTAGCCACGCGATTCCAGTGTGGCAAGCAGGCGGAAGACATTATTTTTATGCAGCTTGAGGCGCTTACTCAGTTCGGTAACGCCAAGCTCGTCAATGTCACCATGGAACTGCTCAAGAAGATCGAGAGCGTGAGAAACAGCTTGAATTATATATTCGGATTTGTCTTTTTTGACCATGATATGTCCCGTCCTCTTGGATGACATGTGACTTACATAAACGCAATATTCTATACTTGGTGCAATAAGCTGTCAAGCGCTTGCTGAGGCTTTTTTTGCGCGTCTCCCGAAACTATAGAATGCTGTTCTATTGTTGTCAATGCGCCTGGCGAGATAATCTCGTTTTGCCCTGTTGACAGCCCTATTCTGCTTGTTTAGGATGGTCGAAGGTCGCCTGCGCTGGAGGTTTTGATGTTGAATCTCAGTAAGAGAATTGTTGTTGCTATCGATGGCTCCCCCCCCTCAGACAAGGCTGCGGAAGAAGCGGTTCGGCTTACACTGGCCGGTAGCACCGAGCATTTCAAGGGGCTGCTTTCTGCGGTTATTGTGCGTCCTGCCAAGGATGACCCTGTGCTGCATGATCTTTATCCTGGTCGCGGCGGGCAGCTTACAGAATGGAAATCCAGGCAAGAGAGAATTTTTTATGTTGTTGATAGGGCCGCAGCTGAGGCTGGGATTCAGCTACGTAAGGAGGTTCTTTATGGCGAAGTGGGTGAGCAGTTGTTGCAGTTTTCTGAACGGGAGGACTGCGATCTGATTGTTGTCGGATCTTCAGGTAAGGGGCGGTTGCGCCGCGCCTTGCAGGGGTCGGTATCGACTCGCATCGCCTTAAATGCACGTTGTTCGGTTTACGTTGTGCGGTGATTGCTTGTTGCTGATTTGAAAAAGGACTGACTTGTTATGGGTCAGCCCTTTTTTTGTGACTGGTAGGTGTCATTCGGAGAGTCTGAGGTTGCCCAGTGCGATTGCGGCGGACCTGCGTAACGTTGCTCTACTGTCGGTCAGTGCCTTAAGCAGGACATCTTCCCCTTCGGGGAAACCTATTTTTCCGATCGAATCGATCGCCGCCAGGGCGATCTCCTCTTCACGGCCAATGAGGGCTGCGAAAACTCTTGGCAGGCGCGGGTCGGAAAAATGAGCGAGTGCCCTGGTCACTTCTGCAACCACTCCAGCTTCGGAATCCTCCAGGGCCTTAACCAGCGGTGCGAGGGTTTTGGGATGTTTCTTTTCGCCAAGGATATGTGCAGCAACAGTGCGAAGGTCGGGATCGGATGATTTTAGTGCTTCGAGCAACGGCACAAAGACTTTGCTGGAGTGGATCTTGCCGAGAGCATAGACCGCTGCTATGCGAGCCTGGCGATCTCCCCTGGCAAGCTGTGACAGCAGGTGCGGAAAATCATTCAGTCCCTCAAGTTGATCGAGCGCTGTGCCTGCAGCTTCACGGACCTGTGGGTCGTTGTCTGTGAGGGCTCTTGTTAGGGCTAGTCTTCTTTTCTCGGGCATTATTTACTCCCCTGCTGCACTAGGAATACCCCGCTTTCCTCCACCGGTCAAGCTGGATGGCCAGCCTCCTCTACTCCTGCCATTAATATTAGATTTCTTGAAATTTCGGGGGCCGGTGGGTATTGTTTAAGAAATTGGATGGGGGTGTTCATGAAGCGAAAGCATCTGTTTAATGCAACGGAGTCTGGACCGCGCGATCTTGGTGGTTTTGGTGCCGTTATTCTTTGTCTGGTCCTGCTCTTTGTCAGCCTTGCGGGCCCGGTTGTGGCACAGGAAGACCCCCTACGCGAAGCTGCGGAAAGTTTTCTTGAATTGCTCGATGCGGGGAGTTTTCAGCAAGCCTGGTGGGAAGGGAGTGAATTGCTCCATCTGACTTCCAGTCTGGATGACTGGGTCGATGAGGTGCGGGTGCGGCGCAACCTGCTGGGCAAGCTCAAGGAGCGTTCAGTTCGGACTCTGGTCAGGCGCGAATCCCTGAGCGGCCTTCCAGATGGAACCTACGGGGTGCTGGTGACTGAATCCCGTTTTGAAAAGAAGCGCAAGGGGAGCGAGATGTTAACTCTCGGCCGGGATCTATATGGCAGTTGGAGGGTTATTTCCTACCGTCTGCATTGATTTTATACATATGGAATATAAAAAGAGAGGATACTCCCGCCAGGGTGTATCCTCTCTTTTTAGGTTAGTTTGCCTATGCTCGGAACAGCGTAGCCGCTAAAACGGGATCTCGTCATCATCGTTATAGGTCGGCTCTTCGAAGCTGTTGTTCTGTTGGGCTGGCTGCGACTGTTGGCTGCCACCATAGTTATTCTGTGGTCTTTCCTGGCTCTGGCTGCCGGGGTTGGATTGTTGGTTCTGTTGGTTCTGTTGGCCCTGCTGGTTCTGTTGGCCCTGCTGTCTTTGCTGGTTCTGCTGTCCGGCGTAACTTCCACCCTGCTCCTCGTTCTTGCTGCCAAGCATCTGCATCTGGTCGGCAACGATCTCGGTAATATACTTCTTGTTGCCGTCTCTATCGTCGTAACTGCGGGTCTGGATCTTGCCTTCGATGTAGACCTGTTTTCCCTTGTGGAGAAATTTTCCACAGATCTCGGCCAGTTGTCGCCAGGCAACAATGTTGTGCCATTCGGTTTTATCCTGACGGTTACCGTCGCGATCCTTGTAGCGTTCTGTTGTCGCAATTGAAAAGGTAGCGACCGCTGCTCCTGCTGGAGTGTAGCGAAGCTCGGGGTCTTTGCCCAGATTCCCGACCAGAATGACCTTGTTGACCGACATGATCTTGCTCCTTTTTTTGTCATAGATCGCCGCATATGGGGATCAAATAATAAGTAATTTTCGGCAGGGGCTTCCTGCCCTGCAAAATGTAGCCGATTGCGACTTTCGAGTAAACCGGTTAATGCGCCAGACTTGCTGCAAGTTCGCCCTGCTGTTGAAAAGTTATTGACAAAAATGCTTAGATTTCAGTAGTATAGCAAGTTTCTTGATTTGATGGAGAATCGGCTTGCTGCGTACTATCTTCTTTTATATGTGCTTTTTCCCCTGGACCGCGCTGGTTGCTATTTGCGGGACACCCTTTTCGTTGTTCAGCCCGGATTATATGCACAATTGCGCCAGACTCTGGGGCGTTGTCTCCTTGCGCTTAGCCGGGATGCGCCTGGAGGTTGAGGGGCAAGAGTATCTGCCTGCGCCTGACCAGCCGGTGATATTTGTTGGAAACCATCAGAGTAATTTCGATATTTTGAGCTACTTTGCCGGGCTACCCTTACAATTTCGCTGGATGGCCAAGGCAGAGCTCTTCCGGGTTCCTTTCTTTGGTCTGGCCATGCGCCGCAGCGGTTATATTGCGATTGAGCGGAGTGACCGACGCAAGGCGATGCAGAGTATTATGGTTGCCGCCGAAAGGATCCGCAGCGGAACTTCGGTGGTGATCTTTCCCGAAGGGACCCGAAGCGCTGACGGCCGTTTGCAGGAATTTAAAAAGGGTGGATTTCTGATCGCTCTCAAGGCGCAGGTGCCGATTGTGCCGGTTGTTATCAATGGCAGCTCGCAGGTGATGGCCAAGGGGGATCTGAAATTTCGCTCCGGGACGATCCGCTTCCGAATCCTTCCCCAGATCGAAACCGCCGGCCTGACAAATAAGGACTCGGATGCATTGATGACACAGGTGCGGAACGCGATTGCTGAGAACCTCGATAAGGAGTGCCCCGATGCCACAGTCTGCTGAGCCGATGGTGCGCCTTATGCCCCTGGGCGGTCTGGGTGAAATTGGCCTGAATATGCTGGCCCTAGAGACCGCGGGGAAGATTCTGCTCATCGATTGCGGGCTGATGTTTCCCGAAGCCTACATGTTGGGGGTCGATCTGGTTCTGCCCGATGTAAAAGTACTCGAAGAGCGGGTCGATGATATTGTCGGTCTGGTTTTGACCCATGCTCATGAGGATCACATCGGCGCAATCCCCTTCCTCTGGCAGCAGCTGGGCTGCCCCAAGATCTACGGGACCAAGCTGACGCTCGGTCTGTTGCATAACAAACTTAAGGAGCATCAGCTTGAATCCGCGGTTGAGCTCGAAATCGTTGTGCCGCGCCAGGTGGTTGAGCTTGCCCCCTTTAGCATCGAGCCGTTTCGGGTCGCCCATTCCATCGTCGATGGCGTTGGCTATGCTATTCGGACCCCGGCCGGGACGGTGGTGCATACCGGTGATTTCAAAATCGATCAGACCCCGGTAGATGGTGAGAAGACCGACCTGGCGCGGTTGGCTGAATTGGGTGAAGAGGGGGTTTTGCTGCTGCTGGCCGATTCAACCAATGTCGAAAATAGCGGATATACCCTGTCGGAACTCACGGTCGGCAAGGCCTTTGCTGAAATATTCCCCACCTGCAAGCAACGGATTATCGTTTCAACCTTCTCTTCGAATATCCACCGCATCCAGCAGGTGCTCGATGCCGCCGCGGCCCATGAGCGTAAACTGTTGGTCAACGGGCGCAGCATGGTGTCGAATATCGCCATTGCGCGTCAACTCGGATATCTGCGTGCCAGAGACGATCAGTTTATCGACCTGCGCGGGCTGCGTGATCTGCCGCCGGAGCAGGTGCTGATCCTGACCACCGGCAGTCAGGGAGAGCCGCTCAGTTCGCTGATGCGGATCGCCCTGGGAGATCATAAGAAGATCGAGCTTGAAGAGGGGGACAGCGTCATCCTCTCCTCCAAGTTCATCCCCGGCAACGAGAAGGCGATCTCCGACCTGATCAACAAGCTTTATCGGCGCGGAGCCGAGGTCTTTTATGAAAAGACCAGCGAGATCCACGTCTCCGGGCACGCCAGTCAGGAAGAGCTGAAGCTGGTCCACAACTTGGTACGGCCGCGCTATTTTGTACCGATTCATGGCGAGTACCGCCATCTGGTCAAACATCGTCAGTTGGCGATCGAACTGGGGATGGACCCACAACGGACCAAGGTTATCGAAAATGGTCAGTCGCTGTTGGTCAGCGCAGCCGGTCTCGAAGTCGGCGAGAAATTTGAAAAGGGCCGGGTCTTTGTCGACGGCAAGGGGATCGGCGATGTCGGGAGCATGGAGTTGCGTGATCGGCGCCACCTGGCCAACCACGGTCTGGTCATTGCCATGTTGGCGATTAACCAGAGCACCGGTGAGGTTGTCTACGGCCCGGAACTGTTCACGCGCGGCTTTATCCCGGAGGATGAACAGCTCAGCGAAGAGCTCCTTGAAGAGGCCCGCCAGCAATTGCGCGATTTGATCGCGGAGCAGAGTTTCGCCGCCGTCACCGACTGGGAGGAATTACGGATTAATGTGCGTAAGACCCTGCGCCGCCTGTTTAACCGCACTCTCGGGCGGCGCCCGTTGATCCTGCCGCTGGTCCTGGAACTTTAGGGCTGGGGATTATCCGGTTTTAGCGGCATTTCTTCAGACGTAATTAAGGATAACCCGATTTGCAGGCGGCAAATTGATGAACAGGAATAATCGATGAATAAGCAAGCGCCCGAAGTTGCGACCGAGAGCCGTATGCGCAAGGAGATCCTGGGCCTGGTCTGGCTGGCAACGGGTCTGTTTCTGCTGCTCTGCCTTGGTTCCTATCAGAATACCGACCCCTCGTTTAATAACAGCCTGAAACCGGAGACAATCCAGAATTTTGGCGGGGTGTTCGGGGCTCATCTAGCTGATCTGCTCTTTCAGATATTTGGTCTCCCCGCGCTGCTCTTCCCACTGGCCTGTCTGAATCTGGCCTGGCGTTGGCTCAAGTTCCGTGAGGTTCGTCTACACTGGCAGCGCGCCTGCGCCTTTCTGCTTTTGCAGGTCTCCCTGGCCGGTCTGTTAGCGCTCAAGTTACAAGAGGTTACGCTGCTGGGTAGTCGCATCGGTGAAGCGGGCGGCGCGATCGGGCGGGTGCTGGTCCGGTTCTTGTCGAGCTACCTCAATTTGAGTGGCGCCGCCGTTGTGCTGACGGTCTTTTTTCTGGTCGCTCTGATCATCTCGACCCGTTTCAGTCTGGTCCTGTTTATCGACGGTATTCTGAAGCGCTTCGGCCGGCGGCTGGAGATGCGCCGCGAAAGGCGTCGGGCCCGCACCGAGAAAGTACTGAAGCGCGCGCCGGAAATCCATACGCCGGTGATCCTGCCGCCCGAACTCAAGGCCCTGCCCGCGCCGCTTAAGGCCGCGAAAAAGACCAAGAAAAAATCGCCAGCTGAGGATAATCAGGTCGTGTTCTCCTTCCTTGAACCAGATGGCACCTACTATCAGCCGCCAGTCTCACTGCTTGACCATGATGGTGAACTCGCCGAACCGATCGATCGCGACAGTTTGACCATGGCCGCCCAAATGCTGGAGCAGAAATTACTCGATTTCGGTGTCGAGGGCGAAATTGTCGAGGTCAAGCCGGGCCCGGTCGTGACCATGTATGAATTCGCCCCGGCCGCCGGGATCAAGGTCAATAAGATCTCCAACCTGCAGGACGATCTGGCCATGGCGATGCAGGCGGTTTCGATCCGCATCGTCGCACCGATCCCCGGGCGCGGCGTGGTCGGCATCGAAATCCCCAATAAAAAGCGCCAGACCGTTTATCTAAAAGAGATTATCGAATCGGAGGACTTCCAGCGCACCGGTGGCAAACTGCCGATGGCGCTCGGGGTCGATATCTTCGGTAAGACCGTGGTCTCCGACCTGGCCAAGATGCCGCACCTGCTGGTGGCCGGATCGACCGGCAGCGGTAAGTCGGTCTCGATCAATACCATGATCCTCTCACTGCTCTATAAGGCGACCCCCGAGGATGTGCGCCTGATCATGATCGACCCCAAGATGCTCGAGCTGTCGATCTATGAAGGCATACCCCACCTGCTGTTGCCGGTCGTGACCGAACCGAAAAAGGCCAATCTGGCTCTCTCCTGGGCGGTGCGCGAGATGGAGCGGCGCTATCAGTTGATGGCCGACAAGGCAGTGCGCAACATCGATGGCTATAACCGCAAGCTGCTTAAGGAGTCGAAAGACGCCGATGCCGCCGCGGCCCTTGCCGAACTCGAGGATACGATTGTTCTGACGGCTGAGGATATGCTCGATGCCGAAGCAGAATTGCCGCCGATGCCCGAGCCGGTCGAAGAGCTGGAGCATGGTCATCTGCCGCATATCGTCATCATTGTCGATGAGCTCGCCGACCTGATGATGGTCGCCGGGCGGGATATCGAAGAGTCGATCGCGCGCCTCGCCCAGATGGCCCGCGCCGCCGGTATCCACCTGATTCTGGCCACCCAGCGTCCGAGTGTCGATGTCATCACCGGCCTGATCAAGGCCAACTTCCCGACCCGGATCTCCTTCAAGGTCTTCTCGCGGATCGACTCACGCACTATCCTCGACTCAATGGGTGCCGAGGCGCTGCTCGGCATGGGCGATATGCTCTTTTTGCCGCCCGGAGTCGGTTACCTGCACCGGGTGCACGGCGCCTTCGTCTCTGAGCTCGAGGTGCAGCGCGTGGTCGAATTCCTGACCAAGCAGGGCAGGCCCGACTACGACAAGTCGATCCTGACTGCGCCCCCCGAAACCAAGGGGGCCGCCGGTGAAGATGAGGAGGGCTATGACGAACATTGGGATACGGCCTTGCAGATCGTTTCCGAATCGCGCCAGGCTTCTATCTCGATGCTCCAGCGACGTCTGCGTGTCGGTTACAACCGGGCAGCGCGGATGATCGAGAAGATGGAGTCGGAGGGGATTGTCGGTCCTTCAGACGGCAGTGGCAAACCGCGCGAGGTGATGATCGGTCGGATCGAGTAGCCTTGAAGAAATATATTCAGCAATAAAAAAAGAGGCTTACCTTGAGGCCTCTTTTTTAATTGGGTATGGAGATTCAGATAGCTTCTAAGATTTTGGGGCTGTTCTCTGCGTTGGTCTCCCGGCAGAGATAGTTATAAACCTCAGTCAGGCTGGTGCGGATTCGTTCGAGCCCTTTCGGGAATTCGCTCGGGGAGAGCTCCAGCGTGATGGTTCCGTCGTAATTGCTTTCACGCAGGTGGTTCAGGAAACGGGTCAGGGGCAGGATACCATGACCGGGGAGCAGGTGCTCGCGGCCGTAACCGTAGTCTGAGAAGTGGACGTTGCGGATTCGGCCCGAATCGTAATAATCGTGGAAATCGGTCAGGAAATTGGTCTTACAGGTCCCCATGTGGGCGGTATCGAAGGTCAAAAACAGGTTGTGCTGCCTAGCAAAATCGAGCATCGCTACGGTCTGATGCAGAAAATAGCGATGGCAGCCAAGGGGCCCGTCTGCCGGCATGTTCTCAAGGGTGATGGTTACCTGACCACGCCCGACCTCCTGTTGGAAGTCCTTGATTTTTCTGAACCAGTTCCAGAACTTGAGCTCGGGGGAGAACCAGGTCGGGGGGTGAAAGTTAACCAGCGGGATGTTGCAGGCGATCGCCAGGTCGACGGTCTTTTGCAGTTGCAGGATTTTGTCGCCCCAACCGTTGATGTCGAAGAAGGGGGCGTGGAGCGAGGCAATCGGCAGGATCTTCTGCACCTCCTCAAGCAGGGGGAGTCCACCAGCGTAATCGAAGTCGTGATTGACGATGACCTCGATTCCGGAGAAGCCGACATCGGCAGCCAGGTGAAAAATATCTGGCAGCGGCAGAGTATAAAGACTGCCTGCAGAGAGGTTTAGCTGCATATCTGCCTCTATAACCATCGGGGTAGTAAAACGTTATTTTATTAAGTTTTTTAGCAGATGCGACATAAGCTGTCAATCTGAATCGGGAACCTGCAGGGGTGGGATCTGTGCGGGGGGGTGCTTGATAATCTCATTCAGAACACTGGTTGCATAGCTGCCGCGCGGCAGACAAAAGTCGAGCTGCAGGTCGTTCTCAATCTGAGTGGTCGCGCCGGCGCTGAGCGGCACCCGCAGGGCGCGCCTCTCGCCGGTCATGGTCAGTCCGTTGCCCAGCTTCCAGTTCTCCTGACGCAGCCCAAACTGTTTGAGCAGTCTGCGTTCGTGGTCACCGGGGACCTGTTCGGCCAGTTTGATTTTCGAACCGAAGAGCGGGGCGCTCGGGCTGATCTCAAGCTGGTCGGCGCGAGACTGTTCAGTCTTTGGGTCAACGATCAGGAAGCAGGCGCCATTGACATGTTTAACCGCCAGATCCCCGGCCTGCAGGATTGCGAGATCCGGCAAGCGCTGCTCGAGAAGTTGGTCGAACAGCCAGGACTGCAGGGCCGAAATGTAGAGGCGCAGCATGGTCTTCGGCAGGGCCAGGACCGCTGCCTTGGGCGCCTGACCTCTGGCCAGCATTTCGAGCAGGCGCCTTTCGTCACTCATCCTTGGCGGGAGTTGCCCTGCCGCTGCTGCGGGGTTCCCGTCGTGAAAGAGTTGCGCCGCCCGGCGCCATTTTGAATTTTCGATCCGTTGCGGAGCGCCGATAAACTCGTGGCAGAATCCGGAATAGTCACCACTTAAGAGGCGCTGGCCGAGGCGATGTGAATTGCCGAGCAAGCCGTAGCGCTGTTCGCCGAAACGGTTCGGCACCCCCTGTTTTTCGAGCTGCTGCAGAATCCGCTCGGCTCTCTGCCTGGCGTGCGGTCCGGGCCTGCGGATGCGCAGCCGGAAGCGATTGCCGGCAAGATGACCAAGGCGCAGCTTGTTGTCATGACGGTTGGTGGAGAGGATCTGCAGCTGAAGTTGTTCGAGGCGTGCCAGCTTTTTTTCGCAATGCGCCGGTAGCGAGATGCATTGGCGCGTGACCGCCTGGGCATCCTTGAGCCCGGCATAGCCGATGTCACGCGGCGCTAAATTGAGGCAGGCTGATATCTGGCGCAGCATCTCGGGGGTGGACAAGCCACGCTTCTCAATCTGCACGAAGAGGTGTTCGCCCTGGCCGCTGCAGGGGTAGAGAGGGAGCTCCTCCACGAAAAAATCTTCGGGGCAGAGCTTGTAACTGCCTCCGGTCCCCGGCAGATCGGCGCTACTCCAGATCATCAGCTCTCTTTCGCCCAGCGCATGCGAAAGCCCTTGACCGGCGCTGGCGGTGTAGTGGCGGCGTAACCGGCCTGACGCTGGTAGTGGCTGTAGTAGATCGGCTGGCCGAGATCGAGGAAGCGGCGCATGTACTTGGAGATCGGATAGTCACCCAGGTCGTGGACGTAGGCGGCATTGTGGCAATTAGCGAAGCCGGGTTCCGCCAGCAACATCTCCCCAACCTCAACGCCGTAATCGACAAAATCGGTACTGAAATTGAAATTCCCCCCTTCTTCCAGGCAGTAGAGGGCGATCTTCAGGAAATCGGTATTGACCAGGCGCCGCTTGCGATGGCGTTTCTTCGGCCAGGGATCAGGGCAGTTGATATAGATGGCGCGCAGGCTCTGAGCTTTAACGTGGCGCAGCAGGAGGGAACGCGCCTCGGTGCGCAAAACACGCACGTTGCTCAATTCAGCGTCGTCAATTCGGCGGCTGGTTTGGTCGCAACCGCGATTGAAGATATCGATGGCAATATAGTTCTGCTGCGGATTTCTTTCGGCCAGCTGGACGACAAAATCACCGATTCCGCAGCCGATCTCCAGATTGAGGGGTTGCGGGTTGTTGAAGAGTTGCTGCAGGTCGTCGATTTTTTCCAGTCTGGACTCGGGGACATAGCAGGGTGCTGTAATCAGGGTCATACGTTGGGTCATGGTGATTTCTTAGATTCCTGAAGGTTTAGTTTATCGCTGCTTGGCGAGAAGCTCGTTGCTGCCACCTCCGTTGCCGGAGCGCGGGCAAGTCGAAGCAGAAGGTGATCACATCTGTCATGATTTTTGGTTCAGCACTTTACTCCCCGACGAGGCACAGGTCAACTTAAGGGTGCGTGCATGGTACTGGCGCGGGTCGCCGGTTCTTGACCGATTCTTTGGGTGGTATGTTTTTCTCAGTGGAATTAGCCTGGAAAGTGGGCTGGTATTAATTGTCTGATACATCACCACAGATGGGATTTGATGACGCTATGAACGATCTACGCGGTGATTTCAGGAAACTGCCCCTCCCTGCTCTAGTCTCCTGGTTGCGGAATAGGCAGAAGAGTGGGGTGCTGCGGATGCAGAGCGACGGAGTCAGAAAGGAATTTCGATTCCGTCAGGGGAAACCCTTCCTGGTCCGGTCCTCGCTGCAGTCCGAACAGCTCGAAAGTTTCCTGGCTGGAAGGGGTCTGGCCGAGCTTGAACAGCTGAAGTTGTTGCGTAAAGCGAGTATTCAGAGCCAGATCGCTTTCGGCGATTACCTGGTGCAAGAATTGCCGATAGCCAAGGTGAAGTTGCAGGCCATTGCCCAGGAACTTCTGTATCTCGCGCTGGATGAGGCGATGCAGTGGCCGAGCGGGGCGTTCCGTTTCAGCTTCGGTTTGCCCCAGGCCAAGGGGAAGAGGCAGGAGGCGACTTCCCCGAGTTCGGGAACCTCGGTCGCGATCCCGTCGGCGGAATCGATCCTGGCTGACGAGGCCCTCTTTATGGAGATCGGTCGCCAGATCATGGATGGCAGGGTTGAGATCCCCCCGTTGCCCGATACCCTGCTGAAAATTCAGAACTGCTTGAGGGCGGACGACTGGTCGGCGCAGAAACTGATGAAGATTATCATGGCCGATCAGATTCTGACCTCCGGTATCCTCAAGCAGGCTAATTCCAGTCTTTACGGGTTGACCACCAGGGTAACTTCTTTGCAGCACGCCATCGTGTTGATGGGGATCAAGGAGATCCAGGGGATTGTGACCCACCATGTGCTCAGCGGGACCTTTACCAAGGAACAGCAGGCGATCCGCGAGGTTCTCGACCACAGTTTTCATTGCGCCATTGTCGCACAGCGGCTGGCTGGGATGGTCGGCCTAGACGAAGAGGACGCTTTCACCTGTGGATTGCTGCACGACATCGGTAAGACCGTATTGCTGGCGCAATTAGAGGATTACGGGGTGCCGCCCGCGGCCAGACACGATTTGATCCGCCGTTTTCATACCGAGGCCGGGGTGCTGTTGGCTGCCAGGTGGAACATGTCGGAGATGGTGATTGAAGCGATCGAGTATCACCACGAGCCGGCCCGGACACCGGGCGCACTTAAGGTTGTCGAGGTTGTCAGCTTGGCTGATCGCCTGGTCCACCGGCTGGATGATGACGAAGAATTGCGTGAGAGTTGCTGTTCCATCATCCCTGAGCGGATCGATTTCGCGCTGTTGCGTGAGCTGGTGGAGGATCTGCACCCTTAGGGGCCGGCGGCAGATCCCAGCCTCGCCCGGAGTCAGGTCGACCAGTTCAATGATTTTCGGTCAGATTCTCGCCCGGATTTATTTGCGACTGGCCAGAAAGCGGCTTAAGAGTTCAAGTTGGTCGGCCGGGGTGGTCTGGTAGGAGGGCATAAACTTCTCCCCCTGACCGACCTCCTCAGGTGGCAGCTGCAGGCGCTGCAGGATCTGTTCTTTACTCAACTTCAAACCGATGCGGTCCAGAGATCCTGCGATATTCGAACCGCTGTTCTCGAAATCATGACAGGCCCGACAGCCGAGGGCCGAAAACAGGCGCAAGGCCTGCTGCTGTTGAGTCTTGGTCAGCGGTTCGGCGTGAAGGTTCGCTGCGAGCGCCAGCAGCAAAAATGTGAAAAAAACAGATTTCATCTCGAAAAGCTCCTAACGTCAGACTGAACAGCAAGATACCTGTGCTTTCGAGGATTTGCAACGGGCTTTCATTCCCCGTTAACGCTTTTGACAGTCTCAAGATTTGCTCCCTGTTTTTGTCAATTGCACCTAGTCGACTGTAATCCGAATTGCGCTTCCCTGCGGGTTGCGATTTTGTTGACCCTGTCCTGAATCAGTGAGCGCTTAGCTCACACCTCTCGGGTTTGTCTCGCCAAGTCCTTTTTGCGAGAAGTTTAAGTGGTGTCTTGGAAAAACAAGGGTTCGGTTATCTGGAGCTACTTGCGATATCGATTCCTTCTTCTTTTCTTGCCTGTATGGTCGGGGCTTTTGTTGCAAATTTCCTAGCAGTCCGTCGGACTTGGCCACCACCAGACAATTATGACCGACTGCATTGAAACGTTGATATTGAATCTGCAGAGATATCTCGTTTTTCGACTCTACAGCTCGTTGCTAAGTCGTGCTGACACGAAAAAAGATGGTTCCCGCGGGTTTATGCCGCCAGAACGTGTAGCCGCTTCAGGTTCCAGGCCATGCAGATCAGATTCCATTCCCCACGGACGGATTTCACTCCGCGGAGCAGGAACTCTCGAAAGCCCATAATGGCCTTGATGATACCGAAGACCGGCT
>JAAXQE010000137.1 GCA_012974425.1 Geopsychrobacter sp.
TCTGGCCATTCAAGATGAGACAAAGGTTCAGAGACAGTCATTAGCCATTACGGGGCCCGCCATTTGGTCGGCCCTTTTCGCCAGGTGATCCACAATTGCGTTCATTAACCTTGTGAGTCTTGTCGAATATTAGGGTCTGTTTTTTCTTTGGGAGTACCGAGTCCTTTTTCCCCTTTTATGAAAGGGCCAGCGTTAGTGTTGCCACTTCGCAAACGCGGCCCCATCGGTTTCCATTGAGCTAGAGAGGTCGAGTGTCATGGGCAGCGCGCTGGAATTATCCGAATCCCACGTCAGTTTCATCGACTTTTGGGATGGCAACGCGACCATCTTCTTCTCGCACGCCTACATCCACAAATCCAAGGGTCGAGCGGGGCGGGAGGCCGGAAGCGGCTTTAGTCAGGAGGCGGAGCTGGTCTTGTTTGACGTGACGGTTTCTGGCTCCATGCCGACACTACCGAACAACATAGTGGAAGGCTTCCTTGAAGTCGGCGGCATCAGGCATGAGCTTATTCCATTACCCTTCAAGCGCAAGGTAGCTGCGTTTCTATCTCTAGAGTTTGTCGATGGGTCCGTTGTGACGATTGCAGGTCGAAAGCCCTATCTTGAACTTCTGGGCCGGCCAACCTACCTTGAAGAGTACCCCTGACCAGGGTTGAATTTGCCCGTCAAATGGGGAGACCAAGAGTGCGTGTCCCTCGCACCACGCAAGCTTGACCCCCATAGGCTACCACTCAACGAGGCTCAGGGGTCGGGTGACAGTCGGGTCGGGCTTGAATAGATTGCAAGTTTCTGTCTTGACGGCATCATTTTTTTTTGGAATTACCCCGGCCTAATTTTTCACAATCTAATTTTCAATCGGCTCCCCCGCAGGCTTTAACTTCTTAAAATTTTTACGTGGCTGATCAGCAGAATCAAAGCGAAACACATTCTTATCCACCTGCCGTCGCAGGGTAATATCCACATAGGTGGTCTGATTCGCCACAATGAGGTCCTCGTAAGACGCACCATCAGATCTGAACTCACCGGCAAAGTAATAGGAAAAGCCACTGGAGGGCCGGGCAACGATGCGGATGCCGAACAGGCCGTCCTTGATCTGGTTCAGCTTGTCGACGTTCAGATAATAGACCAGGTTATGCGTAGCGGCGTTGATCTGCCGATCCTTGAAGAAGCCCTTGGGCAACTGCTTGGGGTGGTAATTGCGCCCGGCGAGAAGCAAGACGTCGAAGTCGTCCCTGGCGAAGCGGTTGCCCTGATCATCATGAATATTGAAGATCAGCATGGCGTAGCGGTCTGTGCCTTGTTGTTCGGTCTTGGCCAATTCGGAGAGGACTTCTGCTTGCTGCTGATAGCTCTGCTGGCTATCGACCTGCAGGCACTGCAGGATACCCGCGACAACCGGCTGCGGTGCTCCTGCTTGCGGGGCGATACTCGCCATGATCCCCATCTTCTGGCCGCTGTGGCTGTAGTCCTTATAGACCCCGAGCGGAATCGCTGGTGCTACGCGTACCGGCTCATGCTCATCTTCAACCAGGCGGAAGGTTGGCGGGCTCTTGCGCACCAGTTCGTAGTTCTGCTCTATGGCAAGATAGCGGTAATTCATGTTGGCGCCAGCGACGCGCACCACGCCGTCGGAACCGGGCTCGACCAGGTAGCTGTTGATGAAATCATAGAACTTGTCGTCGATGCCTTGTCCGGTGAGCACGAAGGGGTAGAAATCGCTCGCTGGGTAGGCGTAGGAAAGACAGGCCTGATTGAGATCCCACTGGCCGTGGCTGCCGAGGGAGAGCCAATCGAGCACGCGCTGCCCCGGTTCGACGCCGCTAAACCAGGACTTGATCCGGCCGACGCGTTGTTTGCCGAGCACCGCCAGGGCTGAACCGTGGTTGGCCGGGGCGAGCATGACCAGATGCCTGAGAGGGAGACGTGCCAGACCGCTAGCGCCGTAGTAGCGCTCGATCCAATGACGCACGACCGGGCCACCGGTTGAATGGGTGATGCAGGAGAAGGGTTGAATCGATTGTGCGTTGCCGGGCAGATCATGTAGCGCCTGATCGAGGGCGCGGGCAATATCGTTCAGGGTCACCTCATCATGGAAGCTGATGTAGCGCCCCAGATTGATATGTCGGATGCTCAGGTTGAGATCGCTCCCTGCCGCCGCGACCAGCGCTTCGGGCAACCCGCCGTAGGTGTTGGTGTTGGTGACGCTCCAGCCGTGGACAAAGATCAGGTTCAGTGGTTCTGACATATACGACCCCCAAAAACGCAAAAAGCCATCA
>JAAXQE010000061.1 GCA_012974425.1 Geopsychrobacter sp.
CCGCCAGGCCCACTCGACGTCTTCGGCCCGCCCCCCGCAGGTGATCCCTCGGCATTCACCGGGCCACTCATCGGTGAACAATTCGCCGGTGCTGTGCTGGCCACCCTGCCCCCAGCCAATGAAGGATCATTCGAGGGCGGTCCGACCGGAACCTCCGTTGATACAAGCCTTAACAATTCGGTGCCCGCGGCCGCACAGCGCGTTTTGGACCCTAATCCCCTCCTGGTCCCGCCGGACATCTTCAACATCCCGACCAACAGCAGACCGAGTCCCCTCTTCGGCGCCAGGTCATTCACCCAGCAGATGCTGCGCTTCGAGGAGTTCGGGACCGAGAAACTCGATCCGGCCGCACCCGCTGCAACGAATCCCTTCCCGGTGCCTACGATCGGACCCGCCCCCGAGCAGGATCCGACCAGTTTAGCGATGAGTTCTCCTGGCGGCGCGACCCTGGAGTCGTTCCTGGCTCAGCCAGGTATTGCACCTTTCCCCACGCAGTTCGCCAATACCCTGGATGAAAACCCCTGGAAACTGGAGATCAGCAATCACCTCGGGCGCACCCTCGAGACACCTCCCGCCGAAGGGCGGCCGCCGGGGCAAGGCTGGTCCCACCAGCGCTGGAACGAGTTCTATCCCCAGGTCTACTACAAGACCGCCCAGGCCGGCTCACGGGTTAACGGCGGCTTCCGCGACAAAAGACAGATGCACGGTTACAGGGTCGGAGAATTTGCCCCTGGCGGACTCTATCACCGGGTCTTCGGCACCTCAGATCCCGCTGCCCTCACCCTCGATGGCACCACCAAGGGTCTCGCGATCCGCTTCCATCCGGACATGCCGGTCCAGGACCACAAGGCCCTCTGGACTTTCGACGGCACCCTGCCGGCCAAACTGCTGATGGTGCGCTACGGCCAAGGGCTGCTGATGCGCCATTACAACGCCTTGCCGATCGATCCCTCGGCCAACCGCGGTTTCGGACTGCATACCATCAGCACCCACGAACATAACGGCCACAACCCGGCCGAAAGCGACGGCTACACCAACGCTTTCTTCTTCCCCGGACAGTTCTACGATTACCGCTGGCCGGTGCAACTGGCCGGTCACGACAGCATCAACACCGAAGCCACTGACCCCCGGGCAGCCTTCCCCTGTGAGGCCGGCGAAACGCTCTTCGTCAACGACAAGAACCCGGGAGTCAAGTCCTGCCAGAATGGCTCGATCCGGATTCGCGGCGACTGGCGCGAAACCATGAGCACCCACTGGTTCCACGACCACATGCTCGACTTCACCGCCCAGAACGTCTACAAGGGCAATGCGGCGATGATGAACTACTACAGCGCCCTCGATCGGGGCAACGAAGCCTTCAATGACGGGGTCAACCTGCGCTTGCCGAGCGGCACCGCGCTCTCCTGGGGCAACCGTGACTACGACATCAACCTGCTCGTCGCCGACAAGGCCTGGGACCAGAACGGTCAACTCTGGTTCAACGTCTTTAATACCGACGGCTTCTTGGGCGACCAGCTCATGGCCAACTGGCTCTACCATCCCTACTTCGAGGTGCGCGCGCGCAGGTATCGCTTCCGCATCCTCAACGGCTCGGTGTCGCGCTACATCACCCTCGCGCTGGTCCAGCAGGTGCCGGGGATCGGTGGCGAGATCCCCGGTCCGCTGAACTCCGGCATCTCCTACAAACGGGTCCCCTTTCACATGATCGCCAACGACGGCAACATCATGGAACACGCGGTCCCCTTTGACGGCAGCATGGATCTCGACCGCGACGGCGAGCTTCTCGATCACAGGGGGCAGCTGCCGACCCAGGGCATCGCCGAGCGTTACGACATCATCGTCGATTTCAGCAAACACAGTATCAAGCCCGGCGACAAGCTCTACTTCGTCAACCTGCTGGAACATAATGACGGCAAGAAACCCGGGCAGCGGATAACGCTGGAAGCAATTCTGGCGGAGACCTATCTACCCCAGGCACAGGACCTGGACGATGATGGCCTGCCCGATCGCTGGGTCAACGGCGATCCGGGCGTCGGCAAGTTCATGGAGTTGCGGGTTCAAGCCTATACTGGAGAGGACCAGAGCATGGATCCGAGCGAATTCGAACCGGGCAAAAAAACCATGATCCCGCTGCGCCTCCATGCTGACGATCCGGAGGTTCTGGAAAAGCTGGCCAACGCGCGCCATCGAACCTTCATATTCGGCAAGACAAACGGCACCGACGAGGCCCCCTGGACCATCAAGACCGATGGCAGCGCCAGCGGCTTCGGCATGGATCCGCGCCGGATTGCGGCGGCACCGCAGCTGGCTACCGGCCCCACCGCAGCCAACTCCGACGAAGAGGACAACCTGGTAGAAACAACGGAGGTCTGGAGGATCATCAACGACGGTGGCGGCTGGAGTCATCCGGTTCACGTCCACTTCGAAGAAGGGATCATCTTGCGCCGCGGCGGGACACTCCCCCCCGAGTGGGAGATGTGGGCGCGCAAGGACCTCTACCGGATCGGCGCCATGGATGACAGTACCGACAGCGTCGACATCGCCATCCGCTTCCGCGAGTTCGCCGGAACCTACATGGAGCACTGCCACAACACCCAGCACGAGGACCGCTCCATGCTGCTACGCTGGGACATTGAGCATCCCGGCCAGCTCAAACTGATGCCGGCCCCTCTGCCGACCTGGGATGGAGTTGAATACGTCGACTCTGCTGCGCTGCCGACATTCAGAGACGGCGACGGGACTGGCCCATTGCTTTAATTGAAGAGCCCGGTCAGCCTCCCTGCGGGGGCTGGCCGGGACATCTGGTTCGGGCGCGTGGCTATGAAAGGTTTTTTTGTGTGCTACACTTACTGCAAACGCGAAGATCGCCTTTCGAGCTATCTTCCAATTTTCAGGCTCTGAGTATCTAGATCCTACAGCACCGAGGAGGAATCATTATGCAGGGTTATCGCCTAAAATCCCCAACCGCTGTTGTGATCTTTTTGCTCCTGGTCTCGTCTCTGGTTATCCTCTGGAGTAATCCGGTCAGGGCTGCGGGCGAGGGCAGCGGGAGTTCTGTCTGGGGAAAGGACTACTTCCCCAACGTCCCGCTGATCTCCCACGAGGGCCGAACGCTCCTCTTCTTTGATGACCTGATCAAAGACAAGGTCGTAATGATCAACTTTATCTTCACCAGGTGTGAAGACTCCTGCCCCCTGGAGACGGCTCGACTGCGCGAGGTTCAGAAGATCCTGGGCGATCGGGTCGGCAAGGATGTCTTCATATATTCGATCAGCATCGACCCGGAATATGACACGCCGCAGGTCCTCAAGGAGTATACGAAAAGATACGATATCGGCCCCGGATGGCTGTTCCTGACCGGAAAAGAGGACGACATCACGCTGCTGCGCAAGAAGCTGGGTCTGTATATCGAAGAGATCCAGGGCGAGGATTCGACTGACCACAACTTGAGTCTGATTATCGGCAACCAGCGCAGCGGCCGCTGGATGCGCAGCACCCCCTTCGAAAACCCCTATGTCCTGGCCACGCAGATCGGTAGCTGGTTGCACAATTGGAAACTGCCGCCCAAGGAGAAAAGGAATTATGCCGAGGCCCCCGAGCTGCGGCAGATTTCCAAGGGAGAAGCCCTCTTCCGCACCCGCTGTGACGCCTGCCACAGCATCGGAGGTGACCCGACTGCAGCCCTGGCCAAGCGAATGATCGGGCCGGATCTGTTGGGCGTGACCAAGAAACGCGATCCGGCCTGGTTGAATCGCTGGATGGCAGAGCCGGACAAGATGCTGGCCGAGAAGGATCCGCTGGCGATGGCCCTGCTGGCCCAATACAGGAACCTGCCCATGCCTAATCTACGCTTGAACAAGGTCGAGATCGAAGCCCTGCTCAGCTATATCGAGGAAGAGAGCCGCAGAAAAGTACCTCACGATCACAGCAGCCACAAGCATTGAGCGGCAGCGCAGTCCCAAAGCATAGAGTGCGTCGGTAGCGCTGCTCATGCCTGAAAGTAACCATTTTGGAGAAGTCCGAAACCCGGACAGCTTGCTGCGGCTGATTCTTATCGTCGTTCAGGTTGCAACGATCGGCATCCTCCCGCTGGCCCACTCCATTTCCGGAGGGGCCATTTAAGAGTCGTTTGTACGATGACCCATAAGAAAACGGCCACCAAGTGATCGAGCCAGTTGGCCATATTGAACAACCTAAAGAACGTCTAAATCTTTCGTTTTACAATTCGCCAGCTTCCTATTTCAACTCAAAGGCGACCTTGATTACGACCTGATACTCATTAATTTTGCCGTCATCCCCGATATGGCCGCGAACCTCCTGAACCTCGAACCAGGAAAGCTTCTCCAGCGACTTCTGTGCCCTAGTCACCGCCTGCTGAATCGCATCCTCTACTCCGGCACTGGAGATACCAATTACTTCGACCTTCTTGTAGGTCCTGCCCTGTCCGTAAGTCATCGTCTCCTCCCAACCTGAAGAGTTTAAAAGTATCTGCCATGTTGAATTTTAACACCTCAGTCGACCCTGTAAACATGAGCCCGTGAAATTGGTCGGGAACTTGGATAGCGGCTGATATGTTATTTCAGATCCTTACGGCTTATGAACTCATGCACTCCGGTAAAAATGTTCGATAAATAGCAAAAAAGCACCAAACGCCCACGATCTGGTCACCCTGGGCGTTTGGTGTTCTATGGATGGTGAATTCTGGGACTGGCGATTATTCCCTGTGCCTGGATAGTCGCCAGAAGTCGTGACCCGAGTAGCCAAGGTCGATCAAGCTCGGTCCCTTTATAATAGCGAACCCCGACGAGGTCATCCTCGGGATCCCGAAAATGGATTGGGCTGCCAATCCTCTGTGCGCCCCAGCGCCAAGGTTTAACCGGGGGGGATGGCATCCGAGGTGCCTGCAAGCGGACGCGTAACGGATTTTCAGTGGTCCGCAGACTCTCCTATAAAGAGGATGTCTCTGGTTGCTTCTTCAACACCAGGAGGAGCGGGCGGATTTCAGGCCCCGCGCATCCTGCGAATCGCCTCGACGATCTCGGGGTTCGCCAGGGTTGAAACGTCCCCGACATCCTGATCGCTGGAGAGGGCGGCCAGCACCCGGCGCATGATCTTGCCCGACCGCGTCTTCGGCAGATCCGGGACGATCTGCACCGTTTTCGGTCTGGCGATGGGACCGATCTCGGCGACCACGGCGGCCTCAATCCGCTTAACCAGATCCAGGCTCTTCTCAAAGCCCGGTTTCAGGGTCACGTAGAGATCGGGAATCTTGCCCTTGATCTCATCCGCGACCGGGACCACCGCCGCCTCTGCCACCTCGTTGACGGTAAGGGCGGCCGACTCGATCTCCTTGGTGCCCAGACGGTGGCCGGCGACGTTGATGACATCGTCGATCCGCCCGAGGATACGGTAATAGCCATCCTCTGCCAGCACGGCTCCGTCACCGGTCAGATAGGGCCAGTCGCGCCAATCCTTGCTGTTGCGATCTCGGCAGTAGCGGGTGTAATACTGTGCCACATAGCGTTCGGGGTCCTTCCAGATGGTCTGAAAGTTCCCCGGAATGGGATTGCGAATACAGATGTTGCCCGCCTTGCCGGACCCTGCCGGGATCTCATCGCCCGCGTCGTCGTAGATCACCGGATAGACTCCGGGAACCGCGGGACCCGTGCTGCCCGGTTTCATCGCTCCCAGGGCGGGCAGGGTGCTGGAGAGCACGCCGCCGGTCTCGGTCTGCCACCAGGTGTCGACCACGACCGCTTCCTGCTTGCCGACGACCCGGTAATACCACTTCCAGACCTCCGGCTCGATCGGCTCGCCCACCGTGGTCATATGCTTGAAGTGGTAGTCGTACTTGGCCGGCTCGTCGGGCCCCGCCCGGCGTAGCGCCCGGATCGCGGTCGGCGAGGTGTGGAAGATATTGACATCCAGTTCCGCCGCGATGCGCCAGGGACGGCCCGCGTCGGGGTAGGTCGGCAGCCCTTCGTAGACCACGGCGGAGGCGGCCAGCGCCAGCGGTCCATAGACGATGTAGGAATGCCCGGTAATCCAGCCGATATCGGCCATGCACCAGTAGACATCCTCTGGTTGCAGATCCTGAATGTACTTGGCGGTGCCGGTCACATAGGCCAGATAGCCGCCGGTGCTGTGCTGGCAGCCTTTCGGCTTGCCTGTGGTGCCGCTGGTGTACATGAGAAACAGCGGTTCTTCGGCCGCCATTGACTCCGGTTCGACCCGGCGGCCGCGATATTTCGGCAGCAACTCGTTGACCCTAAAATCACGCCCCGGCTGCAGCGGGGTCTCACTCGAGTAACGCTCCGCATAACGCTGCCAGATCAGAACCTTGTCGATCTGCTGCCCCTGCTTCTGCGCTTCGGCAACAGCAAGGTCGGCCTTCTCCTTATGGTCGAGCAGTTTGCCGCTACGGTGGTAGGCGTCCATGGTGATCAGCACCCGGCTTTCGGAATCGACCACCCGGTCGGCCACGCTCTTGCCGCTGAAACCGCTGAACACCTGGGAGTGAATCACGCCGAGTCTGGCGCAGGCCAGCATGGTGACGGGGAGTTCCGCGACCATCGGCATATGCAGGGTGACCCGGTCGCCGCGCTTCAGCCCGGCGAAGTCGCGCAGCAGGGCGGCGAATTCGTTGACCCGGACAAACAGCTCCCGGTAGGTAATATGCTGGATTCTCTCGCCCTCGGGCTCGGGGACAAAATGGAGCGCCGTCTTGTTGTTATGGCGGGGGAGATGCCGATCGAGGCAGTTGTGGCAGGCGTTGAGTCGGCCGCCGACAAACCAGTTCCAGAAGGGGGGATTGCTGGTGTCGAGAGTCTGCTCCCAGTAGCGGTCCCAATCGAGCAGGTCGGCGTACTCCTTGAAACAGTCGGGAAAGTTTTCCGGACTGAAGCGCCGGTAGATTCCGGCATCGGTCAGGTTGGCCTGACCGATGAATCCGGCCGGTGGCGGGTAGTGTTCTTCTTCATGCCAATGGACGGCAATTTCGGCTTCGCTGATACGCTCAAGTTTCTCTTCCGGCATGGTCAACCTCCGTTGCTTGCCGAAACAGGGTGCAGTTTCGCTCAGTTGCAGGGCCTGCTTCCGCCGCCGCTAAAGATTTGTCCTGACGTTGTCCCCTTAGGCTTCCGTACCCTTTTCGCACCGGGACGCAAATACCCTCCTGCTACAGTATAAATCTTCCGGCTGCTTCGGCGCAATATCGCGAAATTACGGGATATTGCTTGCGCCCGTCTCGGGAACAATCCGCCAGGCTGAATTCAAACAAGGCTAATTCTTCATCTCCGCCTAGACAAGGGGAGTTGTGACTTCTGACCGATAAGTTATGTCACCCAGATTTGACCCTCAAGATTATGCTGGATAAC
>JAAXQE010000169.1 GCA_012974425.1 Geopsychrobacter sp.
TGTACCGCCATCAATACCTTCGTGTTGCGGGATCGGGATAGGCACTCCGGCCTGCATAAGGGCGGCGTAGACCTCCTTATCAACCCGACAGCCCCCCCCCTGTGTCGGCATAGTTGGCGTGCCGAGCTGGCGACGAGCATCCTCCGCTGCCTGCTGAATGCCTTTGATGACCAGAGGAAGGGGGATGTTTTACACTGCCATGCTCGCCTTCTGAATCGTTTCCCTGAGGGTATCCATCCAGTAGGGTTTCTGGATGAATCCAACTAACCCTTGCTCCATGAGGAACTGAGCGTCGCGCAGTTCACTGTAGCCGCTCGACATGATGACTTTTATATCGGGGTTGATCTGCCGCAGTTCGCGGAGGCACTGCTCGCCGTTCATCTGTGGCATGGTCAGATCAAGAATCACCAGGTCGATACCCTGGGTCGTGCGATAGGTATCCAGCGCATCGCTTCCGTCACTGGCGGTCACAACGGAAAAACCAAGCTCTGTGAGCATTTCGCTGCCGATGTTCCGCACCGCCTCTTCGTCATCCACCAGCAGAACCCTTCCCTGCCCCTTCCAATTTTCGGGCGAGGTTTTAATGCCGGGGGGGGCTGCCGGTAAACCTGATGCGGGCAGCCGAATCTCAAAAGTACTTCCCTGCCCCGGTTCACTGGAGACATTGATAGCTCCTTGATGACTGCGGACAATGCCCTGAACAGCAGACATCCCCAATCCTCGGCCGGTAAACTTGGTGGTGAAAAACGGATCGAATAGTTTGCCAAGTGTTGATTTATTCATGCCACAACCGTTGTCCGCTATCTCCAGATAGACATATTCTCCAGAACTAATACCCTCTTTCTGCCAAGGATCCTGTGAGTCTGTATTGCTGCAGGTAATAGTGTTGGTGGTGACAGTTATTACGCCACTCTGCTTACCGATGGCTTCGGAGGCGTTGATAATAAGATTCATAATGATCTGGCGCATCTGCGTCGCATCCGCTTCTACAGCGGGAAGTTGTTTGCTGAGGTTCAACTGTAAAGAGACATTTTTTGAAATGGAGACCTGAAGGATGTGCAGCATCTCTTCCAGTAGCTGGTTCAGATCCAAACTCTCAACCAGGAAGGTCCCTTTGCCTGAATAGGCCAGCATCTGCTGGGCAAGGTCCGCAGCGGTATCCGCTGCCTGTTTGATGCGCTGCAGATGCTCTGCTGGGCCCTGACCCTTAGCGATGCGTATTAGGCCCATATCGGCATTGCCGGTGATGATCATCAGGATGTTGTTGAAATCATGGGCGATACCGCCGGCCAGCAACCCAAGGCTTTCAAGTTTTTGGAGGTGGAGCATCTGCCGTTCAAGATTTAGCCGCTTCTCTTCGGCGTGCTTGCGTTCGGTAATGTCGATGGTATAGCCAGCCAGCAAGGTTTTTGTCCCCTGCAGGATCGGAAACTTGATTGAGGTATAGCTTCGACCATTGAATTCCTCTTCAATCTCCAACACTTTTTCATCAGTAACAACCTGCCAATCATCGGCGGTCATCTTGGCGGACAGTTCGGCAGGGTAAAGCTCGCTCATGGTCTTGCCCACCATTTCCGAACCCGGGATACCGATCATTTGCAGGTAATTTTCACTCGCCAGTAATACACGGCTCTCGCTCGGCGTCACCTCTTTGATGAAAGTATAAATCGGTGAATGTTGCATAAACATGCCGAGTAACTCATTGGTATTTTGTTTTTCTTCTTCAGCCACTTTCCACGCAGATATATCCCGATGAATCGCTAGAACCATCGGTTGCCCTGCCAACTCAATAGACTCCAGGGTAATAAACATGGAACGGGATTCTCCCGCCTTGGTGCGGTAGACCGTTTCAAAACTGGCGATCCCCTGCTGCTTCAGGGTCTCCTGATGATCTGCGATGTTGGCATCGGAACTGGATGCATGAAAATCCTCGGCTCTAAGCTCGGCAAATTCATCTCGCGTATAGCCAAGTTGCGTATGGGCGGCCGTATTGAACTGCTTAGGTGTTAACGAAGGCAGCTCCCACAGCACAACGCCATCGGGTAATCGCTCAAACAGGGTCCGATAGAGGGTCTCGGAATCCTGCAGGCGACGGGCCATCAATTGCAGGCTGCCGGAAAGCTGGCTGAAGGCGTCTATTGATGAGCTGGGCCAGTCTCCCGAGCGTCCCCCCTGGGCAATGCTTTGGGCATGACGGCTAAGATCGTCGAAACGCGATGCAAGCTTGCGGGCAATGAAAATGGAGGTCAGGATACCCACCGCCAAAGCGCCGATGGCAGCGACCAGCACAATCAGGCCGATCTCCGACACGGTGTGGTAAAGCGAGGAGTTGGTCTTGGCGACCAGGATGTGCCAGTCGACACTGCGGATCGGGGATATACTGCCGATCATGGCGCGCCCGGCAAACTGGAACTGTCCGGTCGATGGTGCTTTTGTCTCAAGGCCCGTACGGACCAGACCGATGTTACCTATGTTGAGCTGCTGTGCCGTATAAAGGCCATCGTTGTCGGCCACAATTTGACCGTTCTGGTCGATGATCAGGATGAGAAGGTCGCTTTCCGTGCTGATTTGCTGGAGAAATTTGGTCAGGAAGCTCAGATCAACTTCCCCGATGAGGGTTGTGCCGTCATCCTGCACGCCATAGGCCGCAACCAGACCACCGTGGATGACCGAGAGGAACGTCTTTGACCAACGCGGCTTGCCATCCTGAGAGAGTTCCCGAAAAAGAGGATTGGCGAAAAGATTGAGGCCGATCAGATCAGTTCGATGTTTCTCGTCTCCTTTCTTAAGCGCCACATCGGATACCTTGCCATCGGCAGCGACCACATAGAGGCTGCTTATCGTCTCGGTTGTTTCGAGCAGGGCGTTGAGTGGGCGCTGATGCTCAGGCTGAGGCAGAATACCTTTAAGGTTGACGACGGCAGCAGCCCTGACCATAGCTGCCCCGGCATGAAGATGGCTTTCGACCTGCATGCCGACGGCTCGTGCCAGCTGCCGCTGGCGTGTCTCAATATCTGAGCGGATTTGCGGCTGGATCCAGAGCATCCCTAGCAGTACGACGACCCCGAAAGGCAGGATAATCGCCAGCAGGGGCTGAAGGCTGAGAACCCAGCGTAATCGTCGGATGGCCATGGCCTACTCCAGGGTAACGTAGTGGTTGTCGCGGACAACGGTGACAAAGGTCCTGCGGTCGGCATCCCCGAAGCGGTCGATGTTCAGCTGCTGCTGCCCCCCCTGGAAACTCTTCCTGCCGATGATGGCCTGCTTGAGGCTCTCACCCGGCTTGCGGATTGAATAGGCCTTTAGTGCAACCAGGGCAGCATCGTAGCCTGCCAGACCGGCAAACCCCGGCTCCTGTTTGAAGCGGGCGCGGTAATTCATCAGAAAATCCTGGTAGCGCTTCGTGCTGTCATTTCTGTCTATATACTGGGCGACAACGACCCCTTCAGCCGTAGAACCGGCCAACTCCGTAAAGCGCTCCGTCGAGGCCCACTCCGCCATGGCGATCCGTTGCTCTGGAACTAGTTTACGCACCTGCTGGCAGATCAGCGCCGAGTCAACCGCATTGCTGATGATCAGTACGCTGTCAGCCTTTGCTGCTAGGAGCTGCTGTACCAGGGGCTGAAAAACGGTATCATTGCCGGATCGAAAGCTCTTGGCCAGCACGACCCTCCCGCCGAGCGCCGCAAATGCCGTACGAAACTCCTTGAGCCAGCTCTCGCTATAGGCGCGATTGTCCATGTCATACAGGGCCGCAACCGTGCGGATGCCAAGCTTATGGTACTGGTAGCGGGCGCTCTTAGCCACGTAGTCTGCGGTCACGGACATCACCCGCAGGAAATTGTCATCCTTGGCGGCAAGGTCGGTGGTCGCCACCGTCGGGCTCAGTAGGATGCTGTTAGAGGCGTTGAGCTGCGGCATGACCGCCATGGCCATGCTGCTGGTCATCGGACCGATGATCAGCTCGACATTCTCCCGAATCAACTCGCCCACGACCCGCTTAGCCGTTTCCGGGTTTTGTTTGTCGTCCCTGACGATTAAGTCGATCAATCTCCCGTCGATACCGCCGGCAGCGTTGCGTTGTTCGACCGCCAACTGCACGCCGTTGCGGCCGGCAACCCCCAAGTCGGCAACCCGCCCCGAAAGGCCAGCCACGAACCCGAGCTGGATCGGTGCTGAATCCTGACAGGCGGCCAGCGACCCACCTATGCATAGGCACAGCAGCAAACGCAATATCGTCCTGAAATTCATGAGGGTCATCTCTCTCCGCGGTGGGGCTCTCATCGGCAACCGGACGCACCGGTTTGTTCCATCTTCGATTCGTACTCAGCTGGCCCGACACTGTCACCATTTCAGACGTAAGACTCAGGATCAGATACGTAACTATTCCAGTAAGATATCGTTACTGCCAGTCGATGTCTACCGTTTTAATCAAGTTCTACGGTGCCAATTGTCGCATTGCTTACCCGATAATTTCGCCGGCCACCCTGTGCCCTATGTCGTCAGCCGATAGCACTCGCTAGCATGGGTTGTCGGCGCAAAAAAAACTGTGGGTTGCTAAAGCTTTCGGCGCAAAAATGCTTACAATCGAGACCGCTAAGAAGCCGGTCATGAATGAAATTTCGGCGGCCGCTGGTTTGAGGGGGTTTTTTGGGAGGGGAGATAAATATGAAGTTTTTCATGAATGAAGACAAGCGCGGCGCTGAAAGACACTGCTATTTGGTTAATCGTATAAGAAGAGAAATTAGCGAGGATGAATTAGCATTGACAAACAAACAGCGTTATGGGATCTTCTTGCTCAGCAATTAAGTGTCGTTAGCTGTCGCGCCGAGTCAAGAATAGGCTCGTCAATCACATGCCGTAGCCCCGCGATTAACCGTGGAATCCAATATCAATTGATGAGGGGGGTAAAGGAGAAAATCATGCAACTGTCGATTAGTAAGAAAATGGCCCTTATGGGCAGCGGGGTCTTCGTTGGACTTCTCGCCTTGATCCTGGTTATCTTCCTAACCAACAACCAGGTCTTGGAAGCCAGTCAACTCAACCAAGCGCGCCAGACTCAAATTCAGCAGATCAATAAAATGAAAGAAGCTCAGCTCAGTCTGGTGCTGGCGGCCATGGACTCGATTGTCGATAAGGATTCAGGTCAGATTGAAGTAGAGCGTCGTACGATTATTGAACAGAGCAGCACTTTCTTGACCGACAACCAGCATAAACTCGAAGCGCTGGCCGACACTCCGGAAGAACGGCAGCTCGCCCAGGGGATGAAGGTATCGGTCGAAAAACTGACCGCCGCGGTCCGGGTTGATCTGGCTAACCTAATCGAAAACGGCCCTGCTGCAGGTATCAGTGAAGCAGACGCCTATGCCGAGATGGACGATGTTATCGATAGTTACGGAACCATCATCGAGTCGAATCTGGCCAAGATCCAGGCCTCGGTTGAAGAGGAGGTCAACGAAGCCAACCAGGAATTGGCCGCGACCCTCGAATCGGCCGACATCATCGGCAGCGTGGTTTCGCTGCTAACGCTAGTGATCCTGCTCCCGGCCTTTTACTTCTGTGCCCGCAGTATCACCGGGCCCCTGAAGTTAACCGTCGAAATGCTTGAAGAGCTTGAAAAGGGGCATATCGACAAGCGCCTCAATCTGCAGCGAGAGGATGAGCTCGGGCGCATGGGGCGAGCCATGGACCGCTTTGCCGACAGCCTGCAGCATGAAGTGGTCGCCAACATGCAGAAGCTGGCGACTGGCGATCTCACGTTCGATATCACCCCGCGCGATGAACAGGATGAGATCCGCGGCGCAGTGAAGACCCTGGGCGAGGATCTGAACGAGATCATCGGCCAGATCCAGATTTCCGGCGAGCAGATCGCCTCAGGTAGCGGACATGTCAGCGATGCCAGTCAGTCGTTGTCGCAGGGGGCAACCGAGCAGGCCAGCAGCCTTGAGGAGATCTCGGCCTCCTTGAATCAGATGGCCTCTCAGACGACGACCAATGCCGAAAATGCCCGTCAGGCGAACAGTCTGACCGACGAAGCGCAGCAGGCCGCGCAAAAAGGCAGCGATCAGATGCAGTCGATGGTCGCGGCGATGAGCGAGATCAACGAGGCCGGTCAGAATATCTCCAAGATCATCAAAACCATCGACGAGATCGCCTTCCAGACCAACCTGCTGGCGCTCAATGCCGCGGTTGAAGCGGCGCGTGCCGGTCAGCATGGTAAGGGCTTTGCCGTGGTGGCCGAAGAGGTGCGTAATCTGGCTGCTCGCAGCGCCAAGGCCGCCGAAGAGACCGCAGCCCTGATCGAGGGTTCGGTGGCGAAGACCGAGAACGGCAGCCTTATCGCCAACCAGACCGCCGAGGCGTTGCAGGAGATCGTGGGTGGCGTGACCAAGGCATCCGATCTGGTCAGTGAAATTGCCGCGGCCTGCAGCGAGCAGGCTCAAGGGATTACGCAAATCAACATGGGGGTTACCCAGATCGACCAGGTGACCCAACAGAACACCGCCAGCGCTGAAGAGAGTGCCGCGGCCGCCGAAGAACTCTCCAGCCAGTCGGAGCAGATGCATCAGATGCTGCAGCGTTTCACCCTGAAACAAGGGCAGCAATTTCAGCGTTCGCCAAACCCTGCGCCCCCCACCCCGCAGCCCGGTATCGGCTGGAATCAGGTGGCGCAGGCCCAGCACAGTGCTCCAGCAATTTCAGCGCAGATTGCCCTGGACGACAGTGACTTCGGCAAATACTAAAGACAGCTTCAAATATCAATTTTGTCGAAGGGAGTATGCAAGATGGCAGACGTAGCTGAGATGCCGGGGCAGGAAGGGTTTCAGCAGATGGAGGATGCTCAACGGGACCTGTTCCTGACCTTCCATTTGCATAATGAAGATTATGGCATGGCCATAACCTATGTCACGGAGATCATCGGTATCCAGAAGATCACCAAACTGCCGGACATGCCTGAAGAGATAAAGGGTGTAATCAATCTACGTGGTCGGGTTATTCCGGTGCTGGATGTGCGCTTGAGATTTGGTCTGCCAAGCCGTGATTATGATGAGCGTACCTGTGTCATCGTGGTCGAGGTCAATGACAGTATTATGGGACTGGTGGTCGACCGGGTTAAGGAGGTTGTCGAAATAATCGCCGCGCAGATCGAACCGCCTCCGAGCCATGGCGGGCAGGGAAGCTATATCCAGGGCATGGGTAAAATTGAGGACGATGTGAAAATCCTGCTCGATATCGAAGCTCTGGTAGGCGTACCTGAAGAAGAATGTTTCGCTGAAACGGACAATGTTGATGCTTGACCCGGCCAGCCCCGAAAAGCGTTCGGAATCCCGAACCGCTTTTCGGGCGC
>JAAXQE010000109.1 GCA_012974425.1 Geopsychrobacter sp.
GGCCCGGTGAAGTGGATGACTCCGGGCACCGATGATGAAATTATGCGACTCGGCGCTGAGGGGGAGACCAAGCTCCTGATGGTGCCGATCTCCTTTGTTTCGGATCATATCGAAACCCTCGAGGAGATCGATCTGCAGTATCGCATGCTCGCCGAACAGCATGGCATCCCGCATTTCTTTCGCGCACCCTCGTTGAACGATCATGCCGATTTTCTTGCTGGAATGGCCGATCTGGTCCGCCAGCGGTGTGCCTTGTGAAGCAGTGTTGTATCTGTCGGCAGCCCTTCGAGCCGGCGCAGCGCCTCGATCTGCCTGAGCACCAGGTGGGCGTGCATCTGGCCGAGCAGGAATATAAGGATGTTGGGGAGGTTTGTGCCGCTTGTCTGGCCAGTCGTGGCCGGCTGGCGATGATGTACAAGACCGAGTGTTTCGATTAGACGGTTTTTAAAATAGACAAGAAAAAGGCCCGTGCGGAAGATTCCGCACGGGCCTTTTTTTATTTTTGACTAAAGAGCCTCTTGAACGACTCTAGTTCGGGTATTGTGCATCGAGTTCAGATTGAATCAACTGTTGTAGCTGTTTGTAGCCGAAGACCTGGAGAGGCTTGCCGTTAACAAAGTAGCCGGGAGTTTTTTGCACATTCAGGGCTTTCACATCGGCCATGTCTTGCGCGATGATTTTGGCAATAGCGGGGTCATGCATATCCTTCTTGATTTGCTCGATATCCACGCCTGCCCTGGGCAGAACTTCCCATAATTTTTGCGGTTGCCAGTTGCCGTGGCTGGCCCAGATATGCTGGGTTTTAAACATAACCTCCAGGGTTTCCCAATATTTCCCCTGCATTCTGGCGGCTTCAAGAATCTTGACAAAGCTATCGGCGCCATCATGGAAAGGGGCGTAGCGCAGAACCAGTTTGATCTTGCCGGGATTGGCGGCCATTATCTTTTTGACAAAGGGTGAAAAGGCGGCACAGGTTTCACAGGCCGGGTCCATAAACTCAACGATATAGACCTTTGCATCATCGCTGCCGAGGGTCGGGGAATGATCTCTGATAAATAGCTCGGAATTTTCGTCGGCCATAAATCCATATTTTTCAGCCTGTTTAGCTTTATAGAAATTGCTACCAATCACAAAGGCTAAAATCAATACCAGACAAGCGGAGCCAAACATTACGTATTTCATGGAGAAGTCCTCTTCTTCAGGATTATTAAAAGTGCGATTAGGGTCGAAAATGCGAAAAATGAGAGCATCGGGATAGAGACAAAGCCGAACAGCTCAAAGTATTTTTCGGTGCAGGAAACACCCTTCGAGCAGGGTTGAATGTTCTCGGGGATGAATCCCGCGTACAGCAGGCTGTGATAAAAGGCCGTCAATCCACCGGCGATGGCCAGCGGCAGGGCGAACTTGACAACGCTTTTGTCAAACGGGAAAAGGCCTGCGGCTAAAATAAAGACCATCGGAAATAGAGCGATTCGCTGGTACCAGCACAGGACACAGGGCTCATACTCCAGCACGGAACTGAAGAAGAGACTGATCATGGTCGATACGCTGACTAAGAGCCAACAGAGAAAAAGCAGCACCCAGTTTGTATTGTTTGCTTGGTCAGGCTGAGACATATCTAAAATCCTCCAACATAGGGAGATGATCGACACAAGGACCGCAGATAAGATCTGCTTCCCCTAAGGAAATTATCCTTGCATGGGAACCCACTTGTAAAAAAACATAGTGAGTTGCGCCAGCATATTGAACATGAGCATGATACCGACAGCCATCAGCATAATGCCGGTGCCGATTTCAATCAGGCGGATGTGCTTGCGGAAGCGCTTAAACGCGCCCAGGAATTGGTGAAAGAGCAGTCCTGAGAGCAAGAAAGGAATGCCCAGCCCCAGGGAATAAACCGCGAGTAGACCGACCCCTTCGCCGACCTGGCCGGAAGAGGCTGCCACCATCAGAATAGACGCGAGGATTGGGCCGATGCAGGGCGTCCAGCCAGCTGCGAAGGCAATTCCAACCACCAGGGTTCCGATATAACCGCTCGGTTTCTTCTGTAGGTGCACCCTTTTATCGCCGAGCAGTACACCGAAATGAAACAGCCCGGTCATATGGATACCAAACAGGAAGATCAGCAGGCCGCCGATCTTTTCTACCCACTCCAGTCCCGCGCGCAGGTACATCTGGATACTGTTTGAAGCGATGCCGGCAATAGCTCCAAGTAAAATAAAGACTATGGAAAAGCCGACAATGAAGCATAGGGAGTGCAGCAGAACCGTCAGACGCACCTTGGCATCGGGATGGGCGTCTTCAAGCTGGCCGAAAGACAGGCCGGTTATGTAGGTCAGATATGAGGGGATCAGCGGCAGCACGCAGGGCGAAGCAAAGGAGAGTATCCCGGCGGTAAACGCTATCCAGTAAGATATTTCAGACGCTTGTTGTAACAATGTGGTTATCCTTTGGCCAGACCCTTGAGATAGGCAATCGTTTTCGTGCTGGACCAGTCAAGCGGACCAACGACCTTCTCGTCAACGGTACCATCCTTGCGTATGACATATGATTCTGGAAACTTGTAAACCCCGTAGAGTTGCTGCACTACGCCCTTATCATCAAACAGGATTGGAAAGGTATAGGGTGTTTTTTCCAGAAAGGCCGGGACAATGCTTCGCCCGTTTTTCTCGGTATTGATCGCCAGCATGACAAAATCGTCACCCGCCATGACTTCATGGAGTCTCTCCATTGAGGGCATCTCCTCAATGCAGGGTGGACACCAGGTTGCCCAGAAATTTACCAGGACGACCTTGCCGCGCAAGTCGGCCAAAGAGACCTGATTGCCCTGGGTATCTTCCAGTTGAAAATCAGGGGCCTGATCGCCAACTACAACAGATACGGTTGTCGGGAGATTGGTCGTAATGTAGACCGCAAACCCAACCAACAGTATGACAACAATTAACACTAGGCTACGCATAATAAATCCTCAATTTCGCGCGGTTAGGGGATGTTAGATACCGATGAAAATGAAATTTCTTGTGTATCTACCCTGGGCCGCAGGAAGTTTATCGGTTCCGACACGCAAGATATTCCTAAGTCCCTAATCACAGGCATGTGATTAGGGACTCTTGGAATACGCAAGATTACAGCATGCCGATTGCAAGGAGAATTTAATTTACAATCCTCGCTCTTGCATTCGATCAGCCGCCGTAGGAGTGCAGACCCGAAAGAACCAGGTTGACGCCGAGGTAACAGAAGATGGTTGCGGCGAAGCCGATGATTGACAGCCAGGCCACACGCCGCCCGACCCAACCGCGGGTGAAACGGGCATGCAGAAATGCCGCATAGACGAACCAGACGATCAGACTCCAGGTCTCTTTCGGGTCCCAGCTCCAGTAGGTGCCCCAGGCGTAGTTGGCCCAGGCGGCGCCGGTGACGATACCGATCGTCAACAGCGGGAAGCCGATCATGATGGCATTGTAGTTGATCTCATCCAGAATCCGGATGCTGGGGAAGACCCCGAGGATGCCGCCGATAGGGCCATCGGCCTTCTCTTCTTTGCCGACCTTGATCAGGTACATGATCGAGGCCCCGCAGGCGACGGCGAAGGCCGCATAGCCCAGGAAGCAGGTAATGACGTGATAGGTCAGCCAGTTACTCTGCAGGGCGGGCACCAGTGGATCCATAGAGGCACTGAGACGAAATTGCGCCCAGATCATGCCGAAGAAGGCGAAGGGGACAACAAAGGCGCCGAGTGCCGGCTGCTTGTATTTCCAGTCGATGAGGAGAAAAATCAACAGGATCGACCAGGCGAAGAAGACGACCGACTCGTAGAGGTTGGTCATGGGTGCGCGGCCATCGGCACCGAGGATCTGGTAGGATTCGTACCAACGCAGACCCAGGGCGATCGTGTTGGCGGCAAAACCACCGATTGAGAACAGTTTGGCAAACGCGGCGACCTGTGAACTGCGGGTTACGACATAAGCAATATAGGCGACCATCGCTGCAAAATAAGCGAAGGTTGTGACATTGAAAAAGAAATTACTATCCATGATGAGCTCTCCTTGCCTGGGTTAGGCTTTATTCTCGATTGTGGCTTCGATCTGCTTTTGGAGTTCTTCAAATTTGAAGGCGAAGGCTGCCTGATTGCGGTGCGCGCTGGCAGCCAGCTGCACCTGAGTCTTGCCATTTTCTTCCGAGATGCGGATCCAGATTCGACGATGTGAAAAGAAGAAAGCACTCATCGAGCCAAAGATCATCAGGAAGCAACCGACCCAGACAGTCCAGACGCCGGGATCCTTGGCGACCTGCAGGCCGGTGTACTGCGGTTCCTTAAAGCCTTTGAGAGCAAAACTGAAATCTCCGCCACGGCGTTCATCAAACTCGGGGTGGTTCTGCAGGATAATGAAGGGGCTTCTGCGGGTTCCATCCGGATCAACCACGCTCAGCTTGGCCGCCGGCCCGAAGCTATCGTATGAGGTGGTAAAATCATCCACCGAGAAGAAGAAGCCGTTCGGCAGTGCATTTTTTTGGCCCTTGGCCGAATTGACGGCAAGCTTCTCTTTGCTCTTGTTGTCGGTCACCTCGATCTCGAAACTACCGTTACCGGCCGGACCATAGCTCGACTGGTAGAAGGTGATCCCCTTGTAGGTGAGAGGGTCGTTGACCTCGATGGTCTTTTTCAGGACCTCCTGGCCATTTTCGATAACGACCAGATCGCTGGTGTAGTCCCTGGGGCGCGTCGTGCCGGCATAGTAAGTCACGTCGAAGTCGTCGCAACGTACGCTGAAGCCAAGATCGATCGGCTGGCTACCATTGCGCGGCCAGACTTGACTGGTTTGGGTCCCTTCAACGACATTGACATAGGCCTTGTAGCCCCAGATCGTCCCGATCATGGCACCCGCCATGATAACCAGGATAGACAGGTGGGTCATATAGGCGCCGAAGCGCGAATAGATCCCTTTTTGGGCAAACAGGTTCAGGGAGCCGTCGACATCGGTCAGGGTCGGCTTGGCAAACGCGGACTTCAGCACTTCAGAGAGACGTGGCGCAAGGCTCTTGGCTGATTCTTTACTGGTGAATTGAGCCTTGTTTGCTGAATTCTTGAAGGTGCCATCACCTGCGACCAGCAACGGCTGGGTAACGAATTTCCAGACGCGCGGGAAGTTCTTGATTGAACAGCAGATCAGATTGACACTGAAGAGTCCAAGCAAGGCAACGAACCACCAGGAGTTGTACATATCGATGAAATGCAGTTTCTTGAAGAGTTCATAGTTAGCTTGACCATACTCGCGAATATACTCTTCTGCGGGTTTCCCCTGCTGGAGAACCGTGCCGATAATAGAAGTTACGGACAGGGCGAGTAGGGTAAAGATGGTCAGTTTGAGGGAACAGAAAAAGTCCCAAATATGATCGGGCGAAGATGTGTTTTTAGCATTCAAGATTTGATATCTCCATATAAGGCATTAGATTGCCATCGAGCAAATATGACAAAAGAGGTCAGCATACTCGGGGCGAAACTGGGCGTCAACCTAGAGTGAAGCGGCTGTCTCACACCAGCAGAATAGTACTGCGCAGCTGTTTATGCTTTTGCGAAAGGGGGAGGGTCTTGGAAGTGTCCCGCATGTTGAGGGCCAGAATCGCAAAGGTTTGCTCAACCGGCTCGGCACTGCGGAAGTCTGGAAATTCCCACTTGGAAGAAGAAATGGCCAGTAACTGTCCGCCTGAGATTGACTGGAGAACCGACTCGCTTGCGACCTCGGATGACGAGTGACAATGATAGCAGAAGCTGGCGTCGGGCGTCTGGACGCGTTGTTCAAGGGCCAGGGCAAGGGGATGGCAATCAACCGCCAGAGACTTATTGGGTGTGTAGCCTGCTTCGCGGTCATAGCAGTTCAGGGCGCACTGCAGGCTTCCACTGCTGAGGACAATAAACAGCAGGACCGATAGGAAAAGCATATGTCGGATCGGAGTATTACTCATCAATTGCAGAATATTGAACTCTCTAAAGGTTGATAGCGCCAACGAATATAGCTGCTGTCCGGTGTCGTTGCAAGCAGAATGCCGCTGGCTGGTATTCTGTCCGCGCTAGCAGTGTGTCGGACTTGCCGGGCCGAAGCGAAAATTTGGGCGGTTGAGACCAGATTTTCGCTCGTTTGCAGGCTCATAGCCGTAGCTATGGGGCAAAAAGGAGCTGAAATATGGGCCAATCGACCGGATTTGCAGCCGGTTCATGGAAAGTCCGACACGCTGCTATAGATTGGCTTTGGCTAGCTCTTGCAGGAGTTCGCGCTGCCGGTCGTCAAGCTGAGTCGGAACCTCGACGTTGATGATGGCATAGAGATCACCAGCCGGTCTTCCGGCTGATGCGGGTACGCCAAATCCCCGCAAGCGAATTTTTGCGCCAGGTTGGACGCCCGCCGGAACTTTAATCCGCTTATCCCCCTGCAGGGTCGGAATTTCCGCACTGGTGCCGAGACAGAGTTGACTGTAGGGGAGGAGTATCTCGACCAGCAGATTGTTTTCTTCCCGTTTGAAAACGGCATCGGTTTCAATCCGAATCTGCAGAAAGAGGTCGCCGTTGCGGCCACCTGCTGGTGCAGGGCCACCCTTGCCGGAGACCCGCAGCTTTGCGCCCTCTTCGATCCCGGTCGGAATGCGGACCTTGATCTGTTCAATTTGACCTTCATTGCGGTATTCAACGTGTCGTTCGCCCCCCTCAACGGCCAGGCGCAGCGGGATGCTGATCTCCATCGAGAAGTCCTGGCCTTTGACAGGTTGGCGTTGGCCACGGCCTCTTTGCCGACCGCCACCGAAGAGCTGACTGAACAGATCCTCTCCGCCGGCGCCCAGGTTGCCAAAGAGGTCACCCAGGTCGGCATTGCGGAAGATATCCTCCTGGCTGTAACGCTGGTGGAAGCCCGACTCGCCAAAGCGGTCATACTGCTGGCGCTTCTCCTTATCGGAGAGTACCGCGTAGGCCTCGGTGATCTCCTTGAAGCGATCCTCGGCTTTTTTATCACCCGGATTGCGATCGGGATGGTAGGTCTGGGCAAGTTTGCGGTAAGCTTTTTTCAAGGCTGCCTGATCGACGTCTCTGCTAACCCCGAGAGTTTGATAATAGTCTTTGGCCATGGTGTTTCGGCTCTTCTTTCTTTTGTGTGCATTCTAAAATTGAGAACAATCCCGAACTATAGGAATCGACTGACATCAGGTCAAGCGCTTTTGTGCGTTTAGAGGTATTGGGAAGCGCTGCTTGACTGGTTCTGTTGATTCTCGTTAGTATGCTGCTGGAATTGTTGTAATAAAACTTGATAGCAGACTTTTTTAGTAAACTTAATTAACTGCCCGCCAGGAGGCTGTCG
>JAAXQE010000263.1 GCA_012974425.1 Geopsychrobacter sp.
ATGATGGATCTCCTGGTGAAGGCGAATGGTTTTGACGTTCCTGAAGGGATGATCAAGAGTCAGTTGGATCACTTGAAGCAGAACTTTACTCAGCGTCTACAATCACAGGGGATGACTCTCGAGATGCTCGGTATGAATGACGAAGGTTTTGCTACTGCTTACCGTGAAATGGCTGATAAGCAGGTTCGTGGCGAGTTGATCCTTGATGCGATCGCAAACCAGGAAGACCTCAGGGTCGAAGATGCAGAGATTGACGTTAAAATGGAAGAGCTGGCTAAACAGTCGAACGCCGAGGTTGAGCAGGTTAAGGCATATTTTGCCGATCCGCAGGCCAGGGAGGGACTGGTCGGCCAGATCCTGCAGGAAAAAGTCATTGCTTTTATCACTGCTAAGGCTGTGGTAACTGAAGTTGAGCCAAAGAAAGAAGAAGCTGCAGCTGACCCAGCAGTGACCGAAGAGAAGGAGGGCTGATTTGATGAGTTTGGTCCCAATGGTAGTTGAAGATACTGGTCGTGGTGAGCGTGCTTACGATATCTACTCACGCTTGCTTAAGGATCGTATTATTTTTATTGGGGGGGGCATTGAGGACCACATGGCCAACCTGATCATCGCTCAACTGCTTTTTCTCGAATCTGAGGATCCTGATCGGGATATTCATCTCTATATCAATTCACCGGGTGGTGTTGTGACTGCTGGGATGGCCATTTATGACACCATGCAGTACTTGAAGGCACCTGTTTCTACAATCTGTGTTGGACAGGCGGCCAGTATGGGGGCTGTGTTGTTGGCCGCCGGCGCCCCAGGTAAACGTTTTGCGCTGCCTAGTTCACGGATTATGATTCATCAGCCACTGGGTGGGTTCCAGGGTCAGGCAACAGATATCAGTATTCACGCCAAGGAAATTTTGCGGATGCGTCAATCCCTGAATCAGTTACTGGCAGATCATACCGGTCAGAAAGTTGAAAAAATCGATGTTGATACCGAACGCGATTTCTTCATGGATAGTCAAGCTGCTTGTGACTATGGTATTATCGACTCGATTGTGGAAAGAAAACAGTGATTCCTGAGCCGGGGAGGATAATTACGTGAGTTCAAAAGATAGTCAGTCCTCTAACTTGACCTGCTCTTTTTGCGGGAAAACCCAGGAAGAGGTCAAGAAACTAATTGCCGGGCCTACCGTCTATATCTGTGACGAGTGCATCGAGCTGTGTAATGATATTATTGTTGAAGAATCACGAATCGACAAAGATGCTGGCGAAAAACCCTCCAAGTTACCTAAGCCGGTTGAGATTCGTGAAACACTTGATGAATATGTCGTTGGTCAGGAACGGGCCAAGAAAATCTTATCTGTCGCTGTTTATAACCATTACAAACGGATCGACAGTGTCAATCGCAACGACGGTGTTGAGATTCAGAAGAGTAATATCCTGCTGCTCGGTCCGACTGGCAGTGGCAAGACACTTCTGGCTCAGACCCTGGCCAAGGTCCTCGATGTCCCATTTGCAATTGCCGATGCGACTAATCTAACCGAGGCTGGCTACGTTGGTGAGGATGTTGAGAATATCATCCTCAGTCTGCTTCAGGCTGCTGACTACGATCTTGAAAAAGCTCAACGTGGCATTATCTATATTGATGAAGTCGATAAGATTGCACGTAAGTCGGAGTCCCCCTCAATTACCCGTGATGTTTCTGGTGAAGGGGTGCAACAGGCGCTATTGAAAATTATTGAAGGAACGACTGCCAGCGTGCCGCCCAAGGGTGGCCGCAAGCATCCTCAACAGGAATTTCTCAAGGTAGATACGACCAATATCCTCTTTATCTGTGGTGGTGCCTTCTCGGGGCTCGAGAAGGTTATCAGTAAGCGGACTGGTGCAAAGGGGATGGGCTTCGGCGCTGAGGTTAAATCGACCAAAGAGGAAGACCTTGGTGAGTTGCTTAAAAAAACCCAGCCAGGGGATCTGTTGAAGTACGGTTTGATTCCTGAGTTTGTTGGGCGACTACCGGTTATTTCGACTCTTTCTGAGTTGGATGAGGCGGCCCTTATCCAGATTTTGAGCGAGCCCAAAAATGCTCTGGTCAAGCAGTATCAGCGCCTGTTTGAGATGGAGAATGTTACTTTAAACTTCACCGATGGAGCCTTGGTGGCCATTGCCCAGCAAGCCTTGGAGCGTAAGACCGGTGCTCGCGGTCTGCGGTCTATCCTTGAAAATGCGATGCTTGATATCATGTACGATATCCCTTCGCAAGATCATGTTAAGGAAGTGCTGATCAACGAAGAGGTGATCGCTGGCGTTAAAACCCCGATTGTTCTCTACGATGTTGCAGAAAGCGCCTGAGGCTCTTTTCTACTCATTCGTAACGTATCTTTGGAGCGCGCAGCCTTGTGTAGAGGTTTCGCGCTCCTTTTCCTTTTACGCTGCAGGTATGCCTACCTATGAATCATCCTGACGATTTGACACTGTCTGTTCCGCCTACCCAGGATCTGCCCCTTTTACCCCTGCGGGATATTGTTATTTTTCCACATATGGTCGCACCGCTGTTTGTTGGGCGGCCTCAGTCGATTGCGGCACTCGAGGCTGCGGAGAAGACCGATAAGCAGATTTTTTTAGCGACTCAGCTTGAGCCTCAAACTGAATCCCCCGGTTTTGACGATCTCTATCATCTCGGTGTGCGTGGCAAGATCGTCCAGATGTTGAAGTTGCCTGACGGGACCGTCAAGGTTTTGGTTGAGGGACTGTCTCGCGCTCGCGTTGCGGGCTTAAGCGAAGAAGATGGTCTGTTGCTGGCCGCGACGGAGGAATTGGCCGATATTTCGACCTCCGTGATTGAGGCTGGTGCGATAATGCGTGCGGTGCGTAACTCCTTCGATAACTATGTCGGCATGAGTAAGAAGATTCCCGCTGAGGTCAGTGCGGCATCGGCTTCGATTGATGATCCATCTATTTTCGCCGACACGGTTGCTGCGCATCTCCAGATACCGATCCCTGATCGTCAGGAGGTTCTCGAACAGTTGGATGTCGCACTGCGTCTTGAGAAACTATTGGAGTTGCTGGAACAGGAAATTGAGATTCTGCAGATTGAGGGGCGCATTCGTAGTCGTGTCAAGACCCAGATGGAGCGGAGTCAGAAGGAATATTATCTGAACGAGCAGATGCGTGCTATCCAGAAGGAATTGGGTGAGAAGGACGAGTTCAAGCAGGAACTCATTGAGCTTGAAGAACAGATCCGCAAGAAGAAGATGTCTACTGAGGCGACCGATAAGGCGCGTCAGGAGTTGCGAAAGCTCAAGTTGATGTCACCGATGTCAGCCGAAGCGACAGTCGTGCGTAATTATATCGAATGGCTGCTCGCGTTGCCGTGGAAGTCGGGGACCCGTGATCGGCACGATCTGAAGAAGGCCGAGGAGGTTCTTGATGCCGATCATTACGGGCTTGAAAAGGTTAAGGAGCGGGTGCTCGAGTATCTTGCCGTGCAGGCGCTGGTCAAGCAAATCAAGGGCCCGATACTCTGTCTGGTCGGTCCTCCCGGGGTCGGCAAGACCTCGTTGGGGCGCTCTATTGCTACGGCTCTTGGGCGTAAATTCCAGCGAATTTCATTAGGTGGTGTGCGGGATGAAGCCGAAATCCGTGGCCATCGTCGCACCTATATCGGCGCCATGCCGGGCAAGATTATTCAGGGGTTGCGCAAGGTCAACGTCAAGAATCCGGTATTTATGCTGGACGAGATCGATAAGATGAGCACCGATTTCCGCGGTGACCCTTCGTCTGCTTTGCTTGAGGTTCTGGACCCGGAGCAGAATCATACCTTCGGGGACCATTTTCTCGATATCGATTATGATCTCTCGCAGGTTTTATTTATTGCTACGGCCAATAACCTTCATGCGATCCCTAGGCCTCTCCATGACCGACTTGAGATAATTCATGTTGAGGGATATACCGAAGAAGAGAAGCTGAATATTGCCAAGCGCTATCTGATTAAGAAAGAAATAGAGGCCCATGGTCTCAAGACCTCTCGGGTGAAATTTTCTGATGCGGCTCTGCTTGAAGTGGTAAGACGTTATACCAAGGAATCAGGTGTGCGGAGCCTTGATCGCTCCATTGCTTCTATCTGCCGTAAATTAGCCCGCCAGAGTTTGCTCGACAAAAATAAAGATTTCAGTGTCGGCATGAAGCAGGTTGAAAAGTATCTCGGTGTCCCTCTCTTCAACTACGGAATCCTGGAAGATGAGGATACTGTTGGGGTTGCAACTGGGTTGGCCTGGACCGAGGTCGGTGGTGAATTGTTGAGTATTGAGGTCAGCTTGTTGCCCGGGAGTGGCAAGTTGACCATAACCGGCAAGCTAGGCGATGTTATGCAGGAATCAGCTCAGGCCGCCTTCAGTTATGTACGTTCGCGCTGGGAGGTGCTTGGGCTTGAAAAAGATTTCCATACCCAGATCGATGTTCATATCCATGTCCCGGAGGGGGCCGTGCCTAAAGATGGACCTTCGGCAGGGATTACAATGGCGACGGCACTGGCATCAGCTCTGACTGGCCGTGCAGTGAAACGTGATGTTGCCATGACAGGGGAGGTGACATTGCGTGGGAGGGTCTTGGCGATTGGTGGGTTGAAAGAAAAATTATTAGCTGCCAGAAGGGGTGGGATTAAGACCATATTGATTCCAGAGGAAAATCGTCGGAATTTGGTTGATATCCCCGACTCTTTGCGTAATGCCCTTATACTTCAGCCAGTTGCTAGTATGGACAGGGTTCTTGAGCTGGCACTTGTTGAACAAGGTGAAGCGAAGTAGAGCCTGGTGAATAGTTACAGTCACGGATTGCGAAGATAAAAAAACGCGCCAGGCCGCAAAAAATGGGGAGAAACAGCTTGACAGTTTTTTTCAGACTCTGCTATATATCTCTCCGTTCGAAGGCAAAAAATTATTCCTAATCTTTTTGGAGGTGTGTTGTGACTAAAGCGGAACTGGTCAATGCAATTGCGGAGAAAGCTGGCCTGAGCAAAGCTGACGCCGAAGGTGCGCTTAAGGCTTTTGCCGAATCAATTACTGACGCACTTAAGGCCGGTGAGAAGGTTGCCCTGGTTGGTTTCGGAACTTTCAGCGTAGGTGACCGCGCTGCACGTACGGGTCAAAACCCACAAACGGGTGAGAAAATTCAGATTGCTGCCGCCAAGGTACCAAAGTTCAAGGCTGGCAAGGCACTGAAGGATGCTGTCAACTAAAATACTTGTAAAAAACTTAAAATAGGAAGCACGAAGCTGTCCGATTGTAATAATATTAGACATTCTTGTTTCACTTTTTAACTAAGGGGGTGTAGCTCAGTTGGTTAGAGCGCTAGCCTGTCACGCTAGAAGTCGCGAGTTCGAGTCTCGTCACTCCCGCCATTTTAAAAGAAAAATCAGGGCGAATAGCTCAGCTGGGAGAGCGCCTGCCTTACAAGCAGGATGTCGGGGGTTCGAGCCCCTCTTCGCCCACCAATTTATGTAAGGCCTTTAGGGGGTGTAGCTCAGTTGGTTAGAGCGCTAGCCTGTCACGCTAGAAGTCGCGAG
>JAAXQE010000264.1 GCA_012974425.1 Geopsychrobacter sp.
AGGGGGTGTAGCTCAGTTGGTTAGAGCGCTAGCCTGTCACGCTAGAAGTCGCGAGTTCGAGTCTCGTCACTCCCGCCAAACAAAAAAAAGAGCAATCCTGCCAATGTAGGGTTGCTCTTTTTTTTGGCTTGATTATTGCTGGTAGGTAGGAGTGGCTTGACTGTGTGTGAAGCTGTTTCTGGAATAGCGAATTATTTTAACCTTGAATTTGGAGTCGTTGATGACAACCCTGCGCGTTTTAACTCTTCTATTGCTTGTTCTCCCTGCTCAACTCTTTGCGGCCACTCTAGACGATAATGTCGTAGCTCGCGTCGGTGGGGTACCTATTACTGCATTTGAATTACAACGGCAGATCAATAAGGTCATGCCGCTTCGTGTCAGTTTCCATGGCGGGGTCTCTGCGGAAAAAATTAACGAGATTAAGCAGGAGGCACTGAACGATCTCATTGAGCGCGCCTATAAGGCAAAATACGCCATCGATAATGAGATTTCGGTGCCGCCATCGATGATTGATGAGCAGATTGAGAAGGTCCGGGCGGGCTTTAAGACAAAGAAAGAATTCAAGGCGGCAGTTGCTGCTGAGACTCTGACCGGTTTGCGTGCAGCGATCTACCGTCAGTTTCTGGCTGATAAGGCTGAGGAGAGTGCGGTTGAGTCAAAGGTGCTGGCCAGCGACGAGGAGATAGCAAAATATTATGCTGAAAAGAAACATACCTTTTTCATGCCTCGGCAATTCAGGGCCAGTCATATCATGATTAAGGTTGACCCAGCTTCCAACAAGGAGGAACGCGCGGTTCTGGACAAGAAGGCGAGCGACGTTCTGGCGCGGGCCCAGCAGGGTGAGGATTTTTTCGATCTGGCCTACTATAACTCAGATGACAGAACGAAATATGTTGGCGGCGACCTCGGCATGTTTCATGAGGGGCAAACCGAAAAGCCTTTCGAGGAGGCCTTGCTTAAGTTGAAGGTTGGCGACATCTCTGACCTGGTGAAGACCCGGTTCGGTTTTCATATCATTAAGCTGACACAGGTTAATGAGCCGCGCCAGCTGAGTTTTGATGAGGTGCGTTTGAAGATCAAGGCCACCCTGGAGAAAAACCGTCGGGATCAGGTCTACGCCGAATGGCTCGCTTCTCTGAAGCAGAAATACGCGGTTGAACGAACTGTTGAGTAGTCGTTTGCCGCGCTACTGGTTGACTCTGCTGCTTGCCTGGTTGCTGTTGGCGGCCTGCGCTGCGAGTACGCCACCTCTTGCACTTGAGGATCCCGAAATCAATCAGGTCTGGCCGCAGGCTCCGGAGAAGCCGCGCATTAAATTGTTGCGTAGTTTGAAGGGTGGCGAAGACCTTGCCGACAAAGAGGCGCCGAAAAACCGTTTATTTGGCTGGTTGACCGGGGAAATGGCGGAACGGATGCCGTTGGTGACGCCTTACGGCATAGCCACCGATGGTCAGGGTTTGATCTGGATTACCGATCCGGGGATCCCCGCCGTCCATGTCCTCGATCTGAAGAAGCGTACCGCCAGGCTATTGACGATGGCTGGCGCTGAGCATTTTCTCAGACCGACCGGTATCTGCTATGATGCCGTCAGGCAGAGAATCTATATCGCCGATTCACAGACGAAAAGGGTCTTTGCTCTTTCCGTCACGGGTGAGTTCGAGATGGAGTTTAAGGCTGATCCTCCCTTCGGGCGCCCGGG
>JAAXQE010000060.1 GCA_012974425.1 Geopsychrobacter sp.
CTATGCCCTTTCAGCGCACAGATTGTTCAGTGACTTTTAGATGTCCTGTGGAGGGGCTTTTCTATGACGCCATTTCTTGAAAAAATTATCAGCGCGGCTGCCAGCGGTGCCTTGATTCTGACCTCGAACAAGCGCCTGTCGCGCCACCTGCAGTCGGCCTATGACCGTCAGATGCAGGCATTGGGCAAACAGGTCTGGCCGACCCCGCAGATCTTCAGCCTCGATGCCTGGTTCGATCGCATGATCGCCGAACTGGGGGAGGGGTGGCGCTTACTGCAGGGACCGCCCTTGAAGCGCCTCTGGGAGCAGATCATCGAAGCGGATTCGGCTGGCAGCGAGAAGGAGTTGTTGCAGCTCTCCGCAACCGCCGAGAAGGCCCGCCAGGCCGCTCAGCTGTTGCGTGAATATGGCCTCTCCCTCGATTCCTCAGCGCTGACCGAGGATCAACGGGTCTTTCGCAACTGGCAGCAGCGTTATCAGCAAATCTGTGCAGAACAGGGCTGGCTCGATCGTCCCGCCCTGACCGATCTGGTCTGCGAGGCCCTGCACAGGAAAAAACTGGTCTGCCCGAATAGAATATTACTGAGCGGTTTTGATCAACTCAGCCCCCTGTTGTTGAAACTGCGCCAGCAGGTCGAAGCCTGCGGTGGCCTGGTTGAGGAGATCGCTCCTGATATCTCATCCGCAAATCTCCCGGTAATTTATGCCGCCAATGATGCGCAGCATGAGATGCACCAGGCCGCCTGCTGGGCGCGTGGCTTGCTGGAGCAGGGCGCAGAGTCGATCGGGGTCGTGGTGAGCGATCTGCAGGCGCGGCGCAGTGCGATTGAGCGTATCTTCCGCGACCAGATCGATCCGCAAGCGGTCCTGCGTCTCGATGAAGAGGAGACGATCTTCAGCCTGTCCCTCGGTGCGCCGCTGCTCGATCAGGGCCCGATTTATGCCGCGCTGGAGATGCTAGCGGTCGGCTACCAGTTATCCCTCGATCAGCTCAGCTTTCTGCTGCGCACCCCTTATCTGCAAGCGAGCCTGAGCGAATCAGATAAACGGGCCAGTTTCGATAGCCGGTTGCGCTCTTTCCGTCAACAATCCTTCAGTTTGAAGCGGCTTGTCGAGCTGGCTAAAACGGACGGACAGGCCCCCAAGTTTGCCGGCTGTCTTGAGTCCCTGGCCACGCAGCAGCAAGCGAGCAAGCGCCGGTTGCCGGGGCAGTGGGCGGCCCATTTCGATGAGACCCTGATCAAGGTTGGCTGGCCCGGTGAGCGGAGTTTGGCGAGCAGCGAGTATCAGATGGTAAAGGCCTGGCGCGATAAGCTCTTGCCTGCTCTGGCGTCTCTCGATGCGGTCTCGCCACCGGTGAACCGCTCTGTGGCGCTGAGTATGCTGCGCCGTCTGGCGGCCGAGATCGAGTTCCAACTTGAAGCACCGACCGGGCCGGTGCAGGTGGTCGGTCTACTTGAATCCGCCGGGCTGGAGTTTGCGCATCTCTGGGTGATGGGGATGACTGAAGATGCCTTGCCGAGCCCGGCGCGCCCGAACCCGTTTTTACCGGTTGCCCTACAGGTCGCAGCGCAGATGCCCCATTCGAGTCCGGAAAGGGAACTCGATTTTGCCCGCCAGGTGGTGGTGCGGCTTACGGCGGCGAGCCCGGCGACCATCTTCAGCTACGCCAAACGCGCCGGGGATTGCGAGCTGCGGCCTAGTCCGTTGCTGCATGATCTGCCTGCCGCTGAGCCTGACTTTGCGCCTGCCTCCGATCTGCGCAGTCGTTTGCTGGAGCATCCGCTTGACCTCGATGAACTCAGCGATATCCAGGGCCCCGCCCTAGCGAGCGAGCGTGGCAAGGGCGGCACCAGTATCCTCAAGGATCAGGCGCTCTGTCCGTTTCGCGCCTTTGCGCGCCATCGTTTGCAGGCCTATAGCTTCGATGAGGCTCAGCCGGGGCTGGATGCCATGACGCGCGGCAATCTGCTGCACAAGGCGCTGGAACTCTTCTGGACAGAAGTCAAGAACCAGCGGACGTTGAATGCCCTGTCGGATACCGAGCGCAGTGCGCAGATTGAGCGGGCGGTGAAACAGGCTCTTGACGAGAACTTCGAAGATCCCCGAGAGCGGCAATCCGAGCTGGTTGGAATAGAACAGAGCCGCCTGCAGAATTTGATCGACGAATGGTTGAGCAAGGTCGAGCAGGCGCGCAGTCCGTTTGAGATTCTCAAGCTGGAGGATGATCGACTCGAACAGATCGGCCCCTTGCAGATTCGCACCATTATCGATCGCATCGATCGCCTCGAGGATGGCAGCCTGGTGATTCTCGATTACAAAAGCGGTGCGGTCGAAGCCGAACTGCTGGTTGGCGAGCGTCTGCTTGAACCCCAGTTGCCGATCTATGCGATTACCAACAGCGAGGCCGAGGCCGATGGCGTCGCCTTTGCGCAGGTGCGGCGCGGCAGTTGCAAACTGATCGGGGTGGCCCGTGACTCCGGCTTGCTGCCGAAGGTGGATGGGGTCGAGCAGCATAAGAAATCCCAGGCCCTCGCCTTGAACAGCTGGAACGAGCTGCTCAGTCATTGGCGGCAGCAGCTTGTGGCCGTCGCCGAGGATTTTGTCGCCGGGGTTGCCCGGGTCGATCCGGTCGATTTCAAGCACGCCTGCCAGTACTGTGATCTGACCGGGCTCTGCCGAATTTCAGAAGCCGAACTGAGCGGGGGGGAAGAATGAGCCAGCCGATTGCCGATCAGGCCCAGCGGAGTGCCGCCATCGATCCTTCTCGCTCCTTTATCGTTCAGGCGCCGGCCGGTTCGGGCAAGACCGAACTGCTGATCCAGCGCTATCTCGCCCTGTTGGGGCGGGTCGAACGGCCGCAGCAGATCCTGGCGATTACCTTCACGCGCAAGGCGGCGACCGAAATGCGCAACCGTCTGCTCGAAGCCCTGAGCCTGGCCCAGCAAGCCTGTCCGACTGAGGCGCACAGGGCGCATACCTGGCACCTGGCAAGTCAGGCGCTGCGGCGCGATCAGGAAAAGGGCTGGAATATTCTGCACAACCCGGCCCTGCTGGCGATTCAGACCATCGACAGCTTCAACAGTTCACTGGTGCGCAAGATGCCCTGGCTCTCCCGCTTCGGCGGCCTGCCGGAGCTGGCCGAGGATGCCGATCAGCTCTATCTGAAGGCGACCGAACGTTTGCTGCAACGCTTAGGGACGGATCAGCCGGGCGGGCAATCGATCAAACGCTTGCTGGCTCATCTGGATAACAGCATGACCCGCCTGCAGCAGATGCTGGTGGCGATGCTGCAGAAGCGGGATCAATGGCTGCGCCACCTCTACGGCGTGCGCGATACAGACCCCTGTGAGCTGCTCGAGGCGGGCCTTGCGCAACTGGTTGAGCAGGATCTGGCTGAACTTGCGGCGCTCACTCCGTATGGGCTGGGCGACGAGATGCTCGCCTGCGGGCGGATTGCCGCGGCGAATCTGGCTCAGGGGAAAGAGCGGCCGCTGCTCTACCTGACCGATCTCGACTGGATGCCGCGCGCCGAGAGCCAGCATTTACGGATCTGGCAGGGGCTGGCCGATCTGCTGCTGGCAGGGAGCGGCACGCTGCGCAAAGCGGGGGGGATCAATGCCGGGATCGGTTTTGCCGCCGCCGACAAGCAGCCGCGTCAGCGGATGCAGCAACTGGTTGAACAGTTGACCGCCTTCCCCAACTTTATTGAAAAACTGAATGCCTGCCGCAATCTGCCGAGTGCCGAGTACTCTCAGGAACAACGCCAGATATTGGGTGGTCTGATCGAACTGCTGCCGCTCTTGGTCGGCGAACTCTGGCTGGTCTTCCGCGGCGACGGGCAGGCCGATTATGCCGAGATTGCCCTGATGGCCAATGCCGCCCTGGGTTCGGCCGAGGACCCGAGCGATCTGTTGTTGAAGCTCGACAATCGGTTGGAGCATATCCTGGTCGATGAATTTCAGGATACCTCCTGGATGCAGTACGGTCTGCTCGGCATGCTGACCGCAGGCTGGCAGAGTGGCGATGGGCGCAGCCTGTTTCTGGTCGGTGACCCGATGCAGTCGATCTATCGTTTTCGTGAAGCGGAGGTCGGGCTGTTCCTCGAGTCGTTCGAAGGGCAGCTTGGCGAGCAGGGACCAGAACTTGAGCCCTTGCAACTCAGTTGTAACTTCCGCTCCCAACAGGGGATCGTCGACTGGGTTAATCGCACCTTTGCCGCAGTCTTTCCCGTCAAGGTCGACGCGGCATCCGGGGCGGTGCCCCTGGCTGCCGCTAGCGCCGTACTGGAACCGCTCGATCTCCCCGCAGTCACCCTGACCGCCTTCAACGGGCGCGATGACCAGAGCGAGGCGCTGCAGGTCGCTGAACTGGTTGAGAGGCTTCAGGCTGAGAATGGCACACACACAGTCGCTATTCTGGTGCGCGGTCGCAGTCACCTGCCGCTTATCCTGCAGCAGCTGCGTGAAAAAGGTCTGCGCTATCAGGCGCAGGATATCGAATATCTGGGGACCCAGCCGGTCGCCCTCGATCTGCTCTGCCTGACGCGGGCCTTGTTGCACCCGGCCGACCGCCTCGCCTGGCTGAGTCTGCTGCGTGCGCCCTGGTGCGGGCTGACGCTTTCCGACCTGCACGCTCTGACCGAAGAGGCCAGGCATGCGACCCTGCCGAGCCTCTTGCAGGAGAGCAAGCGCTTGCAGCAACTCACCGCGGATGGCCAGCAGCGGATTGCGCGCATCTGGCCGATTCTGGAAAAGGGCATCAGTCGGCGTGGCCGCTTCCCGCTACGCAACCTGCTCGAATCCTGCTGGCTCTCCTTAGGTGGCGCCGCCTGTTACGGCAAGGAAGGGGTCGCAGATGCGGCACTGGTCTTTGAACTTGTCGAAAACCTGCAACGCGGCGGGGAGATGCCGAGTCACGCTATTTTGGAGGAGGGGCTAACCAAGCTGTTTGCCGTGCCCGATACTGAGGCCGATGGCCGCCTGCAGGTGATGACGATCCATAAGGCGAAGGGGCTCGAATTCGATCAGGTCATCCTGCCCGGCCTCGGACGCGGCACTGCGGCGAATGACAGCCCATTGCTGCGCTGGCTGGAACATCCGCACGCCGGTCTGCTCTTGGCCCCGATTGCGGCCAGGGATGGTGGCGAGCAGGACAAGATCTATCAATTTATCGGGCGGCTTGAACGTGAAAAGCAGGATCTCGAGGCCTCACGCCTGCTCTATGTTGCGGCGACCCGCGCCAAGCGCCAACTCCACCTGTTCGGCCATGCCAAGGCCAACAAGGACGGCGAGCTTAGGGTCACGGCGGGCTCACTGCTGGCCAAGCTCTGGCCGGTCATCGAGGATCAATTTTGTCGCACTGCCAACGAGGCCGTTGAAAGGGTTGAGCAGCGGCTCGACCTGAAATTACGGCGGCTGCCCCTCGATTGGACTCTGCCGCAGGTCACGGCCGCGCCGGTTCCTGAAATCCAACTGCACAATAAGCCTTCGGCCCAGGAGGAGGTTGGACAGGATGAGCGGGAGCAGCTCTTCTTCAGTGGCTGGGAGCAACAGTCGCGACGGCATATCGGTACCCTGGTGCATAATGTCCTGGAACAGATTGCCCGGCGGGGGGCTGAATACTGGTTCCAGAATGAGGGGCAGCAGGAGCAGATGCTGCGCCGACAGTTGACAGGGCTGGGGGTGCCGGGCCATGAATTGACTGAGGCGCTCGGACGGATTCGTGAGGCGGTTGAGCGGACCCTCGCCAGTCCAAAGGGCCAATGGATTCTGCAGGCGCATAGCGACGGTGCCTGTGAACTGGAGCTGTCAGGGCAGATCGATGGGCAGCTGGTGCATGCCGTGATTGATCGCACCTTTGTCGACAGCGCCGGTATCCGCTGGGTGATAGACTATAAGACCAGTGCTCCGAAACCAGCGGAGCAGGAAGCGGCATTCATTCAGCGCGAAACAGAGCACTATCGTGGTCAGCTTGCGGGCTATAGCCGCTTGCTTGCTGCCATGGAGCCCGCGCGCGCGATCCGTTCAGCGCTCTATTTTCCGTTAATCGACCGTTTTGTTGAGGTGGCCGATGAAGAGAATTAATTTCTGTCTTTGCCTGCTGGGCCTGCTGCTGCTCTGTTCCTGCATGCAGCGCACCGGCTATGAAATATTCCGGTCGATGGGTTATCAGGAATGCCTGAAGAATAGTCAGCGCCCAGCGGAAGATTGCCAAAACTCCCCCGATTTTGATGAATATCAACGGGAGAGAAACTTGCGTTATGCCGAAGATGCACCGTTAAAAGCGGACTCGCTTGAGAAATAAGAGTTGCAGGTATGTTATCTTGGTTTTTTCCACAATAATCTGAATGTCACCCACAGGAGCTAACATGAAAAAGTTTTTTTTGCTTGTCGCTGCCCTGCTGATTTCACTCCCGCTTGCCGCCTCGGCGAACGATGCCGAGCGCCGGCAACTGGCCGAGCAGTTTCTGAATGTCAACAAGGTTAAAGAGCAGGTCGACATGATGTATGAAAAGGTCGAAGGGGTCATTGTCTCTCAGCTCGAAGCGATCGATATTCCGGATGAGCGCGAGAAGAACCTGCTGGCGATGCAGAAAATTGCGCGGGACATTCTGTTCGAAGGTCTCAGCTGGGCTGCCCTGAAGGATGAGTATATCGGCCTGTATAGCGACAGTTTCTCGGTTGAGGAATTGCAGGGGATTCTCGAGTTCAGCAAGAGTCATCTCGGGCAAAAAATGGCCTCAATGAGCCCGATCCTGATGCAGAAATCGATGGAGATCGGTCGTCAACATGCGCAGCAGGTGATGCCGCTGGTGCAGCAGGCGATCCAGGAGTATATGAAAGAAAATGTGAAACTCGAACAAGCTCAACCTGAAGCCGAAACTGGGTCGACAAAGACAGAGCAGGCTAACTGATAGCGCTGAACCGGGGGTGTTATGCAACTGAAAACCGGATTTCGCCAGCTGGTCGCCGAAGCGGAAGAGCGGGTTCAGAGAGTCTCGGTGGCAGAACTATTGGACGCAGCGCAGCGCCAGACGCGACTCCTGATCGATCTGCGGGATATCCGTGAACTCTGGCGCGAGGGGACTATCCCCGGCAGTGTGCATGTGCCACGCGGCCTGCTGGAGTTCTGGATCGACCCGGAAAGCCCCTATTTCCATAAGGTATTTGCCAACCCCAAGCCGTTGTTGCTCTTTTGCAACAAGGGGTGGCGTTCTGCATTGGCCGCCGATGTCTGCCAGCGGATGGGGGTGGAGAATGTTGCCCATCTTGAGGGTGGCTTCGAGGCCTGGGTTGCAGCCGGTGGTGCAGTAGAGAAGAAAGAGAAACGTTAACGCCA
>JAAXQE010000229.1 GCA_012974425.1 Geopsychrobacter sp.
CCATCGCTCTCATGGGGCTCTGTCACAGCATTATTGAGGATACGCTGCTGATGATGGTTCTGGGCGGGCATGTTTCGGGGGTGTTCTGGGGGCGCCTGCTCTTTTCCCTGCTGGCAGTTTTTCTGCTTGAACGGCTGATCCGGGTGCTGCCGCAGAAGTTTTTTGAACGCCATTTTGTGCGCCCGACCCTGGCCGAAACCACGAATAAGGACGAGGAGGTCCGCTGTTGCTGATCTCGCTGATCGTCGCCATGGCGACGAATCGCTGTATCGGCCAGGATGGTCAGCTGCCCTGGGACCTGCCGGAAGATCTGCAGCGCTTCAAGCAGCTGACCATGGGGCACAGTTTGCTGATGGGGCGCAAGACCTATGCCTCGATCGGTCGTGCGCTTCCGGGCCGCACCAGCTATATTCTCAGTCGCACGGCCGGTTTTGATGCGCCGGGCTGTCAGACGTTTTCCGAGATCGATGCGGCGCTCGACGCTGCACGCGCCGCTGGCGAAAGCGAACTCTTCATCTGTGGTGGAGAAGAGCTCTACCGCCAGACTCTGCCGATTTGTGACCGAATCTATCTTACCGAACTTGAGCGTGAGATTGAGGGAGACCGTTTTTTTCCTGGAATCCCCGCTGAGCAGTTTCGTCGGGTTCGGTATTTACGTTTATTCGACACGGAACCCTGTTTTTTTTCGGTGTTTGAACGAATTGAATTGAGGTAGACTCTACGGTCTATGGATCACGATTATCTCGAAAAACTCAAACAGACCCACCCCACCCTGCGGTTGCTGGCGGCTGGTAACGCTGCACTGATTATCAGCTTTCTCTTCCGCATCTTCATCCAGCCAAACCGGCGCTCGGTGTCGCAATCCGATCTGACGACTGCTCTTGCTGACTACCTCTTCCACCTGCGCGATATCCACGGCGAAGACAAGTATCCCAACACCGCCCGTCACTACCTTGAGGACTGGGCGGGGGGAAAGACCCCTTTTCTGCGGAAATACTATACCGCCAGCAGTGACGAGCCCGAGTTCGACCTGACCCCGGCTACGGAGAAGGCGGTGGAGTGGCTGCAGAGTCTGGAAGAACGCCAATTCGTCGGCACCGAATCGCGCCTGGTGACGGTCTTTGAGCTGTTGCGCGAGATCGTACGCAAGACCCAACAGGACCCCGCTGCACGTATCGCTGAACTGGAGCGGCAGAAGGCTGAGATCGAGGGGGAGATCGAAAAAATCCGCAGCGGGGTGGTCGAACCCTACGATCCGACCCGGATCAAGGAACGCTTCTTTCAGGTCGAAGAGACCGCTCGCCGGCTGCTTTCTGATTTTCGGCAGGTGGAGTACAATTTTCGCGGCCTCGATCGCCAGACTCGTGAACGCATCGCGCTCAGCGATAAGACCAAGGGCTCGCTACTTGATGAGATCTTTCATGAGCAGGATGTGATCTGGGACTCGGATCAAGGCAAGAGCTTTCGTGCCTTCTGGGAATTTCTGATGTCGGCCCCACGTCAGGCCGAATTGGCGCAACTGCTCGAAACGGTGTATGCCCTGGAGGAGATCCAATCTCTGATCCCGGATGTCTTTCTGGCTGGCATCAAGTTTTCGCTGCTCGATGCCGGGGAGAAGGTCTACAAGACCAACAACCTGCTGGTCGAACAGTTGCGCAAGTACCTCGACGACCAGGCTTATCTTGAGAATCGGCGGATCATGGACCTGGTGCGCGGAATTGAAAAACAGGCGGTCGGGATCAAGGATGATCCGCCGACTGAGCGGGATTTTACCGCGCTGGACGATATCAAACCTAGTCTGGATCTGGTGATGTCGCGCAGCCTGTTTACCCCGCCGCACAACCCGCAGATTGCGGATGTCGCGATCAGCGTCGGCGTAGCGGATATCGATACCCAGGCCCTGTATCGCCAGAGTTATGTAGATGAGGCGCAGCTGCAGGCCAATATTCGCAAGGCGTTGCAGACCCGTGCGCAGATCTCCCTTGGCCAACTGGTCGAGGAGTCCCCGGTGCGCAAGGGGTTGGCTGAAGTGGTCACCTATCTGAGCCTGGCGGATAAGGATGACAAGGCGCTGGTGAGCGAAGCCGAGACTGAAACCCTGACGCTGACCAACGAGAGCGAGCGCCCCCGGCAGGTCGAACTGCCGAAGGTGATCTTTACCCGTTAAAAGGGAACCTATGAACGCATATTTGAACCTGCCCCACCAGGCTTCACTGGTCTTGATCCAGCTCTGCAAAGGGGTGATCTATCAAGATACCAGCCCCGAGCTGTGGCGCGATCTGCTGACCTATCAGGCGAGTATTCACGCTTATTTTGCGGCACTCGGTCTGCAGGTGCGGATCGATGAGAACGAAGGCTATGCCTTTTTGCAACAGTGCCCAGCGCTAATGGATGAGAACGAGGATGCTCCGGCATTGCCGCGTCTGGTCCAACGTCGCCAGCTCAGCTATCCGGTCAGCCTGCTCTGTGTGCTGCTGCGCAAGAAGTTGATCGAGCAGGATGCCACAGGCGGCGAGACTCGGGTTATTTTAAGTCGTGAGCAGATTGTCGACATGCTGCGGGTGTTTCTGCCCGACAGCAGCAACGAAGCCAAAACCTTCGAACAGATCGAGAGTCATATCCGTAAGCTCATCGATTACGGCTTTCTGCGGCGCCTCAAAGGGGATGAGGAACGTTATGAACTGCGGCGTATCATCAAGGCGCTGGTCGATGCCGACTGGCTCGCTGATCTGAATCAGAAACTGGAGACCTATCGCAGCCATGCCGACACTCTCGCTTGATTTTGCCGCCGACGACAGCGTCACCGGTTTTCGCCTGCAGCGTCTTGAGGTGCTCAACTGGGGGACCTTCAACCGCCATGTCTGGGCCTTCGGTCCGCAGGGTCACAATGCCCTGCTCACCGGCGATATCGGTTCGGGGAAATCGACCCTGGTCGATGCGATTACGACCCTGCTGGTGCCCCATCAGCGCATCGTTTACAACAAAGCCGCCGGGGCCGAGGGGAAGGAGCGTTCGCTCTACTCCTACATCCGTGGCGAGTATAAGAGTTCTAAAGACGACCTGACTCAGGCGGCCAAGGCCGTGGCGCTGCGTGATGAAAACAGCTATACCGTGCTGCTCGGTGAGTTTTATAACCAGGGGTTCAATCAGCGGGTCACCCTGGCCCAGGTCTTTTGGCTCAAAGACCAGAAGCGCAACCCCGAGCGCTTCTTCGTCGTCTCCGAAACCCCCTTGAGTATCACTGAGAATTTCAGCAACTTCGGCAGCGATATCCTCGAACTCAAGAAGCGCTTGCGTCACCGCCCAAGGGTCGAACTGCTCGATAACTTCAAGGAATATAGCAGCCGCTTCCGCCACCTGTTTGGCATCCAGAACGAGCAGGCCCTCGAACTCTTCTATCAGACCGTTTCGATGAAATCGGTCGGCAATCTGACCGACTTTGTCCGGCATCACATGCTCGAAAAGGGGGATGTCGAGAGCCGTATCGACGATCTGCGCCAGAATTTCGATAACCTCAACCGTGCCCACGCGGCGGTGCTGAAGGCCAAGGAACAGATCGCCCTGCTCGATCCGCTGGTCAAGGACGGGGGTGGCTACCGCGCCCTGAGTGAGAGTATCGACGAACTGCGCTGTTGTCGTGAGGCTCTGGTCGCCTATTTTGCTCAACATAAGGGTGCCCTGCTGATTGCGCAGATCGATAAACTTGAGATCGAAGTGCAGAAGATCGGCCATCGTTTGGCAGGGTTGAAAGAGGAGATCGGCCAACTGCGCCGCCAGCAGGATGAGCTGAAAACGGCCATCGACGAAAGCGGTGGCCGCCGCCTGCAGGCTCTCGAACAGGAAATCGATGAGCTGGAGAAGGAACGCGGCAAGAAACAGTTCAGGGAGCGGGAGTTCCGCGCCCATGCTGAGAAGTTGGAGCTGCCGCAAGCCAACAATGAGGACGATTTCTACCGCACCCTGAAGATCGCACAGAGCCTGTTGAGTGAGATTGAAACTCAGATCGAAGCTCTCAAGCAGCAGGAGATCGAGCGCAGTGTCAGTCTTAAGACTCTCAAGAGTGAACAGCGGCTGCTGGATGAAGAGCTCGACTCATTGCGGCGACGCAAGAGCAATATCCCGCGTAAAAATCTGGAGCTGCGTCAGGCTATGGCACAAAGCCTTGGCATCGCTGAGACCCTGCTCCCCTTTGTCGGTGAGCTGTTGCAGGTTGATGAGGGCGCGAGCGCGTGGGAGGGTGCGATTGAACGCCTGTTGCACAACTTTGGTCTCAGTCTGCTGGTGCCTGAAGAGCACTATGCGCAAGTCAGTCAGTATGTCGATCAAACCCAGCTGCGCGGACGGCTGGTCTATTTCCGCCTGCGCGCTGCCGATGTCCGAGTGCCGGCAAAAACAGCGGATGCCGATTCGCTGGCCAAGAAGATTCGCATTAAACCTGCTAGCGACTGTTACGCCTGGCTGGAGGCGCAGTTGCAACAGCGCTTCGATTACATCTGTTGTGCCGATCTGGAACGCTTCCGCCGCCTGCCCAGGGCGATCACCCAGAGTGGTCAGATTAAGTCTGGGGGCCAGCGCCACGAAAAGGATGACCGCAGTTCCATTCATGACCGTAGCCTCTATGTCCTGGGCTGGAGCAATCTGGAGAAGATCAAGGCGCTGGAGGCGAAGCAGCAGCTGCTGGAGAAAGAGGCTGCGCGCTTAAGCGCTGAACGGGACGACCTTGCCAGTCAGCAGCAGGGGGAGGGTGTGCGGCGCGATACAGTGCGCGATCTATTGAAATTTGTCGATTATGCCGAGATCGATTGGGCCCCGACGGCAGTGCAGATTCAATCTCGTCTGGAAGAGAAGGCCGCAATAGAGCGCAGCTCTGACCGCTTGCAGACCCTGCGCAACCAGCTGCAACAGGCCCGGCAGAACCTGGAGAATCATGAGCAGAAGCAGCTTGACCTCGGTCGGGAGGCGGGTAAGCAGGAGAATCTTCTTGAAATGCGGCGTCAGGAGTTGGTCGGAACGCAGAGCCTGATCGACCTGCTCACCGCAGAAGAACGCGCGATCTGGTTCCCGAAGATTGCGCCCTTTTGCACCCAGAGCCTCAATCTGCAGAATATCGAAAAAGCTCAGCGTGAGGTGCGTGAGACAATCCAGCAGCAACTCGACGGCGCTGAGAGAAAAAGCAAACGCCAGACCGAAAAGTTGATCGGTGCGATGCAGGCGTATAAAAATGCCTATCCCGCCGAAACCGCCGAAGTCGACGCCAGCCTTGAGGCCTTGAGCGAATTTGAGGCTATGTTGAAAAGCCTGCGCGGGCAGGATCTGCCGCGTCATGAAAAGCGTTTCAAGCAGTTGTTGAATGAAGGAACCATCAACAGCGTCGCCCTGTTTCAGAATCAGCTCGACAAGGAACGTCAGCAGATCAAGGATAAAATTGGGATCATTAATGGCTCGTTGGGCGAGATTGAATACAATCCCGGCACCTATATCGAGCTAATGATCGATAAGACTCAGGATCCCGAGGTGCGCGAGTTTCAACAGGACCTTAGAAGCTGCCTGTCGAATCCCCAAGCAGAATCGGAACTCTACAACGAAGCCAAGTTTCTGCAGGTCAAGGCGCTCATCGAGCGTTTTAACGGTCGCGAGGGACTGATCGATCACGACCGCAAATGGACCGCCAAGGTCAGCGATGTGCGCAACTGGTTCAGTTTTTCGGCCAGCGAACGTTGGCAGCAAGACGGCAGCGAGCGCGAATTCTACTCCGACGCTTCAGGCAAGTCGGGCGGCCAGAAGGAGAAGCTCGCCTACACCATCCTCGCCTCGGCGCTGGCCTACCAGTTCGGGCTCGAATGGGGCGCGGTGCAGTCACGCTCGTTCCGCTTCGTGGTCATCGACGAGGCCTTCGCCAAGGGCTCCGACGAGAGTACCCGCTACGGCCTGGAGCTGTTCAAAAAGCTCCATCTGCAGTTGTTGATTGTCACCCCACTGCAGAAAATCCATGTCATCGAAGATTACATCCGCTCGGTCCACTATGTTCACAACGAGGGCGGCGCCAATTCGCTGCTGCGCAACCTGAGTCTCGAAGAATACCGCGCTGAAAAAGCGTTGCATCAACAAGCCGAAGCATGATTACTCCGCAACAGATAAAAATGAAGGCGTTGAAACACTGGCAGAGTGGTTGCCTGCTCAGGGCATTCTTGTGCGGAGAAAACCTTTTCCCTCTCGACATTCCGTTCCGTAAGCCGAGTGCCAAAGAGGCGCTTGAACGCTATGCCGAACTACGGCCCTGGCTGAATCAATTGCGTGCGGAAAGCAAAGAGCAGCTCGGCTTCGGTTACACGTTGGAGTTTACGACCGTTAATCATCGTCAGTTGGGCCAACAGCTGTTTCCCGCCCGCATCCGTTTCGACAGCCTGAGCGATCTCCTCCGCACCCTTGGCAAGCAGCACGAGTTCGAGCATTTTTGCGCCCTGGCCGCAGAGACCCTGAGCGCACAGCCGAAGCTAAAGGAATGGTTGGCGCAAAATCCGCTGAAGCTGCTCAATGATCGGGCGATCTGGTCGCAGCTGCTGCGGGTCTGCGAATATTTCTGCCGGCAGCCGCGCCCGGATTGTTATCTGCGCGAGCTGGAGATTTCCGGTGTCGACAGCAAGTTTATCGAACAGCACAGGCGTATTCTGCGTGAACTGCTCGACCTGCTGTTGCCCGCCGCAACCATCAGCGCAGAAGTAACCAGCCTGAGCGGCAGCGGTTTCGAGCGGCGCTTCGGCCTGCGTTACGATGAACCGCTGATCCGCCTGCGCATCCTCGATCCCGTCCTGGTTTCACCCTGGGGGGCGAGCGATCTGAGCCTGCCGCTCAGCCAATTTCGTGATCTTACCCCCAACTGCACCCGGGTGTTTATCACCGAGAACAAGATCAATGGGCTCAGCTTCCCGCAGGTTTCCAATTCCTGGGTGATCTTCGGCCTCGGATACGGCATCCAGGCGCTCAAGGATATCGCCTGGCTGCGGGAGATGCCGATTTTTTATTGGGGAGATATCGACACCCACGGCTTTGCTATCCTCTCGCAGCTACGCGCCTATTTTCCTCAAGCAGGTTCGCTGTTGATGGATCGTGAAACCTTGTTGGCGGGCCGGGAGCTCTGGGTCAACGAAGAGGATGGCAAGCGTTGTCTCGCCGCACTACCCAATCTTGATGAAGATGAACAACAACTTTATCAGGCCTTGCGCAACAATCAGCTGGGCGAAAATGTCCGCCTGGAACAGGAACGGATCGCCTTCTCCAGATTGGAGGATTGGTT
>JAAXQE010000237.1 GCA_012974425.1 Geopsychrobacter sp.
GCATATAGACTTGGCCAATGGGTAAAGTGCGCAAAAAAGCCGGAGCCTATCGGAAATAGTCTCCGGCGAATTCAAGAAGTTACTATTTACTTAGGCGGCGGGATTTCGTAATGAATCGCCTCAGCGGCGATCTCACGCAGGGCAAGAACGACCTTCTTGTTTTCTGATTTATTTTCAATCAGCGGTTCAGCCCCTTTATAGAGTTGCTTGGCGCGCTTGGAAGCGACCATAGCAAGCTGAAAGCGATTGGGAATAATATCCAGACAATCTTCAACGGTTACACGTGCCATAGTTTCCTGTTCTCCTTAATTTGTTACAAATTGCTGACTGAGAAAATCGATCAACAGCCGCGTGCGGCAGCGTTCAGCCTCAATAATCGCCGAAAAGCGCCGACCAGCCTGCGCAAGGTTGTCATTCAAGACAAGATAATCATACCAGTGTGCCTGAGAAATTTCATCCCGCGCATTCGACATACGTCGCGCAATGATCTCGTCGCTGTCGGTGTCACGGCCGCGCAGACGGCGTTCAAGCTCTGCGAAATCGGGCGGCAGCACGAAAATAAACACCGCCTCCTCAATCGAATCACGAATTTGACGCGCCCCCTGGCAGTCGATCTCAAGCAGCAGGTCCGCTCCACCGGCAGCAGCTTCTTGCAAAGTCGCAAGCGCGGTGCCATAGCAGTTGCCATGCACCTGTGCCCATTCGACAAATTCCCCGGCGGCAACCATCATATCGAAACGGGTTTGATCAATAAAATGATAATCAACCCCGTCCTGCTCGCCTGACCTGAGCGGTCGCGTAGTGAACGAGACAGATTGCCGCAACTCCGGGAATTTGTCAAACATTCCGCGACAGAGTGTTGTTTTACCCGCACCCGAGGGGGCCGAAACAACGAACAGAATCCCCCTCCTGATAGTCGGGGCGTTTAATGATTGGTGTTCCATGTTCCAGGTTCCATGTTAAAGGCAAAGGACGAAGAAAGACTAACTTCTCAGCTAGTTTCTATTTTCATAGTTTCTGAGATAATGAATCAGGCCGTTCAGAAGGCCATTTAAGCGGACGGATCTCTTTTCCAGAGTCATAAACTGGTCACTGCTTAGCAAACAAATATCAAGACCAGCATAGCTCAGGCTTTTCACCTCAGCAAGCGAACCGCGCGCAATGGTCAGGAAATGGATAAACTCCTTATTGCTTCCGCGATCAAAACCTTCGGCTACGTTTGACATGATAGAGATTGCGGCACGCTGGGTCTGATCCCGAAATCCAAAATCACGGCATTCCTTCAAAAAAGTATAGACATCCGTCACAAGCAATCGCGCCTCTTGCCAGGACTGAATATCCTCAAACCGCGCAATCTTCATAGCCCCCCCCCAAAAAAAAAGTTCCAGGTTTTTGACACTGTTCCACGTTCCATGTTCGACGTTCCAAGTGCGAAGTTCCAAGTTCCAGGTTTTAAGATTTCAACGTGGAACCTGGAACCGTTTTTCAACATGGAACACCAGAACATAGAGTGGTAAATCACTCTATGTTCTGGACCTGTTCACGGACCTTTTCGAGCTCGGCCTTGATGGCAACCACGTTGCGGGTCAGTTCGGCATCGTTGGACTTAGAACCCATGGTATTGGTTTCGCGGTTTAATTCCTGAATCAGGAAATCCATCTGTCGGCCGACCGGTTCCTCGCTACTGAAGAGCAGGTCGAGTTGCTGCAGGTGGCTCAGGAAGCGGGTCAGCTCCTCACTGATATCGCAACGATCGGCAAAGAGCGCCAATTCCTGAGCGATACGCTGCTCATCCACCGCATCCTCGGCCAGGCGCTGCAGACGCTCTTTCAGCTTCTGTTGCCACTCAAGCGGAACCTGTGGTGAGCGGGCGGTAATACTATTGAGAGAGGTTGTGACAAAATCGAGCCGACTGACAATATCCAGACGCGTCGCCTCGCCCTCGGCTTCACGCATCTTCAGCGTCCCGACCAAGGCCTCGCTGACCGCCTGCTTCAACACTGCCCGCAGATCATCCTCATCGATAGCGTTCTCCTTGACGATCAGCACATCCTTTTGCGCCATCAACAATTCAAGGGGGATTTCACCAGGCAGATCGAACTGTAGCTGCATCTGCCTAAAGAGATCGACATAGGCCTGCGCAACAGTCTGATTTACCGCAGGAACGGAAACAATCCCTTCGGAGGCCTCCTGATTGATAAATACATCGATCTTGCCGCG
>JAAXQE010000089.1 GCA_012974425.1 Geopsychrobacter sp.
CCCCGCCCTCCTGGGTAAATGTGTAATCCCCGGCCCCACCTGTCGCGGTGGAGGTTGCAAGATTGGCCGCGATATCCGCCACCAGGTTTGCTCCGTTCAGCGGACCACCAGTGCTATTGGTATAGGTGATGGTCTCGGCGCCAATACTGAAACTAAGGCCTTCTCCGGCGGCGACTGTCACCGCGCTAAAGTCACCTGTTTGCTGTTCGGCAAGCGGGGTAACCTGATTGGCCTTGAGGTCGGCCTCGAGCTGGCTTAGTTGATGGAACAGGTCGCTGCCCACCCGGGTGTCGCTGTTGTCGTAGCTACCGTCACCGCTGGTGTCGGCCAGGCCGAGAAAGAAGGTGCCGCCGTCAACCCCGACCCGTACCTGCTCACCGGGGCCAATCTCCATCCGCATCTGCCCGGCATCGCCCTGGTAGAGGACCGGCGGCGGGTTGGTGGCCGGGTCATAGATGGTCGGATCATAGGTTGCCGGGTCGTAGGCCGGATTCTCGACGAAGGGTACGGTCGTGGTCTCATAGCCACCGAACATGTACTTGCCGTCCACCTGCGCATTGGCGACGCTGAGCAGTTCATCCTTGAGCTGGCCGACCTCGTCGCCATAGGTCGCCATGTCCTGCGGACTGAGTGAGCCGTTGACGCTGGCAACGGTAATTTCGCGCACGCGCTGCAGGATGTTCTCGATATGGGCAAAACTGCTGTCCATATTGTCGATGCGATCCATGCCGGAATCGATGGTTTCGATGTAGCGCTCGGAGGCTTGAATCTGGGTGCGGGCGCTTAAGACCGGGCTGATCGCCGTCGGATCATCCGAGGGGCGATTCAGGCGCTTGCCGGTCGCGGTCTGCAGTTGCAGATCGGCCATGCGTTCATTGGTGCGATTTAAAAAGGCGCCTAAACTGCGATATGTTGTGGTCTGGGTTGCACGCATGACCTACCTCTTAATGGTTAGCAGGGTCGCCATCATCTCGTCGACGGTCGAGAGAAATTGAGCCGAGGCCTCGAATCCCCTCTGATACTTGAGCAGGTTGATCATCTCATCTTCGAGGGAGACCCCGTCGATGCCGTCGCGCAGGTTTTCCAACTGGATCAGGCTATCTTCGAGTCCCTGGGTGGCCTGGCGGTTACGCGAGGTCTCAACCCCGACCGACGAGGCGATCTTGCCGTAGGCCGAGACAAAGGTGTCTGAGCCGACCGTTTGAGCCTGTTCCAAGCTGAGCATGGCCAGGGCATTGGTGTTATCCCCCGGAGCGCTGGAGGTGCCGGCGCTGATCTGAACGGTGGCGGTTATGTTCATACTCAAGGATGAGGCCATCCCCGCCGCGCTGAAAGTTGGGCGTGAATAGCTGCCGCCGGCGAGGGCGGAGGTATCGATCAGCACATTTTCGCCCGCGACATCGGGCGTGATGACCAGCGAGTTGTCGCTCGGGTCGATACTGGCGGTGACGCCTGCCCCGGAGCCGTTGATCGCCGTCACCATGTCGCTCAGTGAGTTGTTGGTGGCGTCGATGGTGACCGCCGTGGTCGTGCCATTGACGTTGAGCTGGATATCGCCGGTGCCGAAATTGGCGGCAAGCGGGTTGGCATAGCCCTGGCTGGTATGACTGGCAGGCGGGACAAAAAACGCCTGTCCGGGGTTGCCGTTCAGGTCTTGACCGGCCTGATGCTGGGCATTGACCTCGGTGGTAAAGGCATAGGCCAGTTGATCGAGGCGTTCGATCACATCCGGAATCAGGCCATCGCGCACCTCATAGAGACCGCCGATCTCTCCGCCCAAGGCCTTACGGTCGAGCGGGATATCGGTGCTGCCGAATTTGAGGCGCAGTTCCAGATCGCCTTGCACGATGGTGCCTTCCACGGGCGTGTATTGGTCCGCCTCAACCAGCGGCATGCCGCCGGGAAGCTGGACCGAGACGTTGCCGTTCGAGGTTTCGTAACTTGAGGCCCCGACCAGGCCGGAGAGATCTTTTATCAGCAGGTCGCGCCGGTCGCGATCCGAGTTGGCGTCCTGCCCTGAAGCTTCGATGGCTGAGATGCGCTTGTTCAGTTCGGCAATCTCGGCGCTGCGCATATTGATGCCATCGACCTTGGAGGTCAGACTGTCATTGATATTGCCCCGCACCTGCTGCAGTTGATCATGGGTGCTGCGAAAAGTATCACCAATCAGGCTGCCGCGCTGCAGCACCATTTGGCGCTCGACCTCGCCGCCTGGATTGGTGCTCAATTCGCGAATGCTGTCAAAAAACTGATCAAACTCGTCGGCGATGCTGCCATCGCCGATGCCGATGACCCGTTCCACCTCGGCCAAGGGGTTGGTCATGGCCCCTTCAAAGCCGGACGCGACACTCTTCTCATTGATCTGGCCGGCCAGAAAAACATCGTGGGAACGCTCTATCGAACCGACGGTCACGCCGGTCCCGGTAAAGAAATCTCCGAAATTAAGCGCCGGATAGGGGGTCAGGTTGGGGGTCTGACGCGAGTAGCCGGGGGTATTGACATTCGCAACATTCAGGCCGGTAATTTCGATGGCCTTCTGGTTGGTCAACAGTGAGCTTTTCCCCGAATTGAGTGCTGCGCTCAAGCCGCCCATATCAGACCCTCCCCTTCATCAACTGGCCTTCTTGGCGGGACCTTATCGACTGCCCGCTGCCGCCATAGGCCTGGGCTGCGGTCGATTGACCGAAGAAACGCATCGTCTCCCTGACCCAGGAAAGACTGGTCCAGAGCAGGTAGGCATTGCGCCGATTTTCATGATCGATCTGCTTGATCAGTGCCTCCAGCCCCGCGGTCTCATGCGGCAGGTGCTTAAGTCCTGCCAGCAGCGCCTGCTTACGCACAACCACCTGCTGCAGGCCCTCGATGTCGAGCGCTCTGATCCGCTCCCGCTCAGCGAGGAGCAACTGGTGGAGCTGCTCAAATTTGTCTTTCAACTCTGGATTAGTCATCTCAGCTGTCCTCAACAATGAACTTCAGCATACTGGCGGCGACCTTATCCAGGTCGGGCCGATATTGACCGGAGTCGATCTGGGCCTTTAAGGCCTGCAGTTTCTCTGCCCGGGCCGAACTCGGGGCCGCTGACTGGGCCGTGGCGCTCTGCCGGGTCTGGCTGGCTCCCTGCAAAACGCTGGAAAAATCAACCCGGTCGCTGGCTGGCGCCTTGCCGGACTCTTTTTTGGGCTCGGCTTTTGCCGCTGTCCGAACACCATTTAAGGGTCCGTAGCCCTTGCCGCCAATTATCCGATCAACCATGATCCGCTCCTTTTTCCTCACCAGTGCCACCGGCAAAATTATCGAGTTTTTCCATCACCGCCGCGTAGGTCTGGTGTGAGATCTCCGGTAGCTTGCCACCGAAGACGTCCGCTGCGTCCTGAAAGCCTTTTTCGATCGCATCTGTCAACTGGGTCAATTTCTCCGGATCATTGCCGAAGGCATTGATGGCAAAGTCGACGATCCGTTGTGAGGTCTTTTCAACGCCGAAGTAGCCATCTTCACTGATCAACTCGCTGGCGGCTTCGGGGGTCAGGGTGCCAAGGTCGATCTCAGCCTCACCGATACCGATCAGGCTGGGAATGCCCTGATCTCTTAAGGTGTTGACCACCAGCTGGCGCAACAGTTGATAGGAGGAGCCGACTTCTACCCCGGCCAGTTTGCCGTATGTCGTGATCCCTGAATCATGCTCGACGCTCACCCGGTCTGTGCCTGAAAAGAGCTTTTCTGCGCCTTCTTCTTCAAGCTGGCGCTTGAGGTGCTGAAGTTGCCGGGGGGCGTTCTTCGCTGGCGCAACCGGTGAAATTCTATCGACCATTGTCTCCTCAATACTTGGAAGGGCCAAGCCTGGTTGCCTCATGCAACCCTGCTGCTGTCCCTTACGCCTGTTATCGACATAAAAAAGCGAATGCTTTAGTTTTTTTTGCGGGAAATAAACAGTTCACCGGCAGATTGGAGAATCATGCCAGCGTCTGAGCGACCAAACATCAGGGTCCCTTGCCTCGCCATGGTTCGCTATTTAGGTCAGAGGTATGCTAAATTCTGGCCGGATTGGCTGCAGCCGCCGGTTTTTTAAGCGGCTCGTCACGGCCAGCCACTCTTTTCTTGACCAAATAACCTGCACAGTTTTTTTGCAACTGATTGCTTATCTGCGAGGGCTCAATGAAAAAAAAGATACTCATCATGATCTGTGTTTTGCTCAGTGTCGGACTGACCATCACCGGCGGGTTTAAATACTTTTCAATCCAGAAAGAAGCGCAGTATCTCGCGACCGCCGTCCCCTACATCAAACAGGTCATCCCCGAAATCTCGAAATGGGACCCTGTGCTGGCACGGAGCCATATGTCGGCTGAATTCATGCAGAAAACCTCGGCAGAGAATTTCGCCAACATCATCCGGGTGATGTCCAAGATTGGGGCACTGCAGGAGTTAGGCGAACCACATTTTGAGGAAATCTACGCCGGTGACAAACAGACGGTGGTCAGCTACACGATCAAGGCCCGTTACGCGACTGGTGACGCCAAGATCACCCTGGCCCTGCTCGACAAAGATGGGGTGTTTAAGGTCTACCGTTTCAATGTCGAATCAGCGGCGCTGGCCCGCTAACGCGATTTCACGGGCCGAACCAGCGCTCACCTGATAAGCCACAACCCTGAGCCTTAGCGCTCAGCGCCGGCATCCGTGGCCTGCACCGGCTTGACCTGCGGCAGGGGCGTGCGACTTGCGTATTTTGTCTTCTCCAGGATGACCTGCAGGGCACAACATTTTTCAGGCGCGTAGAGGATCGGTGCCTGTAGATTGAGGGTGATTTTTTTATCGGGGTGCAGCGTGACGACCGACAGGCTGAGACATTCCTCCGGGCTAGCGATCCCGAGTTTGCGGCACTCAGCCTGGTCTGGGACAACTTTATAATCGAGAAAGAAATTGGTCGGGTCGGTCAACACAAAGGCGATCTGGGCATCGTCGACACTCTGGATCCAGAACAGGGGGCCTTCCTTGCTATTCGGGATCACCACGAATTCATGCAGATCCTCGAAACCGATCAGGCCAGCAGGAAAACTGAGCGTTTTGTCCGGAGCATATTCGATCTCACCAAAACGCGACATCACCTTCTTCATATTTCTTTCTCCTGAAACAGGCCGTGACTCAAGCTATCGAGATCGGTGATATCCCACTGAGTCGCTTCCCGGTTCTCCTGAATAATCCGTTCATAAACTTCAAGGCGGTGGACCTTGATCGCGCGGGGTGCATCGATCCCGATTCTTACCCCGCCCCCCTTGAGTTCGACAACCGTAATCCGAATGTCGTCACCGATCACGATCCCCTCACCCTCTTTACGGGTTAAAACAAGCATAACAGCCCTCCTGGCATGAAATTTGGTCCTGCTCCGCAGTCCGCAACGGCTAATTCGGTAGCCAATTATTTACCTGTCTTCTCCAGTTGCTCCAGCAGCATCTCGGCCAGGCCGATCCCCCCGCGATTGGTCAGTTGCTTTGCGGCCTCCATATCCTGCAGGTCGGAGTAGATCTCTTCGGCCTGACCGCGGGGCAACAGGCCCCCATCCGGGATGGTGCGTTTCATCTCCTTGAATATCTGCTGGACAAAGATCGCTTCAAAATCCTGCGCGGTCTGCTTCATCCGCTGCTTATCATCCGCGCCCGGACTCGCCGGTTTCTGGAGAGCCTGCGCAGCGAGCATTCTGGCTTGAGTATCGATCTTCATCTCGTCTCCTAAAGCACCACTAACTCGGCATGCAGGGCGCCTGAGGCCTTGATCGCCTGAAAGATCGCGATGAGATCGCGCGGGCTGGCGCCGATGGCGTTGAGGGCGCTGGCAACTTGACCGATACTCACCCCCATGCTCATCACGATCAGATTGCCCATATCTTCACTGACCGCTATCGAGGTCTCGGGAACCACCAGGGTCTCGCCCTTGCCAAAGGCGTTCGGCTGATAGACCCCCGCCGACTCACCAATCACCAGGCTGAGGTTGCCATGGGAGACCGCGACGGTCGAGATCCGCACATCGTTGCCCATGACGATGGTGCCGGTTTTTTCATTGACCACAATCCGCGCCGCACTGTCGGGGATGACATCAAGGGCCTCGATTTCGGCAACCAGCTCAGCGATCCGCCCCTGATAGGCTGCCGGTGGAGTTACCTGCATCGCAACCGCATCCAGCGAGCGGGCTACCGGTTCGCCGAAGTAATCGTTAACCGCCTGGGTCATGCGTGTCATGGTGGTAAAATCGGCGTGCTTGAGGCGATAGTTCAGTTGCCCCAAGTTTTCAAAATCGTTGAAGATTTCACGTTCGATAATCGCGCCGTCCGCGACCCGACCACTGGTCGGATGATTCTTCTGCACCTTGGCCGCCTCGCCACCGAAGGCCAGCGAACCGACCACCAACGGGCCCTGGGCGACCGCATAATACTGGCCATCAGCCCCCTTTAACGGGGTCATCATCAGGGTGCCACCGGCCAGGTTACCGGCATCGCCGACCGAGGCGACCGCAACGTCGATCCGGCTGCCGGCGCGGGCGAAGGCGGGCAATTCCGCGGTCACCAAGACCGCAGCAACATTATCAACCTGAACCTTATCCGACTCGACCGTCAGCCCCAGCCGTTCCATCATGTTCAGCAATGACTGAATGGTAAAACGGGTACTCTTGCTGTCGCCGGTTCCGTTGAGACCGACAACCAGGCCATAGCCGACCAGTTGGTTGGCCCTGACCCCTTCAATCGCGGTCAGGTCCTTTATCCGCACGGCTTCTGCGCCTAACGGCAGCAGCATCAGGGTTACAAATAATAGTGTGCTCAATTTGCGCATCAGCTTTATCCTTTACCAGTCACCCTGGTCCGCAGCAACCTCTAAAATGGCCAGACTGCGTCGAGCGAGCGCGTCAACCAACCCGGTTTCTGCTTGTCGCTGATAACCCCCTGCCCGCTGTAATAGATGCGGGCATTGAGGATGTTCTTCGAATCGATAACATTGCCGGGTGAGATGTCGGTTTCACGCACAATTCCACTCAGCTTGACGATCTGCATCTCATTGTTGACGGTCACCGTTTTGTTGCCGGCGATGCGCAGATTTCCGTTGGGATAAATCTGCACAATCTGCACGGTCAGCGCGGCGACCAGATCTTCGGCCCTTGAGGTCTTGCCACTGCCGGAAAAGCTGTTGGAGGCACTGGCATCGATCAGATTTGTCGGATCCATGCCGAGGTTAAACAGGCCGGGCAGTTTCTTTTCGAGTCCGAGCAAGGCGGAGATATCGGCCGAGACCGAAGTGTCGCGACCCGTCTCGGTACTCGCCTGTTTGCTGGCACTGGCCTTCTCGAAGATCGCCACGGTCACGATATCGCCTATGGTCCGCCCCTTACGATCAGCCACCAGGGCCGGGAGCGAGCCGGTCCAGAGTGAACCTGCGCTACTCGGATGGGGCGGCATCATGGCCAGCTCTTCGAGCGGCTCAACCTCAAAGATCTCGATCAGCTCAACCGGTCTGGCACAACCAACCAGCAGCAACAGACCGATCAGCAAACTCATCTGCACGCCGATCCGCACTAATCCTGTAATCGTCTTCATCACTTAAAACTCCACACTGACGAGACCCGCAGCCTGCACCTGGCACAGAATTTCGCGCTGACTGTTATTATTGCGCACCCGGATTGTTTCACCCAGTTCGCCATCCTGACGGGCTTCACCCAGGGCATTCAGGAGAAACCCCGGATTGCGCGCCTGGATGGTGACCCGCTCACCGCGCCTGATCAAGGGTGGGAATTCGACCTGACGTCTTTCGAGCGGCCGGCCAAGCCGCACCCTTTGCTTCATCCGCTTACCGAGCAGGGGTTCAAAACTATAAAACGGCTCTTCCAGCCCGGAGATATCGCTCTCTTGCAACACGAGGTCCGCGGCAGAGAGCACCGCCCCGCGCTTTAAATCCGCGCTTGTCAGCACAATCCGCGCGCGCGCCTTAAGCTCAACCCGAATACTCTGGTTAGCGACAACCTTGCCGTTAACCCGTGTAATCAGGGTCATGCGATGGCTGCCGATGACCTTTGGGGTCGAAGGCATAACCTGATGTTCGATTTTCCCAGCTACAACCATGAAGCGCGCCGGCAGGTGAAGCTTCTCAAAATTGAGCGTCACGCCGGGCAGTTCGCTGGCCGCAGCGCTCAGATAATCGCCAAGGACAGTTTCAACCTCCTCCGGTTCAATCCAAACCCCCTTGCGTGTGATGGTCACGCTGCCGGCACCGCTCAAACGCAACTGCTCCGGCTGAACCTGGCGACCCAGCAAGCGCGCCAGGGTCTCACGGCTGACCTTGCGCGTCTTGCCCGGTTGCGGCGCGCGAAACAGCCGTATCGAGCCGGCCAGCCGATCAAGACGTTCGGCATCGGTTGCTGAAAAAAGATCGCGCAGATACACCTGATCATCACTGACCTGCGCACTGCTCTGCAGCGGCAGATCGACCGCCAGCGCAGGGAGCGCCATGAGCAGCAGCAGACATGCACAGCTGATTTTTATCAAAACAGACCCCTTAGCGGACCAGCTGGTTAATCATCGACAGCATTTCGTCCGCGGTTTTGATCGCCTTGGAATTGACCTCGTAGGCGCGTTGTCCGGCGATCATATTGACCATCTCTTCCATGATGTTGACATTGGAGCCTTCCAGAAAGCCCTGCGAGATGGCCCCGTAGCCTTCAGATCCCGGCGTGCCGGTGACCGGTGCGCCACTGGTACTGGTTTCGGCATAGATGTTTCGGCCCATGGCACTGAGGCCGGCCGGATTAGCAAAGCGGACCAGACTGATGCTGCCAATCTCGGTCGGCGTTCCCGCGCCATCCTGCAGCACCTCGACCGTGCCGTTCTGGCTGATCGATATCTTGGTGACATTGTCCGGGATGACCACTTCGGGGAAGAGCGGATAGCCATCCGAGCTGACCATCCTGCCGGTACTGTCTTGTTTAAAAGCGCCCGCCCGGGTATAGCCTTCGGTCCCGTCCGGCAGAGTCACACCAAAGAAACCGACCCCCTCGACAGCGATATCGAGATCGTTACCGGTCTGCCGGAAATCACCGACCGTAAAGACCTTTTGTACCGCGGCCACCCGTGTGCCGAGTCCGACCTGCACTCCGGTGGGGACCTCGGTCCCTTCGGCGGTTGCCCCGGTCATCTTTTCGGTCTGATAGAGGATGTCCTGAAAGTCGGCGCGGCTCTTCTTGAAGCCGGTGCTGTTGACGTTGGCCAGGTTGTTGGCGATAACGTCCATATTCAACTGCTGGGCTTCCATGCCGGTTGCTGCTGTCCAGAGTGCCCTGATCATAGTGTGCTCCTTGTCGGTTGTTCAATCATTCTTTAGCTACTGAATCTTGCCCAGTTCAGCCAGGTTGCTACCCATTTTGCTATAGGCGGTGAGTACTTTTTGCCCCGCCTCAAAAACGCGTGTGTTGTAAACCATACGCGCGGTCTCTTGCATGATATTGACGTTCGAGCCTTCCAGGAATCCCTGCAGCATCTCTGGTTGCGGACTCTGGGTCGGCTGCGCGTCCGCTGGGGCAACAAAAACCCCATCATTGCCCCGCCTCAGGACGCTGGTATCTTCAAAATCGTAGAGTGGAATCGTACCGACCAACTGGTTATCCGCCAGAATGCTGCCATCGCGGGTCACATTCATCTCCCCAGGCGGGAGCACGACCGGGATATCCCCGGCGCCCAGAAGTTTAGCACCGCTCGAAGTAAGCATTTCACCATCCTGGTTAAGTTGAAAATTGCCACGGCGGGCGTAAACCATCTCGCCATTTTCCTGCTGCACGCGAAAAAACCCCTCGCCATTGATGGCCAGGTGCATCGGGCTACCCGATTTCGTGAGTTGCCCCTGGCTGAAATCGATCGCTTCACTGTTGATGCGGGTATAATTGGTGGCCTGCTTGCCGCGGGTCGCTGCGGCTTCGCTCAGTTGCGCCTCAAACACGGCAGAACCTTTTTTGTAGCCGTTGGTATTGACGTTGGCGAGATTGTTATTGATATTATCGAGCATCTGCATTCTCGAAATAACCCCACTCAAGGCACCGTACTTTCCTGATCCCATCGTTTCGCTCCATTTTTTTGTTGCCTACCTGACTCTTCGACCACTCAGGCTGTTTTGTTTAGCTGAAGATCGATTCTCAGACATCCCTTTTCAACTGAGCCAGACGCACGATCTGCTCGGCTTCTGCCTCGCTCACCGTAAGCACCTTGGCGATCTGTGCCGCGTTCATCCCCTGCCGGGCCATGCCACTGATCAAGCGGTAACGCTCGGCCGACTCTTGCGCAGGCTTTACCTTCGGTTGCTGAATCTTGCGTTCCGCCAGGATCAAATCCTCAGCGAAACTCTCTGCGGGTCGTTGTGACTCCTGCAGTTGCATTGCCAGCTGAGCAACCTGCTGCCGTAACCTACGACAGTCTCTGCGCTGTCGCAGCAGCAGCCACAGCAGCAACAGGACGGTGAGCGCCAGGATTATGATCAGTGCCGCAGCTGCCATCAGTCTGCCTGCTTCGCCCGGCCGCGCAAACTGCGTGACATCTTGACCTTCATCTTCAGTAATGCCTGGGTGCGCAACTGCGAGATCCGCCCCTCGGAGAGCTCAAGGACTTCAGAGATCTCCTTCTGGGAAAGTTCTTCGTAATAGAAAAGCGACAAAACCAGCTGTTCCTTTTCCGAGAGTTCGCCGAGATGGCCAGCCAGCTCACGGGCTAATTCCTCGGCTTCGAGACGATCCTGAACGGACTCCTGGCTGGTGTCGGCGAGATTCTCAATAAAGGTCATCCCGCCTTCGCTGTCATCCAGACTCTCGTTCAGGCTGACACAGCCCAGGTTGCTGACCAGGGTCAACATCTCATGGTAGTCATCGAGGGAGATCTCAAGCTCGGCGGCAATCTCCTGTTCATCGGGGCGGCGCTGCAGTCTCTTTTCGAGCTGATTGATCGCCTTGGTCATGCGCGACTGTTTCTCGCGCAAAGTGCGCGAAAACCAATCCATCCGCCGGACCTCGTCATAGATCGCGCCACGAATCCTGCGCTCGGCGAAGGTCTTGAACAGCACACCCCGCTTCGGGTCGAAACGACTGGCGGCATCGATCAAACCGACCATCGCGGCACTCTTCAGATCATCACGCGTGACGAACGACGGAACCTGGGTCAACATCCGTTCAACCAGATAGTTGACCAGTGACATATGCGCCACAACCATCCGTTCACGGTCGTCGGCGCCTGGTGGTCCATAGCGATCAGCAACCCTCATTAATTATGCTCCGTCTCAACCCCGAGAAAACGCTTGAAAAAGAACTGCAGGGTCCCCTTGGGTTGATCATTGCTCGGCGAATCAATCAGGCTGTCCGCCAGCGCAATAAAGGCCTTTGAGACCCTGTGCTCGGGATATAGTTCCTGAATCACCTGCTGGGCGCGTACCGCTTCATGCATCTTTCTGTCGAAGGGGACCGCCCCCAGGTAGTCGATGCTGATATCGAGATAACGCCCCGAAACCATCGTCAATTTTTCGAAGACATCCAGACCTTCATCGCCGTTGCGGACTGAGTTTACGCAGAGCAGAAAATCCTTCTGGTGATATTGACTGGAGAGCAACTTCATCAAGGCATAGGCATCGGTAATTGCGGTCGGTTCCGGCGTCGTAACCACCAGGATCTCCTGCGCGGCCACGGTAAAATAGGTCACATTGTCGGAGATTCCGGCTTCGGTGTCGATCAGGACCAGGTCGAATTTTTCCTGCAGATTGTCGATCGCCTCGATAAAGCGCATCTTGAGCTGCGCATCGAGACGGGTATACTGCTGAACGCCTGAGCCGGCGGGCAAGACCTTGATCCCATAGGGTCCTTCGACCATGATCTCCTCAAGGCTGCGTTCCCCCTTGAAAAAATGATTCAGGTTATATTCAGGGGAGAGCCCCAGCACGACATCGACATTCGCCAGCCCGAGATCGGCATCGATTATCAGGACTTTTTTACCCTGACGCGCCAGGGCGATCGCGATATTGGCCACGGCCGCGGTCTTGCCGACCCCGCCCTTACCGCTGGTTACCGCAACGACACGGGTCCGCCGCGCCGAACTTTCGCAGATGCTGCTTCCGTTCTGCTGCTGACGCAAAGTTTCGGCCTGATCAATTACGGCATGGCTCATACGGCATCCTTCTGTGCTTGAGGTTCAGTCCCCATCACCCAGTTAGCCACCAGCTGCGGTTGGGCAAGCAGCAGGTCTTCGGGAACCTGCTGGCCATTGGTCAGACAGGCGAGAGGCAGGGAGGTCCGGGTCGGCAGATTCAACAAAATTCCCCAGTTGTCACATTCATCGAGCTTGGTAAAGACCAGGCTGGCGATCGGCACGCGCGAGAAGTTTTCAATCACCTGCTGAAGTTGTTCCTCGCGACTATGGGCGGCAAGCGCCAGCCAGTTTTCGACCCCGGAGTCAGTTCCAAGAAATTCCGTCAGTTCATCGATACGCTCCAGATCACGCGGACTGCAACCGGCGGTATCGATCAGGATCAGATCTTTATCGCGATGCTGCGCGAGAATTTGCGGCAGCTGAGCGGGATTGAAGATCACCTCGACCGGCAGATTCATGATTTCTGCATAAACCTTGAGTTGCTCAACCGCTGCGATGCGGAACGTATCGATAGTCACCAGGGCAACTCGCGATCCGGCCGCAACTGCTGCCGCAGCCAGCTTGGCAATGGTGGTGGTTTTTCCCACTCCGGTCGGACCGATCAGGGCGATGCGCCGCTGGCCATCTGCTTCTGCCCCCCAGGCAGGCTTGGTAATCTGAACCAGGTCGGCGAGCGTATCGCACAGGAACTGGCGCTGCAGTTGCGGATCTTGACGCTGTTCGGCGCTCATCCGACTGTCGGCAAAACGGGCAATCGTTTCGGCGGCTTCAGTGTCGATACCACGGGCCAGCAACTGCTCCGCGACCGAAGAAAACTGGGTCTTCACCGACCGTCCAGCTCTTGGCACCGAAGCCATGGTCTGCGCAGGGGCAGGAGCTTGAGTCCGGGTTTCAGCCAACTGCTGCACCATCGCCTTGATTTCTTGAAGTTCACGTTGCAGATACCCAGTCTCCGGCTCGGCCGCTCGCGCCGGCGCCGGCGGCGGCGGGGCGAACTCAAGCGGACCGACAACCGGCTGCGCCCTGAGCTCGTCACGGCTCAGCTCCGCATTGCCCGCCGCACGATAGGCTGCCGCGGCCAGCTTAGCCACCGGTTTCTTGCCAATCGCCTGCTTTGCCGGCGGCTTTGATTCCTGATCCGGGTTGGCCATGGCCGGGGATTCGATGGCCGCGGTCACCTCGATCAAGGGCTTGGAGAGCACCCCCAACCCTTTTTTACGTAGGCTGCGGGTTGACAGAACCAAAGCGTCCGGACCCAGGGTCTGTTTGACCTTCTGCAGGGCCGCAGGCATGTCCTCAGCGGTAAAGGTTCTAATTAGCATCTACAGTCACCGTTCCTACCGACCGCACCTTTAAGTGGGGCGCAATCTCGTTATGGGAAAGAATCGTCAGCGAGGGGAGGTAGCGTTCTACCAGACGCCTGACATGGATACGGATTCCCGGCGTACACAGGAGTACCGGATTCCCGCCGGGGAAAGATTCTGACTCTTTTTTGAGGCTCGCAATGAGAGTCTGGGCAAAACCGGGCTCAATCGTCAGATAGGCCCCCTGGTCACCCACATGCAGGGCATCCTGCAGGCGATTTTCTATGCCGCGCTCCAGGGTCATGACCTCAAGCAGGCTGCCATCCTGACTAAACTGACTACTGATCGAGCGGGCCAGAACCTGGCGCACATGCTCAGTCAACTGATCGGGGGAGTGCACCGTGGGGGCCCAGTCTGCCAGGGTCTCAAGAATGGTGCGCAGGTCGCGAACCGAGACCTGCTCACGCAACAGATTCTGCAGGACCCGCATCACCACGCCCAGGCTGAGCAGGTTCGGCATCAGCTCCTCGACCAGTTTCGGATATTCCTGGGCCAGATTATCGAGCAGATTCTGCGTTTCCTGCCGTCCGAGCAGTTCGTAGGCATGACGCCGAATCAGCTCGCTGACATGGGTCGCGACGACCGTGACATTATCGACCACGGTATAGCCGGCAATCTGGGCGCGTTCCTTCTTATCCTCACTGATCCAGGTCGCGGGCAGACCGAAGGCCGGTTCAACCGTTTCGACCCCCTTGAGGGTCTCGGTCGCGGTTCCGGGGTTCATCGCCAGGAAATGGTCAGGGAGCAGTTCGCCACCGCCGACCTTGACCCCCTTCAAAATAATCGCGTACTCGTTCGGCTTGAGCTGCAGGTTGTCCTTGATATGCACCGGCGGCACAATGAAGCCCATGTCGAGGGCGAACTGCTTACGAATCGATTTGATGCGCGGCAACAGCTCGCCATTCTGACCGGCATCGACCAGCGGAATCAGGCCGTAACCGACCTCCATCTCGAGCAGGTCAACGGTCAACATCGCTTCGTAATTCTCTTCAACCGGCACAGCCGGTAACGCCTGCTGCTCTTCAACCTCGAGCGACTGCTCCTCCTGGGTCTTCTGGATCCGCCAGGCGATCGCGCACAGCAGGCCGGACATGAGGATAAAGGGGATCTGCGGCAATCCTGGAATCAGCGCAAATATACCGAGAATCGCGGCCACCACCCAGATCGCCCGTGGATGGATACTGAACTGGCGCACGGCCTCGGAGCCGAAATCTTCGCCGCTGGCGGTCCGGGTCACCATGATTCCGGCGCCGGTCGAGATGATCAGTGCCGGTATCTGGCCGACCAGTCCATCGCCGACGGTCAGGATGGTGTAGTTGGCCGCCGCATCGGCCATCGGCATATCTTTCTGTAAGACACCGATAACGAAGCCGGCCCCGATATTGATCAGGGTGATGATGATGCCGGCGATGGCATCGCCTTTGACAAACTTGCTGGCACCATCCATCGCGCCGTAAAAATCGGCTTCCTGTGAAATGTCGTCGCGCCGTTTGCGCGCATCGGTTTCGTTGATCATGCCGGCGTTCAGATCGGCATCGATCGCCATCTGTTTGCCCGGCATCGCATCCAGGGTGAAGCGGGCGGCAACCTCGGCTACCCGTCCGGCACCCTTGGTGATAACCATGAAGTTGATAATGACCAGGATGATGAAGATAACCAGTCCGACCACGTAGTTGCCACCGACCACAAACTGGCCGAAGGATTCGATCACGTTCCCGGCAGCGCCTATGCCTTGATCACCATTCAGCAGAATCAGCCGCGTCGAGGCGACATTGAGTGAGAGCCGGAAGAGGGTCGTGACCAACAGGATCGAGGGGAAGATTGCAAAATCGAGGGCCCTGACGGTGTAGAGTGAGATAATCAGAATCAGCAGGGCCATGGTGATGTTGAGCGACAGAAAGAGGTCGAGAAGAATCGGTGGAACCGGCAGGATCATCAACATCAGCACCAGAACCAGGCCGAAAGCGACCATTACATCTGATCGAAAAATTAATTCACACCAGCGATTTTCCATGACTGCTTCGAACATTATTTCTCCTGCTGATTCTCTGTCGGGCCAAGATTCCGTCGCGGCCCGTCAATTTTCCGGCGTGCCTTTTGAGGCTTTTTTAAAAATCAAAAACTTCTGTTATTCAGGGGCCTTATCTCTTCTTGAGGCCATAGACGTATGCCAAAATCTCGGCAACAGCCTTGAACATCTCTTCGGGAATCACATCCCCTATATCCTGTTTGTACAAGGCCCGTGCCACCGGCTTGTTCTCGATGACAGGAATCTTGTTTTCGCGCGCAATTTCGCGGATACGAAAGGCCAGATGGTCAGCGCCCTTGGCAATTATTTTGGGTGCCTCCATCTCGTTGCGCACGTAAGAGACCGCAATCGACAGGTGGGTCGGGTTAGTGATAATCACGTCGGCCTTCGGCACCTCGGACATCATGCGGCTGCGCGCCATCTGCTGCTGCACCGCGCGGACCTTCGCCTTGTGCTGCGGATCCCCCTCGCTCTCCTTGAACTCCTCCTTGACCTCCTGCTTGGTCATCTTCATCTTCTGCTCCATTTCATAGCGCGTGAAGAGATAGTCGATGAAGCCAAGCAGAATGAGGATACCGCAGGTTTTAGCCATGATCAGATAGGCGGTATTGCCGAGATAGACAATCGTTTGGGTGAGATCGACATTGAGCAGCCCGAGAGCAGCCTCGAATTGGTCCGACAGGGTGCTGTAGGCAACGGAACCGACCAGGACAACCTTGGCGAGTGACTTGACCAGTTCAACCGCCGAACGTTTCGAGAACATGCGTCCGACACCCGTGATCGGATTGAATTTGCTCAACTCGGGCATAAAGGGCTTGGTCGTAAAGAGGGGCCCGACCTGCGCAAAAGAGACGATGAAGCCGACCAGCAGGGTGAGGAGAAATACCGGCCAGAGCAGACGTGCCATCAGCAGAACCGTTTCATCCCCCAGGATCAGGATGCCCAGAACGGTGACCGGCACCTCAGAGAGGCGACGCAGGGTGCCATCGAACACCTGGAGCAGGTCCTGCCAGAACTGGCCGGCATAAAAGACCCACAGCAACAGCGACAGTGTCATCAGGGCCGCAGTGGCGACCTCTTTACTCTGCGCAACCTGGCCTTTCTCGCGAAAATCCTGGCGCCGTTTTGCGGTCGCGTCTTCGGTCTTTTCTGCACCTGAATCTTCTGACATGAGACCCACCCATCCTCTAGGAGACTGTCGGACTTTCCATGAACCGGCTGCAAATCTGTTTGTATGGCCCCGATTTCAGCTCCTTTTGGCCCCATAGCTACGGCTATGAGCCTGCAAACGAGCTAAAAACAGGTCTCAAACCTCCGAATTTTCGCTTCGGTCCGCTAAGTCCGACAGCCTCCGAGCGGCGAGCGAAAAGACAAATTATTGGCGTTTTAAAATTAGGAGACTTAAAGCAAATTGAAGAGTTGCAAGAAGCGGTCCGAGAGAGCGGAAAATTCCTGTTGGAGCAGGGCGGCTACCAACGGCATGGTCAGGCCCATGACGAGTAAGGAGACCCCGATGTTGAGCGGGTAGGAGAGCATAAAGACACTTAGCTGGGGGAAGACCCGCGACATGAGTCCCAGGGTCAGGTTGGAGAGGATCAGCAACGCCAGGATCGGCGCCCCGAGGCGCAGGCCGAGGACAAAGCTGTGACTGGCGACCTCAAGCAGCATCGGGATCGCCCCGGCTGTCAGATCGAGAGAGCCGGGCTGCAGCATTCGAAACGACGCGACGATCGCCTCGAGAAACAGATGGTGCACATCCAGCGCCAGAAAGAGCAGAATTGCGAAGACGCTCTGAAACTGCGAGATCAGCTCCACCTGGCGCTGGCTGGCTGGGTCGAAAACGTTGGCTGCGGCAAAGCCCATCTGATAGCCGATGATCGAGCCGCCAAATTCGGCCGCCATAAAGATCAATTGGCCTAGAAACCCAACCATCATGCCGAGCGCGACCTCACTCAGGATCAGGGTCAGCAAACTTAAGGGCACCATCTCGGTGGTCGGCAGATAGTCGCGAACGACCGGGAATGTCACCAGCGAGAAGAGCATGGCAATTCCGACCCGCATCTGCCCCGGCACCTGGCCGCCACTGAAGACCGGCAAGGTCGCAAACATCGATCCGACCCGCGCCAGACAGATGATAAACCCCTGGATGGCTGGTAAGGACAGGGGAAAGATCTCCATACCTTAGTGCCCCAGAGTCGGGATGATATTGAAGATCATGTGAAAGAGGTTCATGACCTTCTGCAGCATCCAGGGGGCAAAGATCAGCATGGTGACAAAGACCGCGACGATCTTGGGGATGAAGGTCATGGTCTGCTCGTTGATCTGGGTCGCGGCCTGAAAGATACTGATCAGCAGACCGACCAGCAGCGCTGCGATCAGCATCGGTGCAGCGACCATCAGCGTAGTTTCGACCGCGCGACGGCCGATGTCGATGACAAACTCTGGGGTCATGAGTGCTCCTTCCCTTTCACCACTAACTCCTAACCGAAGCTCTGGACCAGCGAGCCGATCACCAAACTCCAGCCGTCAACCAGCACAAAGAGCAGGATCTTAAACGGCAGTGAGATAATAATCGGCGGCAGCATCATCATGCCCATCGCCATCAGGATCGAAGCTACCACCATGTCGATGACCAGAAAGGGGACGAAGATCAGAAAGCCCATCTCGAAGGCGCGCTTGAGTTCAGAGAGCATGAAGGCCGGGATCAGGGTCAAGAGTGAGACATCTTCCTTGGTTTCCGGCTGTTCGCTCTTGGAGATATCGATCAAAAGTTGCAGGTCTTCTTCTCCGACCTGCGAAAACATAAAATTTCGCACCGGTTCTATGGCATTCTCAAGCGCCAGTTGTTGACTGATTTCTTCGGCCAGATAGGGCTGGAGCGCCGTTTCATTGATCTGATTGAAGACCGGGGCCATGACAAAAAAGGTCAGAAACAGCGCCAAGCCGATAACGATCTGATTGGAGGGCGCCTGCGGGGTGCCCATCGCCTGGCGCACGAAGGAGAGCACAATAACGATGCGCGTGAAGCCGGTGGTCATCAGCAGAATGGCCGGGGCCATCGACAACACCGTCAGCAGAACAATCACCTGCAGCGTGGTCGCTACCTGCCCCGGCTCGGTCGATTCCTGAACCCCCAGCGTGATTGTCGGCAGACCCTGGGCCAGGGAGATCGTCGGTAAGAAAATCAGGCATAACAGCAGGACTGGCAGGTAAGGTTTCATGGCGCCGACTCCTGCTCTGTCACTTGGGGCGCAATTTCGGCCTGCTTGAGAGTCGTCGCAAAGTCCGCTTCTACGGCGCGCAACTCTGTCAGGCAATCGATCCGTTCGTTGCTGAGACCGAGGAGTAATTCCTGGTCACGTACCCGCACCAGACAGAGAAACTTTTTGTTGCCTAAGGCCCGCGTCTCCAGGACCCTGATCTGCCCGTCTTTAGGGCTCGGCATAAAGCCGAATCCTTTGCGGCTCGCGGCATAAATGAGCAGCAAGAGTCCCACCACCACCCCAAGGGCACCCAGCATCTTCAAGGCGGGCATTAACAGGCTCTCCGATTTCGCCTCAGTTGCGGCGCAAGCGATTTGCGGCAGCAGTGTCAACAGACTGACAGGGAGGATTCGTTTCATGAGCCGAGATTCTCAATCCGTTCCGAGGGGCTGACCACATCGGTTAAACGCAGGCCGAATTTATCATTGACCATCACCGCCTCACCGCGCGCAATCAGCCGCGAATTGACATAGAGGTCGAGAGGCTCTCCCGCCAGCTTTTCGAGTTCGATCAAGGTCCCTTCCTGCATTTGCAGCAGGTCGCGCACCAGGATCCGCGCCCGTCCGACCTCAACCGAGACCTGCAACGGAATATCAAGCAGCAGATCGATGCCCTGCTCAGTGTTTCTGCCCTGCATGGCGGTCGATGGGGGATTTCCGCCTGCGTTGTCGTTATTGTCTACCATTGTCAACCTCCAGCGGGGATCACCCCGGATATAAGTATGGCTTTCTTACGTGCCTGAACGCCGGCGATCCCAATAAATTTAGGCCGCCCCTCAACCAGCAATTTTAGCGGGCTATCTGGACCACAGTTCAAGTCGATGACGTCACCAACTTGAAAATTCAGGATATCGCGAACCCGCAAGGAGATACTTGCTAACTGGGCCTCAACCTCGACCTCCATTACGCCGAGCTCGCCCTTGATCGCGTTTTGCCACTGGCTGGTTCGCCCGGCTGACATCGGCAGCGCCTTTTCACGCTGCTTTTCCACCAGTGGTTCCAGTGCCGAATGCGGCAGAACCAGAATTATTTCTCCTTCGACGCTGTCGAGGGTCGTCTGGAAGCGTGCGACCAGCACCCCGGCATCAGCGGTAATGTGAGTGAGCAGGCGCAGATTGCTTTCAATCTTGATCAGCGACGCCGTAATGGTCTGGGTCTGAGAAAAACTCTTCTCCAGGTCGGGGCAGCTGTCACTGACCACATCCTGAATCACATTCAGTTCGATGGCGGTCATCGGGCGGTCAGGGATATTGCCAGAATCGGCCGATCCGCCCAGGACCAGTTCAACCAGGCTGTACGAGATCTTCTCATCGAAGATCACCATACCGCTGCCGCGCAGCGGGTCGAGTTCGACAATCCCAATCGCACCATGGCCGGTTAATTGTTGCAGGAGCGTATCGAAGGCCATCGACTCAAAACCGGCCAACTTGACCACAACTGCGCGCTGCAGGCGATTTGCCAAAGAATTCATGTAGTTGCGTGCGAATGCGTCAAGGATGATGTCAAAATTGGGCAGCTTCCAATTTTCGGGACCCTGCGAACGAAACAGACTCGTGCGACTGATGCAGGCCTTAGTCGCCGCAACATCGTCCGAGGTTTCAATTTCGACCTCACCATGCCGCACTGCGGAGAGCAGGTCGGCAATTTCGTCTTTGCTGAGTATTCGTTCCACTGGCTCTCTCTACTGAACGACGAAATCGGTAAAATAGATGCGCTTGACCTTGCCCTTGCTGAGGATCTTGTTGATCCGGTTGAGCAGTTCAGCACGCAGCTGCATTTTCCCCTGCATATCCCGCAGTTCACTGAAGGTTTTATTTCCGATCAACAGGAGAATGGCATCCTGCAGTTGTGGCAGTCGCGTATTGATTTCATCCGCGGTGGCTGGCGCATCGACCTCGAGGGTGATCGCCGCCTTCAGATAACGGTTCTCCTCATCATCCAAAATATTGACAATGAAGGTATCAAGCGTAACCATCGGCCCGACCATTTTGGCTCTGGCCGCCATGGCGGCGGCTTCTGCTTCAGGATCGGACTTGTCTGCCTTATCACCGAGTAGAAAAAACGCTGCGCCACCACCAACAATTACCAGAAGCACGACGGCCGCTATAATGATAATCAGTTTTTTCTTGGAGCCGCCGTCTGCCGAAGTCTCTGCTGCTTCTTCTCTCGCCATGATATATCCCTTGTGTCGGTCGGTTTCCCGTTTTAAATTCTTCGATTAATCCCTAGAACGGCGCCTGCTCGCTGGCGTCGATCAGGTATGGCAGGTCATCATTGGGCCCACCCTGGCTCTCAAGCACAAACTCCACACGGCGATTCAGGGCGCGTTCCGCCGCGCTCTCATTGGGGAAGAGCGGCTTCTGTGAGCCATAGCCGGTGGCCGCCAGACGATTGAGCGGCAACAGCTGCTGACTCGCCAGATAGCGCAGTACTGAAACCGCGCGGTCAACTGACAGATCCCAGTTGGCCAGTTCGTCCCCCCGATTGTCCGTGTGACCCTCGATTTTCATCGTGAACGGCAGGGGTCGCACCAGTTCTGCCACTCTGAGTAGAACCGGATAGGCTGCAGGGTTGACCGTTCGCTCAGCGGGTTTGAACAGCACTGCGTCATCGACCCGCAGAATAACTGCGCCACGATCCTTGACCAGAGTGATATCTTTTTCGATCTTTAACTCACGAATTTTTGAGCGTAGACGCCGGTAAACCCGCGTCACCATGTCGTCATCAATCGGCGCATAGGTCACAATGCGAGGCGTTGTGACGCTTGTAGTGCTGCTGCTTGCCAGAACGCCGAAGGCACCGGCAAGCGAATCACTGGCCTGACTGAACTTAATCTTGTCCATCGATGCCATCGACATCAACAACACGAAAAAGGTCAGGAGCAAGGTCACCATATCGCTGAAGGTAACCATCCACATCGGGGCTCCGGCTGGAGGTTTTTTTGCCTTCTTTGCCAATCTATTCCGCTCCTATCAGAAGTTACTCTGGCGCTGACTGGGGGCGACAAAAGCGTGCAGTCTCTGCTCCATGAGTCGCGGGTTCTCACCCCCCAGAATAGCCTTCATCCCCTCAGCGATCAGGGTCTTGACCAAGATTTCACTGCTTGAACGCAGCTTGAGTTTGGCGGCAATCGGCAAGCAGATGACATTAGCCAGGATGGCGCCATAGAAAGTGGTCAACAGGGCGACCGCCATCGCCGGGCCGATAGAGGAAGGGTCGTTCATGGTCTGGAGCATCTGCACCAGACCGATCAGGGTGCCGATCATCCCCATCGCCGGGGCATAACCGCCGATCGATGAGAAAATTTCAGCCCCCTTGTCATGCCGGTCAATGATGTATTCGATCTCCATCTCAAGCATCTCCTTGAGCGCCTCAGGCTCCTGTCCGTCAACCGCCATCTGTAAACCCTTGAGGAAAAAATCGTCTTCGATCTCGTTCATCACCGACTGCAGACTGAGGATCCCCTCCTTACGCGCCTTACTGGCGAAGGTAATCAGCTTTTCGATGGTGCCCTCGGGCGGCAACTCCTTAACGAAGAAAGCCTTACGCGCAACACCGATTGCGCCGAAGATCTCACCGAAAGGGTAGGCCACCAAGGTGACACCAAATGTGCCGCCGATAACAATCAGGGTCGAGGGCAGATCGAGAAAAATCAGCAGCGAGCTGCCCTGTAGAATGGCTCCAACCAGCAGGCCGAAACAGCCAATCAAACCTAGTAGCGTAGCTAAATCCATGAACAATCCCCATTACGGTTATCTGTCGGGCAGTCTGCAGGCCAGACTTTTGTAAACCCGCTTCGGACTTGTCGTACCCATTCAATTAGCAGGGAATGTGCCATTTTTAGAAAAACTCAATGCATGTATTTTTACTCATTGTTTTCAGTAGGTTACAGGTTGCCGATCAGCGCTGATTCGGAGTTGCAAAAAAAAAGCCGCTCCATTGCGGGAGCGGCACATAAAATTGTCATGTTTTTGACTGAGCCAATTAACGCTTATTTTTATCAAGCTGCAGTCTGAACTGTCCGTGTAACTAAAACCACTTCAACACCCACATCATCGTCGGGGGGAAAGGTGTTTTCTGCAAGGTGGGCAGTAACGCGTGAAAATATCGCCCATGCTGGCCCAGATGGAATTTGCTTGACGGTTGTTTGTCGAATCCAGGCGCTCCGCTGACCTCTCCCTGATTCTCCTCCCCTGCCGCGCAATCCGCTAAACCTGCTATAAATAACAGAGAACAGTTTTTGTCCGTTACCTGCACTTTTTCGCTTTTGCCAAGGGGTCACAGGTTATGTCCAAACTGAATTCTCCTGCCCAGGATAGTCTCACCGAGATCGAAAACCGCGAGTGGCGTGAATCCCTCGATTATGTGTTGCAGACGGCTGGCCCACAAAGGGTTCAACAGCTGCTGCGCCTGCTGCAGGTGCGCGCTCTGGAACAGGGGGTGAGTATCCCCTTTACCCCCAACACCCCCTACATCAACAGCATCCCGCGCAGCCAGCAGCCGCTCTTTCCCGGTGACCGCGAGATCGAACGCCGCATCAAGTCGATCATCCGCTGGAACGCCATGGCGATGGTGGTGCGCGCCAACCGGGAATCGCCGGGTATCGGCGGGCATATCTCGACCTTCGCTTCGACCGCGACCCTGTGGGAGATCGGCTTCAACCACTTCTGGCGCGGCCGCACTGCGGATTTTCTCGGCGACATGGTCTATTTCCAGGGACATGCCGCACCGGGGATCTATGCACGGGCCTTTCTGGAGGGCCGCCTGAGCGAGGTGGATCTAAAGGGCTTCCGCCGCGAACTGCGCCCGCACAAGGGCGGCCTCTCCTCCTATCCCCACCCTTTTTTGATGCCCGATTTCTGGGAATTCCCGACCGTCTCCATGGGTCTGACCGCGATCAGCGCCATCTACCAGGCCCGCTTCAACCATTATCTGGTCGACCGCGGGTTGCGCAAGGGGAGCGGGCGCAAGGTCTGGACGATGCTCGGGGATGGCGAAATGGATGAGCCGGAATCCTTGGGGGCGATCAGCCTGGCCGCGCGTGAGAAGCTCGATAACCTGATCTTCGTCATCAACTGCAACCTGCAGCGCCTCGACGGTCCGGTACGCGGCAATGGCAAGATCATTCAGGAGTTGGAGGCCGATTTCCGGGGCGCCGGCTGGAACGTGATCAAGGTGATCTGGGGGGATGACTGGGACCGCCTGCTTCAGGCCGATGGGTCGGGCAAACTGGTGCAGCGCATGGACGAGGTGCTCGACGGCGAGATGCAGCACTTCACCCTGGCAAGCGGCGCCTTTGTGCGCGAGCATTTCTTCGGCAAGTATCCCGAACTGCGTGAACTGGTCAAGGATTACAGCGATGCCCAGTTGGGGGGCTTGACCCGCGGTGGTCACGACCCCGATAAGGTCTATGCCGCCTATAAGATGGCCTTCGAACATCAGGGATCCCCAACGGTGATTCTGGCTCAGACCATCAAGGGCTACGGTTTGGGTGAGGCGGGTGAAGGCAAGAATATCACCCACGCGCAGAAGAAGCTGAACGAGGAGGAGCTCAAGGCCTTCCGCACCAGGTTCAATATCCCGGTCAGCGATAAGGAGATCGCAGATACCCCCTTCTACAAGCCGGCCGCGGATAGCCCGGAAATGCACTATCTCAAGCAGCGCCGTGCTGCTCTGGGCGGTCATCTGCCGCAGCGCCAGGATGCCAGCTACCCGATGGCCTGCCAGACCGAGGAGCTGATCCGCGAGTATTTTGCAGGCTCGGGTGAGCGGCCCCTGGCGACGACCATGGCCTATGTACATCTGTTGACCAAGCTGCTGCGCGACCCCGAATTCGGCAAGCTGATCGTGCCGATCGTGCCCGATGAGGCACGCACCTTCGGCATGGAATCGCTCTTTCGTCAGGCCGGGATCTACAGCCACGCCGGTCAACTCTACGATCCGGTCGACAAGGGGAGCCTGCTCTTCTACAACGAGAAGACCGACGGCGCGATCTTAGAGGAGGGCCTGAGTGAGGCCGGCTCGATGGCCAGTTTCATCGCCGCCGGTACCGCCCATGCGAATAACGGCGTACAGACCATCCCCTTCTATACCTTCTATTCGATGTTCGGCTTTCAGCGGGTTGGCGATCAGATCTGGCAGGCCTGCGACAGTCGCGCGCGCGGATTCCTGGTCGGAGCGACGGCCGGCAGGACCACATTGGCGGGTGAAGGGTTGCAGCATCAGGATGGACACAGCCATGTGCTGGCCCTGACCCCAAGTCGGGTCAAGGCCTACGATCCGGCCTTCGCCTATGAGCTGGCGATCATTGTTCACGAAGGGCTGACGCGGATGTACTGCCAGCAGCAGGATCTGATCTACTACCTGACGGTGACGAATGAGACCTACCCGATGCCGCCGCTGCCGAAGGGTCCCGGCATCCGCGCGGGGATACTCAAGGGGATGTACCGTTTCCACAAATCCAGCCTGAAGAGATCCAAGGGCAAGGCCCATCTGCTCGGCAGTGGCGCTATTCTGAATGAGGCGCGCAAGGCGCAGCAGATCCTCGAAAGCGATTATGGGGTTTCAGCCGACGTCTGGAGCGTGACCAGCTACAAGGAACTCTACACAGACGCAGTTGAAGCTGAGCGCTGGAACCTGCTCCACCCGGACAAGCAGCCGAAGATCCCCTATCTGCAGAGTCTGCTCGCCAAAGAGCAGGGCAGCTTCGTTGCCGCCAGCGACTATATGAAGGTGCTGCCGGCGGTCATTGCGCAGTGGTTCCCGGGGCCCCTGCATTGTTTGGGGACGGACGGTTTCGGCCGCAGCGACGACCGCGCCAGCTTGCGTGATTTCTTCGAGGTCGATGCGCGCTACATCGTGTTGGCCGCGTTGACGCAGCAGGTCGAGGCGGGGCATCTGCAAAGGGAGGTGCTGGGCAAGGCGATCACGGATTTGCAGATCGATGCCGAGAAACTGAATCCGCATGTGGATTAGGAGACTGAGGCGCGAGCCCGATAGGGTTTTTTGTCCAGCATAAAGGACCAGCATGAAACAGGAAATCAGAATACCCGCGGTTGCCGAAGGGGTGACTTCCGGCACAGTGGTGGCGGTGATGGTTGCAGTGGGTGACCGGGTTGAGGCCGACCAGACCCTGATCGAACTGGAGACCGACAAGGCGGTGGTCGCGATCCCGACCCCGCTTGCCGGGACGATCAGCGACATCCGCGTCGCCGAAGGACAGAATGTCAAGGTCGGTGCGGTGATTGTGTTACTCGAAAACGCAGCCGGAATGGAAAGCAGGCTGGAGACAGGGGGCGAAGATGGCAGGGACAAAAAGGCACAAGCGGCGGCTGAAAATCAGGCCGCGGACGAGGCGCCTGTTGGCGCTGAAAAACCGGCTGCGGAACCGGACTCTGCGACTGCGGCGCTTGAAGTGGTACGCAACCTGGAGTCGGCTACGCTTGACCTGACCAGCGGACGTCGCGCTGAGCTGGTCGCGCCGGCGGCCCCTACGGTGCGGCGTTTGGCGCGTGAACTTGGCGTCGATATCTATCAGGTTCAGGGGACCGGTCTGAAGGGGCGGATCAGCGCCGAAGATGTCCATGCCTTTGTCCAGCGGACCATGCAGCAGGCCACCGGTGGCGGAATGGCCAGCGCGGAGTTCCCCGGCCTGCATGCCCAGCGGCCATTGCCCGATTACCGTCGCTTCGGTGAGGTCAGCCGGGAACCCCTCTCCAAGGTGCGCGAACTGACCGCCGACACCATGAGCTATGCCTGGTCGACCATCCCGATGGTGACCCAGTATGACAAGGCGCCGATCGCCAGGGTGGAGGAGTTCCGCACAGAATTCAATCGCTCGGCCACTGCCGAAACCAAACTGAGCATGACCGCGTTTATGGTCAAGGTCTGCGCCGCTGCCCTGCGTGCTTTTCCCTATTTCAACTCCGCCCTCGATCTGGCCAGTCGTGAACTGGTGCTCAAGCATTTTATCAATATCGGCGTTGCGGTCGATACCCCCGCCGGTCTGCTGGTGCCGGTGATCCGCGCGGCCGATCTTAAGGGGGTCGAAAAAATCGCCGCCGAACTCAATGAAATGGCGCTGCGCACCCGTGAGCGGCGCATCAGTCCGGCGGAGATGGAAGGTGGAACCTTCACCATCAGCAACCTCGGTGGCATCGGCGGCACCGCCTTTACCCCGATCGTCTACCCGCCCCAGGTCGCAATCCTGGGAGTCGCCGCGGCCGAGATGCAGCCGGTGTGGAACGGCGCTGAGTTCGTACCACAACTGATGGTGCCGCTCTGTCTGAGCTATGATCATCGGGTCATCGATGGTGCCGCCGGAGCACGTTTTTTGCGCTGGATCTGCCAGGCCCTGGCGTATCCGTTGCACCTGGTGATGAAGGGCTAATGGATCATATCCTGAAGACGAAGTAGGCCCTGACGAGGGCCTACTAGGCAAGTTTTTGACTGCGACTATTTGCTACGCCGTTTTTATGGAGTTAATCTCAGTCGACCGACCTGTCGGCAGCGAGAAACAAACACTCGTCCCTACACCCAGTTGGCTGTCGATCCGAATTTTGCCATTATGATCCTCGATGATCTGTTTGACTATCCCCATCCCAAGTCCGAGTCCGCGAACCGCGGTATCCGAAGTGTCAGCCCGGTAGAATTTATCAAAGATCCGCGCCTGCTGTTCTTTGGTCATGCCGATGCCTTGGTCACTAATCGTGACATGGCAGTGTTTGCCATCCGACTCAGCGACGATCGTAATCGTACTCTGCTCTGGCGAATATTTAAAGGCGTTGCCAAGGAGATTTTCCATGACCTGGTCGATACGATATTCATCGAGATCTAATATTTTGGGCCCTCCGGATCTGATATCCAAAACGATGTTGTGACTTGCCTTAAACCTTAAACGCGTGACGATTTTTTCCAGCAATCTCTCAAGAAATAGGGTCTCTTTGTTGAGTGCAATCCTGTCGCCGGACTCGATACGGCGGACGTCGAGAATATCATCTACGATCTTGTTAAGCCGTTTGCTGTTTTCATAGATTTCGCGGAGGAAGTCTCTCTTTTGAGCTTCGCTGAGGGGACCAATCACTTCTTGATCGGACAGAAATTCAGTAAATCCCATAATAGTAGCGACCGGAGTACGCAGTTCGTGAGCTGCGGTTGAGATGAATTCGCTCTTGAGATCATCAATTTTCTGGAGCTTGTAACGCGCTATTTCCTCTTGCTTGCCCTTCTCGATATTTTTATAGAGGGGCCTGAGGAAGAAGAAGTAAAGAACAGGAACAACAAGGATGGATAAAAGACATGCATCCAGAAATGCCTCAACGGGAGTTGAAAGCCATGGCATGAATGACAAAAAAAACATGACCAGCAACTCAACACAGAAAATCGACCCGAGAGTCACCATAAACAGCAGGTGCGGCTTCAGGTGGTAGTTTGGATCATCTTGTCCAATCATTAAGGCTCTCCCGGTATCCCCGCTTGGTTAATGACCAGTGGATTTGCGTCATCAAGTTGCCCCAGTGGGTAATTTATCAGAAACTTGGGAAAAAGGGATAGCGTTAATGACCTGTAGGGCGGGTTGGCTCGTATGGGCTGAAGTGCCGGAAAGCTTGTGGCATAACCTGTAGAGGAGAAAATGGTTCTTTCGGTTGCTGGCCGAATGATAGTGACACGCAGGAGCCTATACTCAGTTGGTCTGCAGCACCGCCGCCAGGCCGAACCCCAGGTCACCGCGCCGACCGGCTCAATAGTGC
>JAAXQE010000054.1 GCA_012974425.1 Geopsychrobacter sp.
ACTCTATCTGCTCGACGGCTCGAGCTACATCTACCGCGCGTATTACGGCATCCGCGAGCGGGTCACCGCTGCCGGTCTGCCGACCAATGCCATATTCGGGTTTACCCGCATGCTGCTCAGCCTGATACAGGAGCAGCGCCCAGATTATCTGGCCGTGGTCTTCGATCCACCGCGTGAAGAGACCTTTCGCCGCGAGCTCTACCCCGAATACAAGGCGAATCGAGATGCCGTACCCGAGGAGCTTGCCGCCCAGATCCCTTCCATCAAGCAGATTTTAGAGGCCCTCAATATCCCGGCCCTGGAAGCGCCCGGCTTTGAGGCCGACGATCTGATTGCCAGCCTCGCGCGCCGCTCTGCCACCGCAGGGGTCGAGGTCACGGTCGTCACCGGCGATAAGGACCTGATGCAGATTGTCAGCAGCCAGATTAGCCTGCTCGACACCATGAAAGACCGGCGTTCCGGGCCGCAGGAGGTTCTCGATCGCTTCGGGGTGCCGCCGGAACTGGTACCCGATGTGCTGGGCCTCGCTGGTGACAGCTCGGATAATATCCCGGGAGTACCGGGGATCGGCGAGAAGACCGCGATCGACCTGATCCAGCGTTTCGGTTCGATGGAACGGGTGCTGAAGTGGAAGGAACAGATCAAGGGGCAGAAGCGCCGGGAGAACCTGCACAACTACGAAGGGCAGGCCCTGCTCTCAAAAAATCTCGCCACCGTCCGCTACGACGTGCCGCTTGAGGTTGCCCTTGCCGATCTGCGCCTCCAGGCCCCGAACCTGACGCGCCTGCTCCCGCTGCTGCGCGAGCTAGAATTTGACAACCTGGCGCAGGCCTTCACCCCGCCACCCGCGGGATTGGTCGAGATCTACAGCGACGGTTCCGGCCGGGATTCAGGCCCAGGAGGCTACGGAGCGATCCTGCGTTACGGAGAACATGAAAAAGAGGTCAGCGGCTTCGAACCCGCAGCCACCTCCCAACGCATGGAACTGCTGGCGGCGATCAGGGGGCTGGAGGCCCTGACCACCCCGAAGCAGGTATGTGTGTTCAGTGATTCACAGTACCTGGTGCGCGGCATGAGTGAATGGATCGAGGGCTGGATACGCGACGGGCGCCTCGATACCCCTGACGCCCTAGCCAATCAGGATCTCTGGCAACAGCTGGTGCTTCTGGCTGGCAAACACCGGATCAGCTGGCAATGGGTGCGCGGCCATGCCGGGCACCCATTCAATGAACGCTGTGACAAGCTGGCCAAGCGCGCCGTCGAAGAGGGACTACGTGCGGCAAATCCGCCTGAGGAGAGGGTCGAAAAAGAAGCGCTCAGCAGCCCTCAGCCGCTACCAGCAGCCGCTCCGCCACCCGAGCTAATCGAAGATTACTCAGAGTTCGGCCACGATGATGATCAGCTCAGGCTCTGTTAGCCTGCGCCCCAAAATACTTGCAGGAGATCTAAAGATGAAGATCCAAAAATTAAGCGCAGAACACCGCCCCAAGGTCTACGCCCTGTTGCGCAACGCCTTTTCCGACAGTGAGTACGAAGCCCGGCTGATGGAGCTGCTGCACGAAAATGACAAACCGTTGCACGAATGGGTCTGCCTGCACACCGGCAAGGCGATCGCCTATATCGCCTTCTCCACCGCCTTTCATGGGCGCAATATCTGCGGATTACATCTGGCCCCCATGGCCGTGTCGCCCGACTTTCAAAGGCAGGGGGTGGGCGCAGAGCTCCTTCGCTTTGCACTGCGGCAGGAAGTGATCCAGAGCCAACCGCTGTTTGTGCTGGGGGAACCCAACTATTACCGAAAGTTTGGTTTTGAGCCCTGCTCGGAGCCAATCTGTCCCTACGATAAGCACAACTCCCACTTCCTGAGCATGCGCAATGAGGGGGATACCAACTTTACGGTTGGCTATGAACCGGAGTTTAAGGCAGCGGCGAAAGCGCCCAAGCCCGCAAAATCCACCGGCCCATCAAACCGCAAAGTGAAGAAGCGGCGCTGAGTCCTATCGCGACTGGCTCCGGCCGCCCGTCCCCCGGCAACCGCATGTTGAGCAGCTTTTTCGATTTGCCCCCTCTGCGGCATACTGAGGCAGAGAGAAGAATACGGCTCTCGGCCAGCGAGCGAATCAGGCCGATGTTTCCCGTGTCCTCGGTGGTCAATTTAGGAATACCGAGGGGAATGGCTACTCAAAGACAGGAGGTTTGGCTGCCATGCC
>JAAXQE010000268.1 GCA_012974425.1 Geopsychrobacter sp.
TAGCCACAACAGGTGCGATCTGCTTTAACCCAAGGGCCTGCAACCTGACCGGTTTGGTTTCACCTTCTAACTGCAGAGCCTTACCATAGCTGACGCGCGCCATAGCCGAGTAGACCATACCAATGTTATGATACACGGCCAGATAATCGGGATTCGTTTCGATCGCCTGCTTAAGCAGGACCTGGGCACGCTCAAGGTCCCCATCGGCAGCATAAAGCGAAGCTAGATTATTGAAAGGCCGAGGCGAACTCGACCCTTGTGAAATCAGAGTCAGGTAGGCCTTTTCAGCCTGAAGATTCTGCCCTGCAGACAACAGACGATCGGCCTCTTCGAGACCGTCGATTGCGGCTACCTGTTTTACGTCACCAGCCTTAAAGGACGCTGGCTCAGGGAGGACAAAATAGACCGTAGCACCAATGACAACACCGACCAAGACACCCAGCAGCAACATTAAATAACTGAAATATGATGACCCGCCAGCGATTCGCGCGGGTTGAGCAACCTCAATCACAACGGAGGACTCATTCATTCGAGCCTGTTCACGGTCGACCAGTTTTTTTTCAATGCGACCTGCCATATCCCCAGAAGATTCGTTATCCCTATGATCTTCCATCAAACCGTCTCCATTAGCTTTCAACTGAGATTCAAAAAATTGAATCGGTTATAAAGGTAAATTGATCCAAAATTTGCAATAAGGGTTTTTGCCCCAAGTCGGTACGGACAATATAAATGAGCATTCTACGTTGCTACAGGCTGGAACTCTAGGGGAAAATGGCTGCAGCCGATAATCCGGCACGCTCATCAATCCCACAAATCAAGTTAAAATTTTGGACCGCCTGCCCTGCAGCACCCTTGCACAAATTGTCGATTACCGAAACAACAATCACCCGTCCGGTGCGCGGGTCAGATACCAGTCCGATATCACAAAGATTGGTCCCTCGTACATTTACGATATTCGGCAGTTGGCCTAGAGGCAGAACCCGCACGAATGGCTCTTCGGCATAGCGTTTCCGGAAAATATCCAGCAACTCAAGCGTAGAACAATCCCTGACCAGGGAGGCATAGATAGTCGAGAGGATCCCGCGATCAACCGGAAGGAGATGTGGCGTAAAACTGACCCGCACCGGTTCACCAGCTAACTGACTAAGGGTCTGTTCAATTTCCGGGGTGTGACGGTGACTGGCAATCCCGTAGGCCTTGAAGCCTTCATTTACCTCACAGTACAAGCTGGCCTCCTTGAGACCGCGACCCGCACCAGTCGTACCCGACTTACTATCGATAATGATCGAATCACAAGCAATCAACTGCCCCTCAAGCAGAGGTGTCAAGCCAAGCGCGATACTGGTCGGGTAACACCCCGGGTTTGCGACCAAGCGCGCCTTGACGATCTGCGACCGATAAAGTTCGGGGAGGCCATAGGCTGCCTCAGCGATGAGTTCAGGGCTGGTGTGGGTCTGGTACCATTCCTCATAGACCCGCGGATCACGCAAACGATAATCGGCAGAAAGATCAACAACCTTGCAGCCCGCGTTGAGGAAATCAGGGATCACCTCCATGGCGCTCTTATGCGGCAGTGCGGTAAAAACAACATCAGCACGAGCAGCAATTGACGCGACATTGAGCGGCTCACAAATCAAATCATAAAAACCGCCCAGGCTCGGAAACACCTGGCTGATCGGCACCCCCTCATATTGACGCGAGGTGACCGCGACAACTTCAGCCAGTGAATGTCCAGCCAACAGCCTGAGTAGCTCGACTCCGGTATAACCACTGGCACCAACGACGGCGACTTTCTTCATGATCAGACTCCTTAAAAAAGAAAAGGGAAGCCCGATGGGCTTCCCTTTTCTTTGTGAAACAGATACCCGGCCAACGAACGGCCCGGCAATTTAACGCTTCGAGAACTGGAAGCTGGCACGTGCACCCTTACGGCCATACTTCTTACGCTCGACAACGCGGCTGTCACGGGTAACAAACCCGGCCTTCTTCAGGACACCACGCAGGTTAGCGTCAGCGATCAGCAGGGCACGAGTAATGCCGTGCTTAATTGCACCGGCTTGACCCGAAGCACCACCACCGCAAACGTTAACAAAGACGTCAAACTTACCAGAATTATCAGTCACCTCGAACGGTTGACGAACAACCATTTTCGAGGTCTCACGACCGAAGTATTCGTCGAGCGAACGCTTGTTGACAATAATTTCGCCGGTACCAGGCTTGATCCAAACCCGAGCGACAGACGCTTTTCTTCTACCAGTTGCATAAAACCTTTGATCGGCCATTCGGCTATCTCCTGATCTATCGTCTTAAAGAGCGAGTTCTTTAGGCTGTTGCGCGCTGTGTGGATGCTCATTGCCAGCATAAACCTTAAGCTTGCTGAACATTTTGCGACCCAGAGGATTCTTAGGAAGCATTCCTTTGACAGCAGATTGAATCAGCATCTCAGGCTTTTTTTCCAGCAAATCACTCGCATTGATCGAACGCAGACCACTTTGAAAACCGGTATACCGATGGTACATCTTGGCATTCAACTTGTTTCCGGTCAGTCGGACCTTGTCTGCATTGATGACAACAACAAAATCGCCGGTATCAACACTCGGGGTATAAATTGTCTTGTGCTTACCACGTAAAATACGGGCAATTTCGGTTGCGGCACGGCCGAGAACCTTGTCCTCTAGATCGACCACATACCATGCTCTTACGATGTCTTGCTCTTTAGCGACTTCGGTACTCATCGCGTTCCTCTCCAGTATATTATATCTGCTACGGGTTGCGGGGCTCACAAAGCGAAGAACTTAGCTGACTACCCCAACATTGTCAAGACCTTTTTAACTCAAGATATCCCGACTACGACGTATAAAAAATTGCCAAAGTCCCCAAAATTTGTTTTCTTGCTAAGAATCATCAGCACCGCACGGGAGCAGAGCGTCCTCGCCAGACTCCTCCATTTCAAAAAGTGCGGGTGGATACTCAACCTGTCGCAGGCAAAGACCATGTGCGGGTGCCGTCAGGCGGCTGCCTACTGCCCCACCCTGCACTAAGAGGCGTGAGACGTCGTCCAACACGCGCTTTCCGCCACCAACCTGCACCAGAGTCCCAACCAGCATGCGCACCATGTGCCGCAAAAAACCACTGCCGCGAACATCGATATGCAACTGCCCCTCATCTTCATGAAATTCAATCGAATCGATTCGCCTGATCGTCGTCTTAGCGTTACAACCGGCGGCCCGAAAGGCCGAAAAGTCATGCACACCGACAAATAATTGCGCGGCCAGATGCATCAAGGATAAATCGAGGGGCTTCCTGAAATGCCAACTGAAGCGTTTATGCAGAGGCGAACGAACCGGTGCCAGGTACATGCTGTAGCGATACCATTTCCCCTGCGCGCTGTAACGGGCATGAAACTCATCCCGGGCAAGCCGCACATCCCGTACCGCGATATCCCGTGGCAATCTGCGGTTAACGCCATGCAGGTAGGCGGTTAACGGCAAGGTCCGCGCGGTTTTAAAGTGGGCTACCATGCCGCGGGCATGCACACCAGAATCTGTGCGGCCAGAGGAGTAAACCACAACCGGCTCGGCACAAATCTCAGCGAGGGCCTCTTCGACCCGCTGCTGAACACTGACCCCATTTTTCTGGCGTTGCCAGCCGACGTAGGCCCCACCATCATATTCTAGCGAAAGTACGATTACAGACATCTACAGGCACCAACAGAGAGTAATAAAAAATAGGCCAAGGATCAAACAAATAGAGTCTAGCCTGCGCCAGCGAAACTCTTCATCCGACTGAAGCAGGGGGTTTTCACCACGCCAGATATCCCGGGCCAGCGAATCGGCCTGCTCAACCAGCGCAATAACCAGAGCACCAACCGACCGGCTCAACTGCTGGAGAACATCTGCAACACCGCGCCCCTGCGGTTGCTTGTCATTCTGAAACAGGGGCATTCCCTGCTGAAACACCTGCGGTAAAAAATGTAGAACCAAAATCAACAGGCCACCGACTTCAGAAACGGGCAAGCCCAACCTCTGAAGCGGACCCAGCAAACGGGTCATACCCCAGGCAACCGCTTCCGGCTTGGTAACGAGGGCAAAGCAGAGCGTAAAAAAAAGCGCCAGAGTCAGCTGCAGGTCCACCATTATGCCACGCAACAGACCATCATAAGAGAGCATGCGCAGACCGAACAGGGTTCGACCTGGAGTCAAAAAAAGATGCAGTAAAAAAGTAAAAAGCAGCAACCAGCGAAGATAAAGCAGCCGCTGCCAGAAATGTTTCAGCATCAGCGGCTGCCAAAATAACAGTCCCGTAGCCAGGGCCCCGACACACAGGAGTGCACTAAAATCTGATACGGAGAAAATTGTCAGCAGCAACAGCAGCAACAGCAGCAGCTTCAGGCGCGGATCCAGTCGAGAGAGCAGACTGTCGTCAGATCCCAAATTGTCTGATACGGTGTGCAATCCTGCCATCCGGACCCCGCTAAGGCCTAAATCAGCCGATATGTTTTGCCAGAAGTTCGGCAATACGGACAACGTTTCCAGCAGCACAACGGCCTAGATTATCCGCAGCACACCAGAGATCGAGAGTTGCGGAAGATTCTGAGGTTGAACCGCAAAGCTGCACGAGAAGCTCCTCCTCACCAACGGCATCGATCAATGTCGGCAGCTCGGCGCCCTCCTGCAGGGCAAACGCCTCGGCTTCGCCAAGGTCGGACTGAATGCGCTCCAGAGCGACAACTGCGTCAAATTCAACCCGCACAAAAGCGCCCTCACCATAGAAAAGCGGGAGCTGCAAACGATTGATCTGAATCTCCAGACCCTCAAGCTCGAGAACCTTTCGCAGCTCGGTTGCCAGGGCCTCTTCCTGCTCACTCCCTGCCGAGGGCAGGCAATTGAAGGCCAATTGTGCCGGGAAAACCTGGCTTACGACCGGACGACCATTGAGCAGCTCACCGGCCTGCTTCTGCAGCTCGGCAAGCCCTTTTCGACCCTGGCCAGACGCAGGAGAAACCGCCGTCACCAAAACACTCTTCAGGGTTGCAACTTGTCGCAAAGAATTCAGCAACAGCGCCAGCTGAACAGTCAGGCTGGCCGGGGTGCTGATTTTTGCCCCAGAGACCTGTCGGTCATTGACTCCTGCAACGAGCAGATTCGTTGCCGGGTCGAGACGACCCGCCGCAGACAGATCAATCGAGATGGCTCCAGCCGCAGTAGCGACTAAAGACCAATCACAACTGACCTCGGCCGGAGTGGCAAAAATCGCCAGATCAATCCCGCGAAAAGCCTCAGGGCTGAGCACAGCAACCAGCAGGGGCTCACCAGCAAAGTCGACAAAATCGCCATCCGATTCGGCGGAGGCAAACAAACGCAGCTCCCCAACCGGGAAGCTGCGTTTAGTTAACTGCTCGAGAATCTGTTCACCAACAACGCCGGTTGCACCGACGAGGGCTATCTTCATAGTTAAAAATCCCGTTGAAATCTAGAATCGAAATCTGTGCCTGCTAGCAGGCCTGAAATCAGAGGTTTGCAACGATGACATCGCCCATCTCTGCGGTGTTAAGCTTCTTCTCACCCGGCTTACCCTGGAAGATATCACCAGTCCGACAACCATCCTCCAGGACCTTCTCGACGGCACGCTCAATCGCGTCGGCGGCATCGATCAAACCAAAGGAGTAACGCAACATCATTGCCGTCGAAAGAATCTGCGCAATCGGGTTAGCGATCCCCTGGCCTGCAATATCCGGGGCACTCCCACCGGAAGGCTCATACATCCCGAAAGAACCCTCTGCCAGTGAAGCGCTCGGCAACATGCCGAGGCTACCGGTCAACATCGCGGCTTCATCCGAAAGGATATCCCCGAAGAGATTCCCGCACAGGATGACATCAAACTGCTTGGGCCACTTGACCAGCTGCATGGCAGCGTTGTCTACGTACATGTGGGTCAGTTCGACATCAGGATAATCCTTGGATACCTGCTCGACAACCTCACGCCACAGGACCGAAGTCGAGAGAACGTTGGCCTTGTCGATGGAGACCACGCGCTTATCCCGCTTGCGCGCCGTCTCGAAGGCAACCTTGGCAATTCTGACGATCTCGCTTTCACGATAGAGCATGGTATCGAAGCCCTTGCGCTCGCCATTTTCGATCTCGATCCCCTTCGGTTGCGAGAAATAGATGCCGCCGGTCAGCTCACGCACCACCAGCAGGTCGAAACCGCCTGCAATCACCTCTTCCTTCAAGCTTGAAGCACCGGTTAAGGCCGGAAAGATGATCGCTGGACGCAGGTTGCAGAAGAGACCGAATATCTTGCGTAGCGGCAGCAGGGCTCCGCGCTCCGGTTGCTCGTCAGGTGGCAAGTTTTCCCACTTGGGGCCACCGACACTGCCGAACAAAATGGCATCAGCAGCCTTGCAGGTCTCAATTGTGGTCTCCGGCAGTGCCTTCCCCTCACGATCGATAGCGATCCCGCCGACATTGGCTTCAGTCTTTTCAAATTCAAGGTTAAATCTTGCTTCGATCGCACCCAGAACCTTAAGCGCCTCAGCCATCACCTCTGGGCCGATTCCATCACCGGGCAGGATTGCAATCTTATGTGTCTCAGCCATATCAGTCGCTCGCTCTCTTTCTTAATCGGGATCAAATAAAACAAAATGTAATCAAAAAAACCCCATGAAACCGGGATTTAAGACGCACAACTATAGTGAAGGGAGGGAGAAATTGTCAAACCATTTTTCCGACAGGCCCGAAGCACCGCCCGACCAACAAGCACTATACAACAGCAGCTATCGCTGGTAAAGTACCGACGTTTTTCATATATAAACTGGAGGTTACCATGAAAACACTATTCACAATCATCGCTACGCTCATATTCGCAATCCCGGCTGCGGCCTTTATGCCTGAGGGAGAAGGCTGTGGCGCAGGTAGCTGTATCAACTGCCACGCCCTATCAAAAACTGAAGCCAATGAGGTTCTGAAACAGATCGATGGCGATGTCGTCGGTGTCACCCCTGCCGAAGTCCCCGGCTTATGGCGCGTTGACATGAAAATGAATGACAAGACGTGGCCCCTGTATCTGGATTATTCCAAATCCTACCTGATCTCAGGCAACATTATTCAACTCGACAACCGCCAGAACCTGACTGAAAATCACTACCGTCAGCTCAATCCGGTCGACATCTCTACCTTGCCACTCGATGACGCGTTGCTCCTTGGTGACCCGCAAGCGAAAACAAAAGTGGTTGTCTTTACCGACCCGCATTGCCCCTACTGCAGCAAACTGCATCAAGAAATGAAAAAGGCCCTTGATGTCCGGCCAGATATCGCCTGGCTGATCAAACTGATGCCGCTCAAGAAAAACTCGCGCGAAGCGGTTGAAACGATCCTCTGCGAAAAATCGCTTGAGCTCCTCGACGCCGCCTTCGCCGGAAAACAACTCGCACCTCCGACCTGCAAGAACGAATCGATCGACCAGACCCTGCAGGTCGCAGCAGGACTTGGCATCCGCAGTACTCCCACCCTGATTATGCCGAATGGCCAAATCATGCCGGGCTACAAACAACTCGACCACCTGTTGAAGGTAGTCGATGAGAATACGCCAGCGGCAGAAGCTCTCCCGAAAAACTGATTTTTCATACTAAATGCCACAAGCACAGCTTTTTTCAGCGGGGAAAAATCATTTCCAGCAAACCTGGACGGCTGCTGAGTTTCAGCGGGGTATCGCCGAAATCATCTCCGTCAACCTGGACCGGTGCAACCCCGCCATCAATGACAAAGGAACTTGACTCAACGCTGCGCACCCGCCCAAAGATACGTCCACCGCATAAAATCCTCAGGCAAAAGAGGAGAATCGCCAACCGACCTGGCTGCTCCACCAGACATGCCGTCAGCAATGGTCGCTCGAGTCCTGACTCAGGCGCAAGCAGAAAAGGACCGCCATACCTGCGGATATTGGTGACAATCAGGTGCCAGGCCCGATAGATTTCCCCCTCAGCGGTCTGCACTTTCAGCGCGACAGGCCGATAACCGAGAAACGCACGCATCCCGGCCACCAGATAGGCAAATTTGCCAGTGCGCATTTTCAAGCGGGAATTGACGGCGCGGACTGCGGCGGCATCGTAACCGACCCCAGCCATCATCAGGAAGAAACGGCCGGAGATCTCGGCCAGATGGACCGACCTCGCCTCTCCATACAGAGCGACCCGGCAGGCCCCTTCGAGCGTCGCTGGGAGCCCCATTTCAAGGGCCATGACGTTCGCCGTCCCCAGGGGCAGAAACGCCAGCGGAATCTGTTTCGCTGCCAGTCCATTGGCAACTTCGTTGAGCGTACCATCACCGCCCGCAGCAATAACCAGATCGTAATCTGGCGCTTCCAGCCCTGCAGCTTCTAGGGTCGCATCGCCCCGTTTCGCGGTAAAAAAGAGCTCGACCCGCGCCCCGGCCTGCTCGAGAAATCGCACGGCTTCGGCAACCCTTGGCCGGGAATCTCCTCCCGAGATCGGATTAGCGATCAATTTGATTCGTTTGTACATCTCTCTACCAAAGCAGACAGGGCACCCCTAAAACAAAGGGGTGCCCTGCATTATAGCTATATAGACTGCGCTTGTTTTAGTAACGGGCGTCGGCGAATTCGACCCACCCCCCGGCAGCAACCAGGGCCTTATCAAACGGGCTGACCTCGAAGCTAAAATCGAGACTCTTGTCACCAACTGCAGCCGTGATTTTTTGCCCGGCAACATCCACGCTGATATCGATAACCCCTTCTGCGTCGAGGGCGATGATCTGGTCGATATCCGCCTTGGGCAGTTCGATCGCCAGCATGCCGCAGTTAAACATGTTCTGACGGAAAATCCGCGCATAGCTCTCGGCGATAACGGTATGCACACCATTGACTTCGAAGACCCAGGGTGCATGCTCACGCGAGGAGCCACAACCAAAATTGGCCCGGGTCACGACGACACCGGCATTTTTGAGTTTCTCACCCTTTGGATCAAAGCCATCCAGCTTGAGATCTTCCAGGATATAAGGCGTCAGCGCCTCCTTGGTGACCTCAGTCAGATACTTGGCCGGAATAATCTCATCGGTATTGATATCGGCACGGTCGAGAACGATCGCCGAGCCGCCAAAAATTTTCTTGCTGCTCATATTTTTAAGTCTCCTTCTCGACCTACAAGGTCCGTGCGTCGGTGATCACACCGGTAATAGCGCATGCCGCAGCGGTAGCCGGGCTCATCAGGTGGACCATTCCGCCTTTGCCCATCCGACCGTTAAAGTTACGGTTGCTGGTCGAGGCGCAGGCTTCCCCTTCGGCCAGAACCCCGTTGCTCATACCCAGGCAGGCGCCGCAGGTCGGATTGGTCACACAGAAACCGGCATCCATGAAGATCTGGATGATCCCCTCCGCCAGGGCATCGCTGAAGATCTTGGGTGTCGCCGGCGAAACTATGCCACGCACCGAGCTAGCAACCTTCTTCCCCTTGAGGACCGCAGCCGCTTCACGCAGGTCTTCGATGCGGCCGTTGGTACAGGTCCCAATATAAACCTGATCGATCCGTGTCCCGACCATTTCGGTGACCGGCTTGACGCGGTCCGGTTTAAAGTCAAAGGTCACCTGGGGAGCGAGGTTCGAGACATCAAAGTCGAGGACCCTGTCGTAGCTGGCATCGGCGTCCGAAACCCACATGCTGTAGTCGGCGAGGGCGGCCTCCTTGGTACCGAATTCTTCTTCAATGAAGGGCCAGAGGTAATCTACGGTGGTCATATCCGGCATACAGACACCACAGGTCCCACCGGCTTCGATCGCCATATTGCACAGAGTCATACGTGCCTCCATGCTCATGGCATCGACGACCGGACCTCGGAATTCAAGGATTCGGTCGGTCGCCCCATTCACACCCAGTTGACCGATCACGTGCAGGATAACGTCCTTGGCCACAACACCCTGGGGCAGGCTGCCATTGATGTTGATCCGAATCGTAGCTGGCTCGCGAAATGCGCAAACCCCTTTTAAGATACCGACTTCGAGGTCGGTGGTGCCGACCCCGGCCGCAAAGGCGCCGAAGGCGCCGTGGGTGCAGGTATGGCTATCGCCCATAATCACGGTGAAACCCGGACGGATAAAACCCTTCTCAGGGAAGAGCGCGTGGCAGACCCCGTTGTGGCCGATATCGAAGAAATCGGGGATCTCATGGCGCCGCGCCCAGTCACGCAGGATCTTGGCCTGAAGGGCGGTCTTGCTATCCTTCGACGGGGTGACATGATCGATCACGGCCTTGATCTTGTTGCGATCAAAGACCCGATCCTTTTCACGCCAAACCAGATCGGCAATCGCCACCGGAGTGGTAATCTCGTGACAGAGTACGCGGTCGAGGCTGAGCACGCGTGTTCCTGCGAAAGGTTCATCCCTTAAGTGCGCAGCAAAAATCTTTTCAGCAATGGTCTTGCCCATAAATGCTCCTTATAAAGTCCGGATAATCCCGTTAAGGGTCGACTACCCCTTAGACGGGTGATTTCCTATTGATGATCGCCTTGCCGGCAATCTTGTTTAATGCATTGATATACGCCTTGGCGCTGGCAACGATGATGTCGGGATGCGCTCCGGCGCCGAGATATTCACGACCATCATCAAACAGACGGACGGTACACTCCCCCTGGGCATCGGTGCCACCGGTGATCGCCCCCACCGAGAAATTGAGGAGTTTAGCCTGGCTCTTGGTCAATTTTTTGATCGCCTTGAAGGTCGCATCGACCGGTCCATCGCCAAGAATGGCGGTCTTCTTGGCCTTGCCGGCAATCTCCATTTCAACCGTTGCCGTCGGCGCGGCGAAGGAGCCGCAACTGACATTCATCTGCAACAGTTTGTAGGTTTCAGGCACGCGCAGGACCTCATCGGCCACGATCGCATCGAGATCTTCGTCGAAGATCTCCTTCTTGCTGTCGGCCAGCGACTTGAAGCGCACAAAGGCCTTTTCGATCTCTTCTCGGGTCAGATCGTAACCGAGCGCCTTGAGACGATCGATGAAGGCATGGCGGCCACTGTGCTTGCCGAGGACCAGCTTGCTCTGATTGAGGCCGACCGATTCCGGGGTCATGATCTCGTAGGTCGATTTCTCCATCATCATACCGTGCTGATGGATGCCTGCTTCGTGCGCGAAGGCGTTGGCGCCAACCACGGCCTTGTTCTGCTGGACCTGAATCCCGGTGATGGTCGAAAGCAACTTACTCGAAGAGGTAATCTGCTCTGTCGCCACATCGGTCGTAAAGTTCAAGATATCGTGTCGGGTGCGCAAGGCCATGACGACCTCTTCAAGGCTACAGTTCCCGGCGCGCTCGCCGATGCCGTTGATCGTACATTCGACCTGACGGGCTCCGGCCTGAACTGCGGCCAGAGAATTGGCGACGGCCAGACCCAGATCATTGTGGCAGTGCACCGAAATAATCGCCTGGTCGATATTGCTGACATGCTGCTTGAGGTAACTGATGATGTCGAAATACTCCGACGGAATCGTGTAGCCAACCGTGTCGGGGATATTGACGGTGGTTGCCCCGGCGGCGATGACGGCCTCGACGACCTGAGCCAGAAATGGCAGGCGCGTACGCACCGCATCCTCGGCCGAGAACTCAACATTCGGCGTATAGCTGGCCGCCAGCTCTACCGCCTTGACTGCAGCGTCGAGCACCTGCTGATCACTCATCTTGAGTTTGTATTTCATATGGATATCGCTGGTCGCGATAAAGGTATGGATTCGGCCGCGCTCACCGGCATACTTCAGCGCTTCCCAGGCGCGATTGATATCGAGCTCACCGGCACGCGACAAACCGGCGATCTGCGGGCCCTTGATGCTCTGAGCAATCTTCTTGACCGCTTCAAAGTCGCCATCGGAGGCGATCGGGAAACCGGCCTCGATGACGTCAACATTAAGCCGCTCGAGTTGATGCGCAATCCGCATCTTTTCTTCGATATTCATACTGGCGCCAGGTGATTGTTCACCATCACGCAGGGTTGTATCAAAAATTGTAATTTTTTCTTGATTGGCCATGACATTCACCTCAGTCGGTTAAATGGTTTTTTGAATTTTCCAAGATTCCGGCAGTTTCAAGCAACTGCAACAGGGACAGCTTGGTCCCTAGCTCACCTAGGTCATATTCCATGAAACCACCTCCTTTCATTCTTGCTGCGCCAGCAACAAAAAAAGCTCCAACCCCGTGCAGGGGCGAGAGCTTGAGGCTTCGCGGTACCACCCTGTTTCAGCCGGCGAAGAAGATGCTTCGCAGACCCTTAATTGGCCATTTACGCTGGCTCACGGCAGAAGCTAGACCGGTTACGGCTTTACCCCTGCGGCTCCAAGGCGAGTTCAACTCTCTTTCGTACCGGCTTGCAGCACCACCGGTTCTCTGGGACGAAAGGGGGAGTCTACTACTCCTCTTCAACACCTTTTTAGAAATGTGATTTGATATTCAACAGCAAAGGCCCCGAACTGTCAAGCTCTTTAGCCCCAATAGCAGCAGGCTCCCCAAAAGAGGACAGCAGGTATTTTGTGCCCTTGCTCCTGCGAGCCAACAAGAAAATCCCGCCGGACCAGCTGGTCTGACGGGATTTTTTTGAAATATTTTGCGCGGATATTACAGGTTCAGATCTTCATCACCTATCGGGTCCATACTTGCAATTTTTCGCTCCGTCCGCTTCAGTTTGAGAGTCCAGAGCGGACCAGAAACCAAGTAGATACAACCGATTGTGAAGAGCATGATAACCGGTTTAGCCACGATGACGATCAGCAAAATAATGCCGAGCACCAGAAAGACAAAGGGCTGGCGCTTAAAGAGATCGGGGTCCTTGAAGCTGTAGTAGCTGACATTACTGACCATCAGGAAGGCCAGTACATACAACAGCAGCATGATAGAGACCTGACGTACAGTGCCTGAGCCACCCAGTTCATAAAAGAGCAGAACACAGGTCGCGACTATACCCGCTGCCGCAGGGATAGGCAGGCCGACAAAACGTTTCGACTCAACGGTATCTACCTGGATATTGAACCGGGCCAGGCGCAACGCGCCACAGACGACAAACAGGAAGGCAGCCAACCAGCCAAGCTTGCCATAGCCACGCAGTGCCCAGGTATACATCAGCACCCCGGGGGCGACCCCAAAGGCGACCAGGTCGGCTAAAGAATCGAGTTCAACCCCGAACTTGCTTGTGGTACCGGTCAGGCGCGCGACCTTGCCATCCAATCCATCCAGAATTCCAGAAACTAGAATAAACCAGGCGGCGCGTTCAAAGTTACCATCGGCCGAAAGAATAATGACATAAAATCCGGCAAACAGGCTACCAGCCGTAATCAGATTGGGTATCAGATATACACCGCGATGCGGTGGCTCTTTCTTCTCGGCAGGCTTCACATCAGTTGTCATGCAATCTCCCGAGAATCGATTCACCGGCGATCGTTTTATCCCCCAGAGAAACTTCGATTTCGCAGCTTAATGGCAGATAGAGATCGACCCTGGAGCCGAAACGGATCAGGCCGTAACGCTGGCCGACCTTGAGCAGATCACCAACGACCGGATAGGTCACAATCCGCCGCGCAATCAAACCGGCAATCTGGACAAAGAGAATCTTCCGGCCCTTGGCGTCCTCAAGCAAAATCCCGCCCTGCTCATTCTTGTCACTGGCCTTGTCGAGCGAGGCGTTAAAAAACTCACCGCGGCGGTAAAACATGTCGATGACCTTGCCGCTGAGGGGCACGCGATTGACATGAACATTGAAGACCGACATGAAAATACTGATCTTCTGGACCGGCTCCTCAAAATAACGGTCCTCTTCAACCTCACCGACGAAGATGACTTCGCCATCAGCCGGAGCGATGACCAAATCCTCACCCTGGGGTGCAATTCGATCCGGGTTGCGGAAGAAATAAACCGTAAACAGAGTCAGAGCAAGGAGCAGTAACGCCATAACCCCCCAGCCGAGCAGGGCAAAGACGAGAGTAATAAAAGCGAAGAGCCCGATGAAGGGGTAACCTTCTTGGGCAACAGGCTGATTGGCATTTCGCATGTGATTTAACGCCTCTTGATAGTGAGAAAGGACAGCGGTTAACTGCCCTTTCAAGGATAAAAAAGATTGAAATTTATAACACAATCACCCCGCTATGGCAACCAAGTCGCCGTCACCCGAAGCTGAAGTGTCTCAACCCGCAACGCCCTTGGAGCCCCGCCCGATAACGACTGGGCCAGATCGGACAACCTCCTTGATCCCCATCGGAGTCAAGAGTGTAAGAACCGCATCGATCTTGGCTGGCGCACCGGTCATTTCAACCGTATAGGATTTAGGAGTGACATCGACAACCTTGGCCCGGAAGATATCGACAATCCGCAGGACCTCAGCGCGCAGATCAGCTTCAGCCGTTACCTTGATCAGCGCCAGTTCACGCTCGACATACTCCTCATCGGTAAAATCGACCACCTTGATGGTGGAGATCAACTTATTCAGCTGCTTGGTAATCTGCTCCAGGATGCGATCATCACCTCGGGTCACAATGGTCATGCGCGACGTATCTGGATCGAGGGTCGGTGCAACCGACAGGCTCTCGATATTAAAACCACGCCCCGAAAAGAGTCCCGACACCCGCGCAAGGACGCCGAACTCATTCTCCACCAATACTGATATTGTGTGCTTCATCTGTCTCTCCGTTCTCTCATCAATAAAAAAGCAGACTGGCCGATCAAGAAGCCAGAACCATTTCGTGAATACCCTTGCCGGCAGGCACCATCGGGATGACGTTCTCCTCGCGACAGACCTTGAATTCCATCAGGACCGGACCATCAATCTCGAACGCTCTTTTGATAACCGATTCAACATCACCGACCTTGTCGGTGGTCAACCCGGTGGCACCATAGGCTTCAGCCAGTTTGACAAAATCGATCGGCAACTCCATACGGGTCTGGCTATAGCGCTTGTCGAAGAAAAGCTGCTGCCACTGGCGAACCATGCCGAGGTAATTATTATTGAGAATCGCAATCTTGACCGGCAAGCGGTATTGGACCAGAGTCGCCAGCTCTTGCGAATTCATCTGGAAAGAGCCATCACCCGAGATATCGATGACCTGGCGGCCCGGAAATGCGACCTGGGCGCCAAGGGCGGCCGGCAAACCATAACCCATGGTACCGAGGCCACCCGAGGTCAAAAACGTTCGCGGCTGCCTGAACTTGAAAAACTGAGCGGTCCACATCTGATGCTGACCAACCTCAGTCGTAATGATGGCATCTTCCGCAGAGAGTTCACTGAGTTTCTCGATGACATATTGCGGTTTTATCACCGCTTCAGAATGCGTATACCCCATCGGATGTTTGGCCTTCCAGCCATCGATCTCTTTACGCCAGACACTGGTCTGCTCAACATGCTGAGCAACATCCTGCGGCAGTTCTTTAAGCTGCGCATGCAATGTGGTCAAAACAGCCTTCAGATCTCCAACCACCGGCAGGTCAACCCGGACAATTTTGTGGATTGAAGAGGGGTCGATATCAAACTGAATAATCTTGGCCTTCTTGGCGAATGCATCAATTCGACCGGTGACCCGATCGTCAAAACGCGCGCCGATTGCCACCAGCAGATCACACTCGGTGACCGACATATTGGCAAAATAGGTACCATGCATACCGAGCATCCCGAGCGCCAGCGGGTGTTTAGCAGGGAAAGCGGCCATCGCCATCAGGGTCGTGGTAACGGGGACCTGAAGCATCTCAACCAACGCGAGCAGTTCGGGGTCGACATCGGCCAGACTGGCGCCACCACCGACGTAAAGCACTGGACGCTTCGCCTTCAGCAGCATCTGTGCGGCCTTGCCGATCTGCCGGGCATCGCCCTCCAGGGTCGGCTTGTAGCCACGCATCTTAACCGTTTCAGGGTAGCTGAACTTCATCGATGCCACCTGGATATCCTTCGGCAGGTCGATCAACACCGGCCCGGGACGACCGGTGCGCGCAATGAAGAACGCCTCCTTAATCATGCGCGGCAGATCGCGTAGATCCTGAACCAGAAAATTATGCTTGGTGCAGGGGCGCGTGATCCCGCAGATATCTGCTTCCTGGAATGCGTCGTTACCGATCAACGCCGTCGGCACCTGACCGGTAATAATCACCATTGGGATCGAGTCCATATAAGCCGTCGCAATACCGGTTACGGTATTGGTAGCGCCAGGTCCACTGGTCGCGATCACGACACCAACCTCGCCGGTCGTGCGGGCGTAGCCGTCGGCAGCGTGAACTGCAGCCTGCTCATGGCGGGTCAGGATATGTTTTATCGGGGAATCGTACAGATCATCATAGATATTGATAACTGCGCCACCCGGGTAGCCAAAAACAGTCTCTACCCCTTCAAGGCGCAGGCTTTCGAGCAGAATCTGCGAACCGGTCAGTTTCAACGGAGCCTCCTTATGTAAAGTTCCTGCCTTACAGGAACTCTCTCTCAATCATCAAAACGGGTAGAACAGCTACCCGACAAAAAAAATGAATATAATATGGATCCGTCAGCCGTGCAAACAACTCCGGTCCAAAGATGCAACAAATCTTGTATCACCTACAGACGGGACTGCAGCTGGCGCCCCAAAAGGCCAAACGACGTATGAAAACCCGTCGCATACAGCAAAGGGCTTAAGCGTATGGCTTAAACCCTTTGCAATGCACAGTATTCAGGTTCCGTGTAACCCTAGATGGCGGAACGTGCGACAAGCCGCTCCATTCGATCCTTACCCGCCAACTTCATCTTTTTGACGTTTAATATCTCAAGCTCCTCCTGTGCAGAGAGGAAACCTTTTTTTTTAAATTCAGCTAAACGTTTTTCAAAAAGAGAATGTTCTTCATAGAGCATACGAAACTGGGAGTCTGAATCTAGCAGGTTTTGCAAAATATTCTGTTCAATGTCCATATTACACCTCCGCTGCATAGGTTTGAAGGTCTCTACACTCATCATAAAGCAAAACACAGTGCTCAAAAATTGTCAATAAATCATGTTGGCTAAGAATACAGAAATCAACCAGCTTTAGGCGGATTCAATTCAGCATCGGAGGGGCGAATATAGACTGGTGCCAAATGCGCGGCATCAAATTGCTGCCCAGGCTGATAAAGCCTTGCAGCCAGGACCGCAGCAGCAGAGGCGCGGGGCTGATGATGACAATCAGCCGGCAAGCTGGCCCTGTCTCCAAGAATCTCAGTGATTATGGGTCGATAGATTTCAACCGCATCTCCGACCAGCGCAACCTGCCCTGAAAGACGGCGCAAGGCTTGCTCAGGCGGCATCACCAATTCAGGGCCATCCAGAACAGGCAGCCCGTCGTTCCAGTGAAACAGAGCCGTGTAAACCTCTTTTTTGCGGGCATCGACAAATGAGCAGATCGGCACAGGACAGAGCGGCAGATTCATGGCCAGAAGCTGCAAAGAAGAGATGCCGATCAGAGGCAATTTCGCGGCCTGCGCCAAGCCCTTGGCGGTGGCCAGCCCAATGCGCAGACCGGTAAAGGAGCCGGGCCCGCGCACCACCGCAATCAGATCCAGCTCGGCCAGAGCAAGATTCCCGGCCTGCAGAACCTGTTCAACCTGATCGAGCAAACGCTCACTGTGAACCGCCTTGATATTGAGCAGGGTCTCCGCCACCAGTTTCTGACCATCCAGCAGGGCAACACTTCCGGTAGTCGAAGCCGTATCGAGGGCAAGAATTTTCATCGTTATCAGCTCGACCAGAAAATTCGGGAAAGGTCATTATAGAAGGCGAGAACCATCAACATCAGCAAGAGGGCCAGCCCGATCTGCTGTAAAATCTCCCGCGCGCGAACCGACAACGGCTTACGGAAGATCAGTTCCAGCGAATAGAAGAGGATGTGTCCGCCATCGAGAATCGGAATCGGCAGCAGGTTAAGGATACCGAGCTGAATCGAGATAAAGGCCAGCACCGACAAGACCGCTGCCAGATTGGTCTGTGCGGCCTGCCCGGCGACCTGAACTACCGTGATCGGTCCGCCGATATTCTTGGTTGAGACATGACCGCTAAAGAGCTTCTGCACAAAAACCAGAGTCAGGTCGATCAGTTCAACCGTCCGCGCGGCTCCTTCACGCATTGCCGCCAGGGGCCCGAATTTCTTGCTGACCGTCTGCTGTTCCGGTCCGATACCGATGAGCCAGGCCCCAGACTCATGCAACTGTGGTTGCAAGTGCAGGGTCATTTCGGCAGAATCACGCGCAACCAAAACATCCACGGCCTTACCTTCGGCACGCTGAATATAATGTTTAAGATCATACCAGGAGGTAATCTCACTGCCAGAGATCTGCAGGATGCGATCCCCATTCTGCAATCCTGCGGCAGCGGCCGGCATGTCGGGCATCAGACTCCCGATGATCGCCGGTTGCTGAGGAAGCAGGCCGATCGACTGCAGACCCTCCAGGCTGCCGTTTTCGGCCGGCAGAACGACCTGAGCAGAGCCAGCTTGGCGCAGTACGCTGAAACGCAACTCTTCTCCGGCGTAGCCGACCAGTGACTTATTGGCATCGGTCCAACTGGCTAAGGATTTGCCGTTGAGGCTCTGCAGGCAATCCCCGGCAGAGAACCCGGCGCTAGCCGCCTCTGATCCAGGAGCAACATAACCGATGCAGGCGGGCTGATCAAAATACGCGGGGAGCTGCACGCCAACCATGAAGGTGATCGGCAATATTATGAAAGGGAGAATAAGGTTCATCAACGGCCCCGCGGCAACAATGGCCAGGCGCTTGGCAACCGACTTGTCGGAAAAAGAGCGTTTGCGCTCTTCAGCCGTCAGCTCGGCATCCTCCCCCTGTTCACCGCCGCCCTCACCCAGCATCTGAACATAACCGCCCAGCGGGATGGCACAGATGAGATACTCTGTCTCTCCCCAGGTCTTCGAGAGCAATTTTGGACCGAACCCGAGTGAAAACTTAAGGATCTTCACCCCGGCCAGACGGGCGACACAGTAATGTCCCAACTCGTGGACAAAGACCAGAATCCCGAGCATGATTATTCCGGCAATAATGGTCATCAACGAACTCCTTCTGTAATTAATGCTGAAGCCTGCTGGCGACCCCAGTTATCGGCCACCAGGACCTGTTCAAGTTCTGTAATCGTAATAGGCATATGGATATCCATGACCCGGGTAATAATTTCGGGGATCTGTAGAAAACTGATTTTCTCTTCCAAAAATGCCGCCACGGCAATCTCGTTGGCAGCGTTCATCACCGCCGGACAGGTCCCGCCAATCCCAAGGGCCTGATAGGCAAGCCCCAGACAAGCGAAACGCTGAATATCCGGTTCTGAAAAACTGAGGTCAGCGCAACGGCACAGGTCGAGGGGCTTCTGTTTCAGCGGCAGGCGTTCAGGCCATGAGAGTGCGTAGGCGATCGGCGTCTTCATATCGGGGATACCGAGCTGGGCAAGCACAGCTCCATCACAGTATTCTACCAACGAATGAACAATGCTCTGGGGATGGATATGAACCGCAATCTGCTCAGCCGGCAGGTTGAACAGCCAGCGGGCCTCAATCACCTCGAGGCCCTTATTCATCATGGTTGCAGAATCGATCGTGATCTTCTGCCCCATCTCCCAGTTAGGATGCGCCAAGGCATCGGCAAGGCGGACAGACTGTAAATCTGCCAGGGAGTTGTTGCGGAACGGCCCTCCAGAGGCGGTGAGAATCAGACGACGAACATCCTGCCCACGTTGTCCGGCCAAAGATTGAAAGATCGCCGAGTGTTCGCTGTCGACCGGAATCAAACGGACACCGCGGCGCGCGACCTCATCCATGAAGAGTTCACCGGCAGCAACCAGAATCTCCTTGTTGGCCAGCGCAATATCCTTGCCCGCACGCACCGCCGCCATAGTCGGGACCAACCCTGCCGCACCGACAATCGCGGAAACCACCATATCGGCCGCAGGATGAGTTGCACAACTCACCAGGCCGTCAACACCAGTCAGGATCTCGGGACAATCATCACTCAGCTCATCACGTAACTGCTGAACGACAGACTCGTTGGCCAGCGCAACAACTTCAGGCCTAAACTGCCTGATCTGCTGTTTAAGCAGTGCGATATTCGATCCGGCCGTCAGACTGACCACCCGATAACGCTCGGGAAAAGCCGCGACGACTTCAAGAGTGCTGACCCCAATGGAACCGGTTGAGCCGAGGATAGCGATTGTTTTTATTGAATTACTGGCCATTTCTTTCGATTTCAATTCAGGCTGCAAAATCAGGCGAGCAAGCGTGCCAGATAATAGGCGAGCGGGAAGGCAAACAACAGACTATCGAGTCGATCCAGAATTCCGCCATGCCCAGGGAAGATACCGCCAGAATCCTTAACTCCGCAAGCGCGCTTGAGCAAAGACTCAAACAGGTCACCGATCTGCCCGACAACACCTAGCAGCAGACCGACCAGAATCACATGTTCGGCACCAAAGGAGGGTAGAAAAAGCGCGGCGGCCAACCAGACCCCGAGACAAGAACCGACCAAACCACCCAGACTCCCCTCGATACTCTTCTTGGGACTGACCTCCGGGTAGAGTTTATGCTTGCCAAAAGTGACCCCGCTGAAATAAGCCAGGCTATCGCAGGCCATGACCGCAAACAGAACCAGAAAAACCCAGCCACGGCCATCGGGCAGTTGACGCAGCAAGACCAGATGCCCCAGTAACAGCGGGACATAGATCAAACCTATCGTCTGCCAACCAAGACGAAAGATCAATTGGTCAAGGGGTCCAAGTTTGAAGAGATACATCAGGGCGAGCAAAAGAAAAGTCGCTATCAGAAAAAACAGCAACAGATCGAAACGTTGCAAATAGAGGGGGACGATTAACAAACTGCCTGCGACAGCACTCACATACTGTTCGGCAATCCGTTCACCCAAGAGCGCCATCCGATTGAATTCGAGCAGGCCAATCAAAGAGAATATCGCGGCAACCAGCGCAAAAACCCCCGGGGTCGAATAGTAGAGAAAAGCCAAGAGCAGCGGTAGTGCAATCAGAGCTGTCAGGATGCGCTGTTTGATAAACCCTCTCCTTCTGCGGTCTGTTCCGCAGTCAATCCAAAACGTCGGCGTCTTTGCCGATAACTGTCAAGGGCCGCACGTAATTCTGGCGGGCCGAAATCTGGCCAGTAGGCATCTACGAAATAGAGTTCCGCGTAAGCCAGTTGCCAGAGCAGAAAGTTACTGATCCGCAACTCACCGCTGGTGCGGATCAACAGATCGGGGTCTGGCAATCCGGCCGTATCGAGACTGGACTCAAAGTCTGCGGGGCCGATCGCATCAGGCTCGAGTTCGCCATCAGCAACCCGTTGGGCAATCTTACGCGAAGCGCGCACGAGCTCATCACGGCCACCGTATGAAAGCGCGAGAACCAGTGTCAGCCTTGAGCCTGCGGCGGTCTCCTCTTCAGCCTTTTGCAGCGCAACCTGTACCTCGGCAGACAAGCGGCTGCGATCACCGATAACCCGCAGGCTTACGCCATCACCTAACATCCGCTGACGTTGCGCCGCTAAGAACTCAAGCAACAGCGCCATCAAGGTCTCTACTTCTGATTGCGGGCGTCCCCAATTTTCGGAACTGAACGCAAACAGGGTAAGACAGGAGATCTTCTGGCGCACGCATTCATCGACAATCTCGACAACGGTGCGTACCCCCTGCTGATGTCCGGCGACCCTTGGTAGGCCGCGCTCTTCAGCCCAGCGTCCGTTGCCATCCATGATGATGGCCAGATGATGTAATATTGGATTTGATTTCGGCATCGTCATATTTCACAAGCTGTCCATAGCCTGCAGCAAAATTGTTATTCCATTTTTGGAGCAGACAAAACTAGCATGGCTTGTCGAAATCCCGCAAGGTTTTAAGAACCTCATCTCTGGCCACACTTTTTCAACAAAAAAGGGCGCCACAAGGGCGCCCTTTTAAACAGATTTCAACAGACAAAATCAATCGACAATAGCATCAACCGGACAACTGTCGACACAGGCGCGGCATTCGGTGCACTCGTCGGTGATTGAGTAAATATCACCAGATTCGACAATAGCTCCCAGAGGACAGGAGTCAACACAGGTACCACAGGAAACACAATCTTCGTTAATTTTCAGAGCCATCGAACTTCTCCTTGATTGAAAGGGAAATCTGTAAAATCAGAGTTCCATCAGTTCTTGTTCTTTTTCCTTAATGATCGCATCGATCTTGGAAACATAGTCATCAGTCAACTGCTGAACATCTTTTTCACCCTGCTTAAGCTCATCAGCAGTAATCTCTTTGTCTTTCTCGAGCATTTTAAGGGTCTCATTGGCGTCACGCCGGGCAGTCCGCGTTGAAACCTTGGCATCCTCGCCCATACGCCGAACCTGCTTCGCCATCTCCTTACGCCGCTCTTCGGTCAGAGCCGGAATTGGCAGACGAATAAGGATACCGTCCGAAGAGGGGTTGAGTCCCAGATCAGACTTGTAGATGGCCCGCTCAATGTCAGAGATAAGATTCTTCTCCCACGGCTGAATGGTAATCAGGCGGGGCTCAGGCACACTCAGGTTGGCAACCTGGCTCAGTGGAGTCGGTGTGCCATAGTAATCGATCTTGACGTCATCAAGCAAAGACGTAGATGCACGACCGGTACGGACCCTGGCCATATCGCGACGCAAAGCCTTGATCGACTTCTCCATCCCGGTCTGGCATTCTTCGTGGATATCCTTAAGCATTCTTTTCAGCTCCCTTGACGATCGTGCCGATAGCCTCACCGCAAACAACTCTCATGATGTTGCCGCGCTGAGTCAGATCAAAGATGATCATCGGCAGGTTATTATCCATACAGAGTGAAGTGGCTGTCGCATCCATGACCTGCAACCCTTTCTGTAGAACCTCAAGGTAGGTCAGATCATTCAGCTTTACGGCATTTTTGTCTTTGGCTGGGTCGGCGGTATAGATCCCATCGACCCTGGTCGCCTTGAGGATTACCTCGGCGTTGATCTCCATCGCGCGCAGACTGGCGGCGGTGTCGGTCGTGAAATACGGATTACCGGTTCCGGCACCGAAGATCACCACCCGCCCTTTTTCCAGGTGACGCACGGCGCGGCGACGAATGTAAGGCTCGGCGATCTGCTGCATATCGATAGCAGACTGGACTCGGGTGACCACGTCCTGCTTTTCGAGGGCATCCTGCATAGCCAGACTATTCATGACCGTCGCCAACATTCCCATATAATCAGCACTGGCACGATCCATCCCCTTGGAAGAAGCAGCCAGGCCACGGAAGATATTGCCGCCGCCGATCACAACAGCCACTTCGACTCCCATGGCGACCACTTCGCGAATCTCAGCGGCAATCCCGGTAATAACCTCAGGAGAGATGCCATAACCCTGGTCACCGGCTAAGGCTTCACCACTGAGCTTGAGCAGTATACGACGGTATTTGACTTCAGCCACGATAATCCCCAGACAAAATTAACAGGTTACTTGCTCAGAGAGGCAACTTCAGCAGCGAAATCGTCCACTTTTTTCTCAATGCCCTCACCCAGCTGATAACGAACATAGTTGCTCAGTTCGATAGCAGTACCGAGTTCCTTGGCGAGCTTCTCGACAATCTTGCCCACAGTCTGGTCAGGGTCGATAACGAAGGCCTGCTCAAGCAGACAGACTTCACCGTAGTATTTGTTGATCTGACCGGCAATGATCTTTTCAACAATATTTTCCGGCTTGCCGCTATCGAGAGCCTTAACCCGCATGATCTCTTTTTCCTTGTCGACAACCTCGGAAGAGACCTGATCACGCTTGAGATATTGTGGGTTGGCGGCAGCAACATGCATTGCGATCTGCCGGGCGAGCTCCTCAACCTGAGCATCAGCCGATGCGGTCTTCAGCTCAACCAGTACGCCGATCTTGCCGGCACCATGGATATAGGAGACAACCACCCCTTCGCCAGCATCACAACGATCGAGGCGCCGCAGGCTCATATTCTCACCGATGGTAGCGATCTGATGGGTCAACTCTTCAGCAACAGTGCGACCGGTCCCGGGGAACGGCAGAGCCTTGATTGATTCAATATCAGTAACGGCATTCTCGAGGCCAACGGTGGCAATACCCTGAATGAACTGTTGGAAATCAGCGTTCTTGGCGACGAAATCGGTTTCGGCGTTGACTTCGACCAACACACCAACTGCGCCAGCAGCAGCGGCAACGACAGCGCCCTCTGCAGCAACACGATCAGATTTTTTAGCCGCAGCCGAAAGGCCTTTTTTGCGCAGAAAGTCGACAGCCTCTTCCATGTTGCCAGCGGTTTCGGTCAGCGCTTTTTTGCAATCCATCATGCCTGCGCCAGTCTTTTTACGCAGTTCAGATACCATCGATGCTGTAATACTCACGTGTCTATCCTCCATACCGGGGTTCCTACCCTATAACGAGAAAGGGCAGAACCATATTTGTCAGTTGTTTACGCCAACGGCCGGGCACTGCTGCCCAGCCGTTGGAATGTCTCAAAATTTAAAAAGCTGAATTACTCAGCAGCAGGTTCCGTTTTTTCGGCTTCAACAGCAGGAGCAGCTTCAACAGCAGGAGCAGCTTCAACAGCAGGAGCAGCTTCAACAGCAGGAGCAG
>JAAXQE010000269.1 GCA_012974425.1 Geopsychrobacter sp.
TCAACAGCAGGAGCAGCCTCAACAGCAGGAGCAGCTTCAACAGCAGGAGCAGCTTCGGCGGCCTTAGCCACAGGGATCACCTCAACGGGGTCCTTACCTTCAGCAGCGGTCTGCTTGGCAGTTGCACGCATCTTGCGGCCTGCGTCACAAGCATCAGCCATGCTCGATGCAAACAGACGAATAGCGCGGATTGCGTCATCGTTACCTGGAATGATGTAATCGATGCCATCAGGGTCGCAGTTGGTATCAACAACAGCAACAACCGGAATACCAAGACGGTTGGCCTCCTGTACGGCAATAGCTTCTTTCTTGGGGTCAATGATGAAAATTGCACCTGGCAGCTTGACCATGTGCTTGATACCACCGAGGTTCTTTTCCAGCTTGGTGCGCTCACGCTCCAACTGCAGACCCTCTTTCTTGGTGATCTTGTCAAAAGTACCGTCAGTCGCCATAACTTCGATCTTCTTGAGACGATCGATACTCTTCTTGATAGTGGCGAAGTTGGTCAGCATGCCGCCGAGCCAGCGGTTGTTGACGAAATACTGCTCTGAACGGAGTGCCTCTTCAGCGATAGCGCCCTGGGCCTGCTTCTTGGTGCCAACAAACAGAACCTTGTCGCCAGCGGCAACGGTCTCCTGAATGAACTCATAAGCCGATTTGAAGTAACGTACGGTCTTCTGCAGATCGACAATGTAAATGCCGTTACGAGCGCCAAAGATATAGGGCTTCATCTTCGGGTTCCAGCGCTTGGTCTGGTGACCAAAGTGAACGCCAGCTTCTAACAATTGTTTCATGCCTACTTGTGCCATCTTACTGCTCCTTGTGTGTTCGGTTTTTTGTCCTCCGCTCTCGTCATCCCGTCACAGACTCAGGCCCTGCCCGAGACCACTGCAACAGTCAGAAAGCGTGCGTGATGATTAACCCGTGGTCTATACCATGAGTTCAGACCCTGATCAAGAAAAAATTCGGCTTTTGGGCTCCTGATTCTGCATCTCGATTATTTACAGTTTGATGCGGCTGTAATAAGATGCCGCCCATGGCAACAAGACGCATCAACCACTATATCTTCCGCGAGGTCCTCACCCCGACACTGCTCGGTCTGGTGATTTTTACCTTCATCCTGACAATGAGTCGACTCCCTAAACTCGCCGAAATGGTGGTCAACAAGGGAGTCCCGCTCGGCAGCATCCTTAAACTGATGAGCTACCTGATGCCGTCCTTCCTCAGCATCGCCATCCCCCTCTCGTTCCTGCTCGGCGTCCTGCTCGCCTTCGGGCGACTCTCAGCCGATGGCGAGTTCATCGCGCTTAAATCGAGCGGGGTCAGCCTTTACGGCCTGCTGGTTCCGGTTCTGCTCTTTTCCGTGGCCTGCTCTATGGTGACCGGCGGACTGATCCTGTTCGGCAAGCCCGCCGGCAAAACCGCATTCCGCGAACAGATTTTCGCCATAGCCTCGGATCGTGCCAGTATCGGCGTTGAGGCCGGTGTCTTCAATGACAGCTTTGAAGGCCTTATCATCTACGCACAAACCCTAGACGATAAGCGTGACCAGATGCTAAACGTCTTCATCTCGGATGAACGCTCGGCAGAAAAACCGGTGAACATCTTTGCCCGTCAGGGCCGATTCATCAAGGACCCCCAGCGCCAGACCCTGAGTCTGCACCTGCAACAGGGAACCATACATCACCTGGCCACGGGTGAAAAAGAGAGCTATCAGACCATCGGCTTCAACACTTACAATATAAATCTGGATCTCGGAGAAGGGCTGACAGAGTCTTCGACCCGCTCCAAATCCAAAGGGGAGTATACGCCGCAAGAACTTATTTCCGCGCGCAACAATGCGCTCAACCCCCGCCAGAGCAACATTCTTGCGGCTGAGTTGCACAAGCGCTTTAGTACCTCAGCGGCCCCCCTCGTCTTCGCCTTGATCGGCATCCCGCTCGGGTTGCAATCCAACCGCTCCGGCAAAGGGGCGGGCTTTGCCCTGGCCCTGGGCATCGCACTTTGTTACTACGTGCTTCTCAGCATTACTGAGACCCTTGCCAGCACAGGAACCTTACCAGCGTACATCGCCCTCCATCTGCCTAACCTGCTCTTTATTAGCGGTGGCAGCTTCTTTATCCACCGCACTGCCATAGAGAAACCGATCTGCCTGCCGCGCCCGGGGCAACTCCTCTCACGCTTGACAGGAGGGCAGAAGTGAAACAGGTTGACCGCTACCTGCTGCGGCATTTTATGCGCATCCTCGGCCTGACCCTAATGGCCTGCATCGGCATCTACCTGCTGGTCGATTTCTTTGAAAAGGCCAGTGACTTCATCGAACATAAAGCCAGTGCGAGCCAGTACCTGGCATATCTACTCAACAGTATCCCCCTCATCGCCCTGCAGGTCGCACCATTGGTGATCTTGATGAGCATGGTTCTCACCCTCGGCGGTCTGGGTCGCAGCAACGAAATCACCGCACTACGCGCCTGCGGTCTCAGCCTCTGGCGAATTGTGCGCCCCCTGGTGTTGGCCGTTGTTGTCATCTCAGCAGCCTATCTTTTAATAAACGAATTCATCTCTCCATTAAACACCAGGCAGCTGACACGCTTACTCGACTATCAACTCCAAGGCAGACCTGAGCCCTCCCTGAACAGCGACAAAATATGGTATCGCGACGACAACCGCATCATCCACGTCGCCCACGCCCTCCCCGAAAAACAGCTCCTGCAAGGGATATCAGTCTATGAACTGGGCAACGACTTCCTCCTGCACCAGCGCCTGCAGATCCCTGAGCTCTACTACCGCAATGGCCACTGGCAGGCCCAAACCCTCAAGAGCCACTCTTTCGATCAGAATTTCGGCGACCTAGAGTCAACAATCCAACTCACAAACCAGACCATCGACCTCGGGCGAGCGCCGGCAGACTTTATCCGGGACGCAGAACAACGCGGCCTAAAGAGCGCTATCGACCTCTGGCACAGCAGCCAAAAACTTTCTGCCGAAGGCTTTGACAGCACCCGTCTCGATGTTGATCTCCAGACCCGCCTGGCCGCCCCCTTCACCTGCCTGATCATGGCTTTCCTGGGCGTCCCATTCTCCTTGAGCCGTGGCCGCGGCAGCAGCATCGCATTAGGAATAGGCCTGAGTCTGGCGGTTGGAGTCGGCTACTTCCTGCTCCAGTCCATCGCGCTGGCCTTCGGTTACTCCGGTGCTCTCCCGCCATTTGTTGCGGGCTGGGCGGCGAACCTAATCTTTCTGCTCCTCGGGGTTTATCTGTTGTTGAGGACGCGGGAATAATCATAAGGCGTGAGGCGTGAAAAACTCACAATGCAAAATATCTGTGCGTGGCTTTTTTCTCGCTTCGCACCTGCCATCAATTCAATAAACTAG
>JAAXQE010000283.1 GCA_012974425.1 Geopsychrobacter sp.
TCGTGCAGTCCGCGACCTACTAATAGAAAAATTTAATATCAATCCATCACGAGTTGTCGTAACATGGCACAGCTCAAGGAAACCGATTACAGACAATATAACCGAAACAGCTAAAGCCAAGAACCGACGCGTTGTCGCCCACCTCGTCACGGCTCAGCAATTCAGTGATGAAAACAGGCAATAAGCACAAACCATAAAACAGCAAAGATCATACATGGCGGGATCAGACGAACAATTGTCGGCAGGAACAAAACCGCTCGATGCTCCGAGCGATGCGCTGCTTGAATGCCTGCTGCAGCTATTCAAACACCACGAATCCGGCATCACGCGTGAAGCGGCGCTGGCCGGGCTGCCCCTGGCCGGTCAGGCGGTCACACCGCAACTGGTGGAGCGCATCGCCAAACGCGCGCACTTTGCCGCCAACCTGGTTCGAACCAGCCTTCCGCAAATCAACCAGAAACTGCTGCCGGCGATCCTGCTTCTCAAGGATCAGCGCGCCTGCATCCTCCATGAAATCGACCTGCAAGCCGAGACCTGCCTGATCGCCTATCCCGAACTGGGCGACTCCAGCCAGAGCATCCCACTGGCAGAGTTGATCCCTGAATACATAAGCCGAACCATCTACCTGCGCCCGCGCTTCCGCTTCGACGCGCGCGGCGCCGAAGTAGGCCCGGCAAAACATCGCCATTGGTTCTGGAGCGTGCTCGGCGAGAACATGCCCCTCTACCGTGACGTGCTGCTCGGCGCCTTCCTGGTCAGTCTATTCGCCCTGGCAATGCCGCTCTTCGTCCGCAACGTGTATGATCGGGTGGTGCCAAACCAGGCGCTTGACACCCTCTGGGTGCTGGCGAGCGGGGTATCGATCGTTCTGATCGGAGATATCCTGTTGCGCACCATGCGCAGCTATTTTCTCGATCTGGCCAGCAAACGGGTCGATGTGAAGCTTTCTTCCTTCATCATGGAACGGGTTCTCGGCACCCGCCTGGAACACAAACCGCTCTCGGCCGGCTCCTTCGCCTCCAACCTGCGCTCCTTTGAAACCGTGCGCGATTTTATTACCTCCGCAACGGTCACCGCCTTCATCGACCTGCCATTTTCGCTGATCTTTCTGCTGGTCATCGGCCTGATCTCCTGGCCCCTGACCATCCCGATTGCGATCGGCTTGTTACTGGTCATAATTTCCGCCCTGATCATACAGGGCAAAATGCAAGAACTCACCGAATTGACCTATCGGGCCGGGGCCCAGCGCAATGCGACCCTGATCGAAAGTCTGGTCGGCCTGGAGACGCTCAAATCCCTCGGCGCCGAGGGGCGCATGCAGACCAAATGGGAGACCAGCGTGGCCTACCTGGCCCAAATCTCCAACCGCTTGCGCCTGCTCTCGAGCGGGACCATGAATATGGCGGCCTGGGTCTCACAAAGCGTCAATGTGGTCATTATCATCGTTGGGGTTTACCAGATTGCCGACAATCAGCTCACCATGGGGGGGCTGATCGCCTGTTCGATGCTCTCCTCACGCGCCATGGCCCCGATCAGCCAGGTTGCCGGGCTGCTGACCCAATACCACCATGCCACCACCGCCTTCCGCTCGCTCAATGAGATCCTGGCTCAACCGGTCGAGCGCCCAGCGGAAACCAGTTTCATCTCCCGTCCACAGTTTGACGGGGGGGTCGCCTTCAAGGACGTCGATTTCCAGTATCCAAACCAGGAAACCACCATCCTGCGCGATCTCTCCCTCTCGATCAAACCGGGCGAACACGTAGCGATTCTCGGCCGGATCGGGGCAGGCAAATCGACCCTGCTGAAGATGCTGCTCAGCCTCTACCAGCCATCCGCCGGCAGCATTGCCATCGACGGCATCGACATGCGCCAGATCGACCCTGCCGAGTTGCGCCGTGCGGTGGGTTATGTCTCGCAGGATGTCACCCTGTTTTACGGATCGATGAAAGACAACCTGTGCCTCGCCAACCCGCTGGTCGAGGATGCCGAGATTATCGAGGCCGCGCGTGCTGCAGGCCTGCTCGACTTCATCAATTCCCACCCGCAAGGGTTTGACATGCTGATTGGCGAACGGGGCGAATCCCTCTCGGGCGGACAACGGCAGAGTGTCGCCCTGGCCAGGGCCTTCATCAAGAATCCCTCGATCCTGCTCATGGATGAACCGACCGGCGCCATGGACCACA
>JAAXQE010000052.1 GCA_012974425.1 Geopsychrobacter sp.
GCTTGCCATTCAACACTCGTCATCAAAAAGGACATGTGCAACCTTTGACTCCCGAGCTGATTAGGTTATGCTTATTATCGCCCTGGCTGGCCAGCAGAGTTGAGAGCGAGATTAAGACCCGTATGCAGACCCCTGCTGTGGAGATAATACTCGCCCAGAGCAGTCCAGGACGACCTTTCAGCATCATAAACGCCACATGCCATTGCCCGAGGTAATCATGGGAAGCTTTTTGCGCAATGTTAGATTCATGATCCTGATCCCCAGCGCGCTCATTCTTCTTTTTGTTTGGTTCTTTATTAGTTCTCAGTATGAAAAACATCTCCACGAAGGGCAAGTGGCGCAACATGCGGCGCAGCTTGCTCATCAGGCGACTGCGCTCAATAACGTCATCCAAAAGCGCTTTGCCCTTCTCGAAGGGCTCTATGCCTTCGCCCTTGCCCACCCCAATAAAGAGCAGTTGGATTTACATTTCGCAACCTTTGCCAGTGCCCTGGCGACCGGAACCAGCGGGATTCGCAACTTTGGCTTGGCCCCCGATGGGGTAATCAGCTATGTGGACCCTTTAGCAGGCAATGAAAAGGTCATCGGGCATGACCTTATTGATGATCCTCGACCCAACGTCAGGGCGGATGTCCAACGCGCTCTAAAGACGCGGCAAATAACCTTGAGTGGACCTTACCTGTTAAGACAGGGAGGCCTCGGCCTCGTGGCCAGAAAGGCTGTTTTTCGCGGGGATAGATTTTGGGGGCTGACGACAATGGTTCTGGACCTGCCCCCTGCGTTTGTCGAAGCTGAGTTGAACTCGTTGCAGGCTCTGCCCGGCGTTGGTCTGCGTTCTGCTGACGGCGAAATTTTTTACGGATCGCGCCAGGCCTTTACGGCAAATTCAATTTCATATCGTCTCGATTTACCCGATGGATTCTGGGAGATCGGAATCCTGCCGAGTGAAGTCTTGGCGAGCCCACAGCGAAAACAGTACGACCTATTCAACATGTTTTTTTTAGTCGCTGCCGGATTGTTGCTTTCACTCATCTACACAATTGCCAATCGCCAATGTTACTTGGCTCAAAAGGTCAAAGAACAAACGTTGGAATTGGAGCAGGATCTTGCCGAGCGGAAAAGAACCACACGCCAAATAAGCGATCAGCAGGAACTCCTCGAAAGGTCTCAAGAACTCGGGCACGTCGGCACCTGGGAACTCGATACGACAAGCAACCATCTGGTTTGGACCGACGAGTGCTACCGCATCTTTGGTGTTCCTCTGGGCAGTCCCATGGACTATGCGCTGTTTTTGCAAAAAATCCATCCTGAGGATCTTGAATATGTCCAAAGAGAATGGCAAGCCGCACTGCAAGATGGTGGGTCTTACGATATAGAACACCGCCTGGTCGGTGCAGGCGGCACGACCTGGGTCAGAGAAAGAGCTGATTTGATTTTCGACGGGCAGGGGAATGTCGTCAAGGCGATAGGGTTTTGCCAGGATATCAGCGACCGAAAGCAGGCGGAAGAATCTCTGCGTAAGAGCGAAGAGAAGTTCCGGGCGTTGGCGGACACTTCGCCCCTTGCCATCTACATGTCGTCGGGAATCGAACAGAAAGCGGAATATATTAATCCAGCCTTTACGAAATTATTCGGTTACAGCATGGAGGAAGTACCAAGCGTCGCGCACTGGTGGCCTCTGGCCTATCCCGATGAAAATTATCGCCAGCTAATCATGCAGGAATGGCAAGAAAAGGTAGAACATGCCATTGAGACAAGCTCGGAAATTGAGCCTATGGATGTTGTTGTCGCCTGTAAGGACGGCTCGCTTAAACACATATCCTGGGGATTTAGTGCTGTCGGCAAGCAAAACTGGGCCTTGGGGCTTGATCTGACTGAACGCAAGCAGGCCGAGAAGAAGAGAGAGGCCCTGGAGGGACAGGTTCGCCAGACCCAGAAGATGGAAGCCATCGGCACCCTGGCAGGCGGGATCGCCCATGATTTTAACAACCTGCTCGCCATTATCATCGGCAACCTGGCTATCATCCAACGCAAGCAAGCAACCCAAATCCCCGCTGAAAAGAACCTGGAACATATCAAGGGGGCGGTTCAGCGTGCAACCGACCTGGTTAAGCAAATCCTGGCATTCAGCCGTCAGGAGCCTCCTGAATTCGTTCCTGTCGATCTCAACACTGCCATTAAGGATGCCCTGAAATTGTTGCGTTCCACCATGCCTGCGACAATTGAAATTCTGAATACCCTGGATAACACCAGGGTTGTCATCAACGGCGATTCGACCCAACTGCAGCAGATCTTCATCAATCTCTGTACCAATGCGCTGCAGGCTATGGATGAGAAGGGACTCTTGCGGGTCAATCTGGAAGTAGTCGCGCTTTCCGCCAAGGACATCCCGCACGGGAGTGACCTGCAGGCTGGCAGATACGCAAGGTTATCCGTCTGTGATACCGGCCCCGGCATGGATATGCAGACCCTGGATAAAATATTTGATCCATTCTTCACCACAAAGCCCACCGGCCATGGAACCGGCATGGGTCTGTCGGTAACCCATGGTATCGTTGTGCAGCATGGCGGCTTCATCTCCGTAGATAGCGAACCTGGTCTGGGGTCAACCTTCAATGTTTACTTTCCGATGGCCGAAAAAACTGGAGTGATAGCCAAGAAAGGCTCCGCAGGGTTGTCGCCAAGCGGCACAGAAAGGATTCTTGTCGTTGATGACGAGGAGTCACTCGCAGCCATATGCTGTGAACTTTTAGACGGTCAGGGATACCGCACAACCAGCGCAACGAGCAGTGTTGACGCTCTTGATATTTTCAGGGCAAATCCGCAGAAGTTCGACCTGGTCATCACCGACCAAACCATGCCGGAGATGTCCGGGGCCGAACTGTCGAGCAAGCTGCTGGAGATCAGACCGGAGCTTCCCATCATTCTCTGTAGCGGTTACAGCGCCAAGGTTTCCGCGGAAGAGGCTAAGGCCCTGGGCATTCGAGCCTTCTGCATGAAACCTGTGGATGCTGAGGAACTCGCCGTTGCCGTCAGGCAAGTTCTTGATGAGAGGGGCTCGTTTAAGTAGAGACTGACGGACCCGGGACGAATTTCGGGGACAGTATATTGAGCTGTACAGGAAACAATGCACCTCTGAAAAATGGTTAGGTAGGGCTTTAAGGTGGGAGAGCCTCTTGGTCCGCCAGTTCCTCCTTTTGCTTGCTGGTTGCCGATATGCATTAAGAGAAACGAAAAACTGTGGTTCAGGGTCCGCCCTCTGACTGGTTGGCCC
>JAAXQE010000053.1 GCA_012974425.1 Geopsychrobacter sp.
TGACTGGTTGGCCCCAGTCAGCCAGATAGCGCAGACAGTCCAACCGGAAGATAAGATGGAAGAGGTCGTTCGGTTTCAGGATTGGCCGGGGCTGGTAAAACTATTCAAGCTCGAAGAGCTCGCAAGGGAACGGCTGCATCTTTTCTCTCCTTTTTGGGCGCAAAGAATAACTGCAGGAACCGTCCAGCCGGAGGCAGAGGCCACCCGGTTCCTGCAGTTGACAGAGAGGGTCCTAAGTTAGGAACACTTTCTGTTTTTCCCCTTGCCCTTCTTCCCCATCAATCCACGGAGTTCCTCGGCCTTTTCTTGCTGTTCCGGGGTCAGGATCTCGAATACCTGCTGCCTGGTCTTGGACCGCTCCACCATGTTGTCGATCCGCTTGTCGGCCTGCTGTTTGGCCAGGTTGCGAAAGGCGGCTTCGTCGAAAGGCTGGGCATGCTTCAGTTCGTTCAGGGCCTCGCCTGTGCTGCGCATCTCCTCGCGTGCCTTTGTATGGGCGTCACCTGTCGCGCTGAAGAGTTGTGCGATCTGTTGCTGCTGGTCAGCGCTCAGGTCCAGGAGCGTTGTCATCATTGCGAGTCTGTGCCCCTGACGTTTGCCATACTGTCCCGTATCGAGCGCCATCTCCGCCGTGAAGTCAGTCGAGTCGCTTAACAGGTCCGGTTCGCTCATCGCCTGGGTATAGATGGCGGTGAGTAACAGTCCTCCGATGATCATGCTGCTGATAAAGATACGATTCGTCATAAAGTGTTCTCCTTTTCTCTGGGTTATTGATGACTAAAGCATAGGGAAAACAATCTAAAGCGTGGGTTAAGAGCTGTGTGCCTAGTGTAAAGTTTTGTAAATGGTTTTTTGAGGGATTCTCGTCCGCAGGCCCGCCCGCACAAGCGGCTATTGTCGTCTGTGCGGGCGGGTTAAGGCTGATATCGGGGTCGGGCATCTTCTGTTGAGCTCGGTCAGCCGCGCCGCAGGGATTGCGATTCGCATAAATCCGCTATTTGCCCCGCGTTGGCGCCGTTCGGCTGGGTTGCTTTAGGTTGCACGAGTTGGCGTAGATCCTCGACGATCAGGTAGAGGCAGGGCACCAGCAGCAGGGCGATCAGGGTGGCGAAGAGGATGCCGAAGCCGAGTGAAATCGCCATGGGGATCAAGAACCGGGCCTGGCGCGAGGTCTCGAAGATCATCGGCATCAGCCCGCAGAAGGTGGTCAGGGTGGTCAGCAGGATCGGTCGAAAACGCAGGATTCCAGACTCCACCACGGCAGAGAATGCAGACGCACCATTTTGGCGCTGGCGGTTGGCGAAGTCGATCAGCACCAGGGAATCGTTGACCACCACCCCGGAGAGCGCCACCACACCGAACATGCTCATGACGCTCAAACTGTACCCGAGCAGCAGATGTCCGATTACCGCGCCGACGATGCCGAAGGGGATACTGAGCATGATGATCATCGGTTGCAGGTAACTGCGGAAGGGGATGGCCAGAAGGCCGTAGATCATCAGCATCGCCAGTCCCAGACCGAGAAAGAGGCTCGACATGCTCTCCGCCATATCGGCCTGCTTGCCCTCGAAACTGAAAACAAGGCCGGGGTAGCGCTCGGCCAACTGTGGCAGACTTTCCGCCTGCAGGGCGCTGCGAATCTGCCCGGCCTGCTCCGCCGGTCTGACATCGGCGCTGACACTGATAACCCGCCGCCCGTCGCGACGATCGATGCTGGTATAGGCTCGCCCACGCTCGATATCGACCGCTTCGCGCAGCGGAATTTCGCTGCCGGAGGGACTGCGCAGGATCATCTCTTCCAGGTCGTATTCCGAGATCCGTTCGCTCTTCGGCCGTCGCACCGTCACGCGAACCTCGTTACGGCCGCGCTGCTGGCGTAAAACTTCCGCACCGTCATAGGCGTTGCGCACCTGCCGGGCGACATCCTGCGCACTCAGGCCGAGGCTCAAAGCTTCCGGACGCATGGCAAAATCGAGCTGCTCCTTGCCTGGAGCAAAGCCGTCATCGATATCCTTGACCATCGCGTAACCGGCCAGCACTTCAGCCAGATCCTGTCCAACCTGCTCCAGGGTATCCAGATCGGTGTGACTCAACTCAACGGTGAGGGATTTCCCGGCACCGGGCCCGCCGGAGTCGGACTGGAACATCAGCGATTCCAGGCCGCTGATTTCGCCACTGGCTTTGCGCCACTGATTGATAAATTCCTCGGTAGAGAGGGTTCGCCGTTCAGGCTCGGCCAGAAACGCCTTGATCTCCAGCGTGTGGCTGCCCGCTTTGCCGAGATCGGCGAAGGTCCCGACCACTAGCTGCTGATCACCTGATTGTTCGACCACCTGTGCGGCGCTGGCCAACAGTCGATCACGCACCGCTTCGGTCTGTTCCACGGCCGAGCCGTATGGCAGGGTCACCGTCACCTTGGCATAATCGGATTCGATGCGTGGAAACAGGGTCATCCCCATCCGCCCGCTGAGCACCAGCGCAACCGTCAGAATCAACACCGCAGATGCAACCGCCAGGCTCAGGTAACGGTGTCGCAACAACAGTTGCAAGAAAGGGGCGTAGTACTGCTTGATCAGCCGCATAAACCCATTGCTGAAGCGCTGTTGGAATTTATGCAGTGCTCCCATCCAACCGCCACGCCGATTATCTTTCAGGTGGCCCAGGTGGGCCGGCAGAACAAACAGCGACTCGATCAGCGAAACCAGGAAAACGGTGATAACCACCACCGGGATCACCTGGAAAATCTTGCCAATATGACCGGGGACAAAATAGAGCGGCATAAAGGCGACCACGTTGGTAAGGATGCTGAAGGTGACCGGCATCGCCACCTCCCGTGCGCCGGCAATCGCGGCATTTAGCGGCGACAGGCCCTGCTGGCGAAACTTGTAGACGTTCTCGCCGACCACGATGGCATCGTCGACGACAATCCCCAGGGCGATGATAAAGGCGAACATCGAGATCATGTTGATGCTCACCCCGAGCAGGGGCAGAATCAGAAAGGCGCCCAGAAACGAGATCGGAATCCCCATGGTCACCCAGAAGGCGAGGCGCGCCTCAAGGAAAATACCGAGCAGTACCAGCACCAGAGCGAGGCCAAGATAGGCATTGTCGAGTAAGAGATCGAGCCGGTCCCGAAAGACCTGTGAGCGATCGTTGAGTGCGGCCACTTCTATGCCCGGCGGCAACTGCTGTTGCAGGCTGGCCATTTCTGCCAGAGCCGCATCGGCGACCTCGATCGGGGTCTGCTCCCCGACCCGATAGATATCGAGCATCACTGCCCGCTTGCCGTTGTACTCGGCATAGCGGTCGGTCTCTTCAAAGCCGTCGCTGATGACGGCGATATCCTCGAGCAGCAGTTGGCTGCCGCGGTTGTTGGTCAGGATCGGCAGTTTGGCAAAATCGCTCGCGTAATCTTGCCGCTCTTGCATGCGCACCAGGATTTCACCAGCGCTGGTTTTTATCCCGCCGCCCGGAAGTTCGACCGCTCCTTCACGCAGGGTCTGGGCAACCTGAGCGAGGGTCAGATTGTAGGCGCGCAACTGTTCTTGGGGAATTTCGATGGAGATTTCCAGGGGGCGAGTCCCAGAGAGTTCGACCTGGGTGATCGACGGGTTCTGGAGCAGGCTGTTGCGAAAATCATCGGTCAGGCCACGCAATACCTGCTCGCTCTGATCGCCATACAGGACCAGTGAGATAACCTCCCGTTTGCGGCTGACAATTTCAACCTGCGGTTCTT
>JAAXQE010000018.1 GCA_012974425.1 Geopsychrobacter sp.
TTTAAACAAGATGCCGTCAATTTGGCAGTTGAGTCCGAGCAGTCTGTCGCCCAGATGGCAAGGGATCTGGGGGTTAATGCTAACTCTCTGTACACGTGGATAAAAAAATATCACCAACCAGAACCTCCGACCAATAAGGGTTCTGGGGGAAATCATCAGTATGACGAGTTGAAGCGCCTCCGCCGCGAAAACGCTCAGCTAAAGGAGGAGCGTGACATCTTAAAAAAGCAGAGACCACCGTCAGTCGCCGGCGCATTGGTCGGTTAATGCAAGAAGAGGCTCTTGTGGTCCAAACCATGGAACAGACAGGGACAGGCACCTTGCGGAGCCAGTCCCTTCAGGAAGGCATAAGGCTGTCAGGGGCCTTTGACGACAACGATGGGGATATCCAGCTTTTGTCCCCAGTCCTGCCAGTGTTCGGCGGTCTTGGTTTTAAAGATGGCGCCATACTGCTCGCCTTTGCTGATTCCATCGCCCAAGTTTTCCTCCAGGCGCTTTTTGAAATGAGGCTCCAGCGCCGCTACCGCAACCCAACCTTCGCGCGCTGGGTAGATGTTGTACTCGGGGATGCCACCACCGAGCAGCGCACCCGGCGCGGTGGTGCCGAAGCGCAGAGGCTCAGCCATGGCCGCTGCCGCTTCGGAAAGGGCAATCTCGGCATATCCGCCTTGCTGGCCCTGCTCGCGGGCTAATAGAAGCGCCAGAGCTGCCCCAATGGCCTGTTCCGCACCTGCCATGTCAGCTATCAATGTGCGGGGCATATGAGGTGGGTTCAGCAACCCGAGAGAGGCCTGATAGGTCAGATCGTGGCCCGCTTCGTTTTGGCGGGGTGCGGGGTAGCCTACGATAGCTACCTGGCAAAGACGGGGATATTTCTGATGTAGCTCGGCCCAGCCTAGCCCCAGGCGCTCCAGGGCGGCCGGTCGATTGGCCGTGATCAACAGGTCGCACTCCTGAAGGTACAGCAGGAGCCGCTCTCGGCCTTCGGCTGCCTTAAGGTCGAGTCTAACCACTTCATGACCTGCAGATAAATCCTTGTACCAGTCAGCGTTATACTGTTCCATCGGGTCACCGCCGGGAGGTTCCACCTTGAGCACTTGCGCACCCCAGTTTTTGAGGCGCCGTGCAGCAGCCGGTCCTGGCAGATTGACCGCTAGATTCAATACTTTTATGTCCTTAAGCAGTCCCATTTTCCCTCCTGCTCTACCGTTGCCTGTATCTTCAAGGTTCTCTCCTTTTGGTTCATACTCATGCGAGCAAAAACCGCTGATAGGCAGTGCTACCCAATATTCATCCCAGATGATCCAATAACCAAGAGCAAGGACGGCGACAAGCAGTGTTCTATATTTTGTCCACCAAATAAGGTTTGTAGTTACAGGCTCCTAGCAGCCGGTTCATGGCAAGTCCGACAGGCTGCTAAGGCCGGTGTTTTTGTAGTTTTTTATAGATGCCGGGTCGGGATATGCCAAGCAGGGTGGCGGCCGCGTTTTTATTCCCGCCCGCCTGCTCTATCGCCGCGTCGATCAGATAGCGCTCTACTTCATCCATCATATGGGAGAGCGGCAAGTTACCGCTCTGGTGATCAAACCCGGCACCGACGAGAATATCTTCGGGTTTGCTCGGCAAGCGAACCGCATCCTGGAGCAGATAATCTGGCAGATCCGACCTTTTTATCTGTGTTCCCTGCACCATATTGAATGCACTCTCGACAATATTACGCAGCTCGCGAATATTGCCGGGAAAGCGGTAGCGATTGATTATCTCCCAGGCCTCGGGGGCTAAGCCCTTGACCCTGAGGCCGAACTCCTCATTGAAGGTGTCGATAAAATGTTCAACGATTGAAGGGATATCCTCTACCCGCTGGCGCAATGGCGGCACCAGGATCGGCACAATATTCAGCCTGTAGTACAGATCACTTCTGAACTTGCCCTGCTCGACGAGCTTCTCGAGGTTAACGTTGGTGGCGGTAAGGATGCGGACATCAAGCTTCCGCGTTTCATCACTGCCCAAGGGCGTGACCTCTTTTTCCTGCAGAACCCGCAATAGCTTTGCCTGCATCGCTATCGACATGTCGCTGATTTCATCGAGAAAGAGCGTTCCTCCATCGGTAAGTTCAAACTTACCGATCTGTCCCCCCTTGCGCGCACCGGTAAAGGCTCCATCGGCATAACCAAAGAGCTCCGATTCCAATAGATGTTCCGGGATGGCGGCACAATTGACCTTAACAAAGGGACCGTAACGGCGGGGACTGGCGGCATGGATCGAGTGAGCCAACAGCTCCTTGCCGGTGCCGCTCTCACCGCTGAGCAGGACACTCGACCCGCGCTTGGCCACCCGGGTCATCGTCTCCTTGAGTTTTTGCATCGACTTGCTGTTACCGACGATACTGTTGACATCGTAGTTGAAGTCACAGTGTTTGGAGATTTTCGGTGGGACCTTCGAGTCTTGCCCCATCAATGTATTGATCTGCTCAGCGAGCAGCGCCACCTCACGCACATCCCGGAACAGGATCCGCCCGAGCGCGCCAACGACCTCACCATCCCGGAACAGCGGATAGCGACAGCCGACAACCTCCCTGCCGTTGATCAGGTGTGGCCAGCCGACTTCCGCCTGGCCGGTCTCCATCACCGTCGGTAGCCGGGAATTTTGCGAATCGGTATAGACCTCGAGGATATGATGACCAATCATATCCTGCGCCCGCGCACCCACCACATCGGCAAAGTGCTGATTTGCCAGGGTAATGATGCCCTGCCGATCGACGACGATCAGACCGTCCTGGACGATATCGGTCAGCGGTCCCAACGATTGGGCGATATCGATCGGCAATGCTTCTAATTTATCCCCATAAGGGTATAGAGTCGATTCATCCCCTTCGATCAGGGACAAAAAGCCACCGATCGATTTACCATTCTCCTGGATCGGAACATAGCTGCATTCAAGCAGTCTTCCATGGATAATAATCAGCTTGGACTTGAAACAGAAACCGGCCACAACCAGGGAGGTAAGGGGGGCGAGATTGACCAGATCACCCAGCCGTTTGCCAACGATTTCATCGGGCAACCAGTCAAAGAGTGTCCGGCAATGTTCGTTGGTCGAAAGAACCTTCAGCTCCCGGTCGATAAAGGCAGTCCAGCTTTCGCCATATTCATCATCCAGGGCCGGTTCGAATTCTGTCTGGTCAATCATCTCTGCAAGGTTCAATATCGCCTCCAATAACGGCCTACGCCTGACACGCTTGTTTCACGAGTGACCTCTGGTCGGCACCCCCCTGTATTGACCCTCTCCCGGTTTAGGCCGGGAGAGGGTTCCTGGTCCCAAGCCCACCAGGGGGTCTCAGGCCAAAGCAGAGAGAGTGAGTAAAGACTCTGAACCCTAGGAGGCTGTCGGACTATTCACGACCCGGCTGCAAATCCGGCCATTTGGCCCATATTACAGCTCCTTTTTGCACCATAGCTACGGCTATGAGCCTGCAAACGAGCCAAAATCTGATCTCAACCGTCCAAATTTTCGCTGCGGTTCGGTAAGTCCGACAGCCTCCTAGGATCAGCTATCGAGCAGGTTCACCAGAACACGCCGCTTGAGCTCCCCTTTGAGTATCCGTTGCATTTTATTCTCCAGTTGGTCGAGGGTCGCCTCGTCAACCATCGATTCCAGTTGCTCCAGCTTCCACGCGCTGGCCAGCTTTCCCCAGAGCATGACCCGTAAAGCCATCGAACAGTCGACCGAATCGATGCCGATTTCAAAAAGGTCGAGCGGGTCGCCGCGGCTATGGCGACCCGCTCGACTGAGTTCAAGATCAGATCAGGTTCATCCGTTTGGCCGCTTCGGTCAATTCCCCGCGGAAATCTGGATGAGCAACACTGATTAGTGCGGTTGCTCTCTGGCGGGCGGTCTGGCCGCGCAGTTTTGCGACGCCGAATTCGGTGACGACATGGTCGACGTCATTCTTGCTGGTCGTGACCATCGCACCGGGCTGCAATGTCGGAACGATCCGCGAAAGGCTGCCCTTCTTGGCCGTGGCCGGCGTGGTGACAAAGCCCTTGCCGCCGTTGGAACGATTGGCGCCCTTGAAGAAATCGGCCTGGCCGCCGGTCCCACTATACTGTTTGGAACCCATCGACTCGGAGCAGCACTGACCCAAGAGGTCGACCTCGATGGTGGCGTTGATGGCGATCATCTTATCGTGCTGACCGATGACATAGGGGTCATTGGTATAGTCGACCGGGTGCATCTCGATCATCGGGTTGTTATGCATGAATTCGTACAGTCGGCTCGATCCCCAGGCGAAGGTACCGAGTAACTTTCCGCGATTGATGGTCTTTTTTGAATTATTCGCCGCACCACATTCAACCAGCTCCATCAGACCCTCGGTGACCATCTCGGTATGGATACCCAGATCTTTTTTCCCCTTAAGCGCCTGGCAGACGGCATTCGGCACACCGCCATAACCGACCTGCAGGGTCGAACCGTCATCGATCAGTTCAGCCACGTAACCACCGATGATTTTGTCCTCCTCGGTGAGAGCCGGGATCGGCAGTTCAGGCAATGGTTCATTGCATTCGACCACATGACTGACCTGAGAGATATGGACCTGGCAATTGCCGAAACAGCGCGGTGCCTGTGGGTTGACTTCAAAAATCACCTTGCGTGCTTTCTTCAAGGCCTCCCAGGTATAATCGACGCCGAGACTCATACTGAAGTAGCCATGTTCATCCATGGGTGAAACCACAACCCCAACCGCATCAGCGGCCCAGTATTCACGCAGCAGCTTGGGGACTTCGTGGAAATAGTTCGGGGTAAAATCGGCCCATCCCCCCTGCACGGCCGCCCGGGAAGCGCCGCTGGTAAACCATGAGCTGTGCTTGATGTGTTTAGCGGTTTCCGGCTCGTAATACCAAGGGCGCACCGGCAAGATAGAGTGAACTGTGACATCGCGTAGCTCTTGCTTGCGGTCGACCAGGGCCTGCAAGAAGGCATGTGGTTCGCCGACCCCGACCGGAAACCAGATGTGATCGCCAGAATCGATCGCTGCAGCAGCGGACCCGGCGCTAACAAGTTTTTCCTGATACATGCTCTGCCACTTACTCATTTTCAACTCCTTCTGTATTGGTTTAAGCCTTAGTCTCGCGTCAGCTCGGCACCGATGACGACCCGCTGCACCTCATTGGTTCCTTCGTAGATCTGAGTGATCTTGGCATCACGCATCATCCGCTCAGCAGGGAAATCACGGGTATAGCCGTAACCGCCGAAGACTTGAACCGCCTCGGTGGTGACCTTCATCGCGACATCGGAGGCATAGAGCTTGGCCATCGCCGACTGTTTGCCATAGGGCAGCCCGGCACTGGCGCGGTAAGCAGACTGATAGACCAGCAGGCGGGCGGCTTCAATCTCGGTCGCCATATCGGCGAGTTTAAACTGAATACCCTGAAAGTTACCGATCGGCTGATCAAACTGCTTGCGCTCCTTGGCGTAGTTCAGTGCCGCCTCAAAAGCACCCTGAGCGATGCCGAGGGCCTGAGCGGCGATGCCGATCCGCCCACCGTCGAGGGTCTTCATCGCGATCTTGAAGCCCTGGCCCTCTTCACCGAGCAGGTTCTCGCCAGGGATGCGACAGTTATCAAAAAGCAGCTCCATGGTCGGCGAAGAACGGATCCCCATTTTCTGTTCTTTTTTGCCGAAGGTGAAACCGGGGGTGTCTTTTTCAACGATGAAAGCACTGATGCCACGGTGCTTCTTGGCCTCCTTGTCGGTCTTGGCTAAAACAACATAGGTCTCGGCGTCGCCGCCGTTGGTGATGAAGATCTTGCTGCCGCTGAGAACCCAGTCATCACCCTCGCGGGTGGCGGTGGTCCTGGTTCCACCGGCGTCTGAACCCGCGGAGTTCTCGGTCAGACCGAAGGCTCCCAGCTTGGTGCCCTCGGCTAGCGGTTTCAAATACTGCTGCTTCTGCTCTTCAGTACCGAACATATAGATCGGATTGGCACAGAGCGAGAGGTGAGCAGAGAGGGTGACCCCGGTCGAAGCACAGACTCTCGACAACTCCTCGACCGCGATGGCGTAGCTGATGTAGTCGGCCTCTGCGCCGCCGTACTCTTCGGGAAAGACAATCCCGGTCAAGCCCAGTTCGCCGAGTTTGTCGTACATCAGTGCCCGGTCAAAAGACTCGGCCTCATCACGCTCTGCCGCGCCGGGGGCAATCTCGGCTTCGGCAAAATCCCGCACCATCTGACGCATCAATTTGTGTTCGTCTGTCAGCTCAAATATCATTATCGACTCCTCTGTGAATCATTCAGGTTGCAGGTGCTCGCCTTGACTACTGGCCGACAAAATTAGCCGGCCGCTTTTCCAGAAAGGCCAACATCCCCTCTTTCTGGTCCAGGCTGGCGAAGCAGAGTCCAAAGAGTTCGGTCTCATACTGATTGGCCCGGTCGAGATCCATCTCCAGGCCGTTACGCACGGCTTCCTTGACCTGGCGCACCGCATAGGGGCCTTTGTTGATGATCTTGGTCGCCATCTCCATGGCTGTTTCGAGCAGTTTTTCCTGAGGCACCACCTTGTTTACCAGCCCCATTTCATAGGCCTGTGCCGCATCGATCATGTCACCGGTAAAGAGCAGTTCCAGAGCCCGCCCCTTGCCGATAAGGCGTGCCAGCCGCTGAGTCCCGCCAAATCCGGGAATCACCCCGAGGTTGACCTCCGGCTGGCTAAAACGGGCGTTCTCCGCAGCGATGCGGATATCACAACTCAGGGCCAATTCACAGCCGCCACCGAGGGCAAAGCCATTGACCGCCGCGATGACCGGGTTGGAATAGGTTTCGATGCTACGCATCAGTTCGTGCCCCAGCTTGGAGAACCTCCGAGCTTCGAGGGCGGAGAGCTGTTGCATGGCGACGATATCGGCTCCGGCGACGAAGGATTTTTTGCCGCTGCCGGTGATAATAATCACCTGCGCTCCGTCGTTGTCGTGGGTTTCGGTAAAGACCCTTTGCAAATCGGCCAGGGTCTGCTCATTCAAGGCATTCAGCGCTGCGGGACGGTTGATGGTCACCGTGGCAATGTTGTTGGTTGTTTCAACCGTCAAATTTTTAAATTCCATCTCATCCTCCCTGGTTGTAGTCATAAAAACCGCGCCCTGATTTACGGCCAAAGTGACCTGCCTCGACCTTCTTTACCAGCAGTGGACAGGGGCGGTATTTCGAATCCTTGAAGCCGTCGTAGAGCACTTCCATGATCGCCAGGCAGGTATCGAGACCGATAAAATCAGCCAGGGTCAAGGGACCCATCGGTTGATTGGTGCCGAGCTTCATCCCCTTGTCGATATCCTCGACACTGGCGACACCCTCGTAAAGAGCAAAGCAGGCTTCATTGATCATCGGCATCAGCACGCGATTGACGATAAAACCGGGATAGTCGGCGGAGACCGCCATCTCTTTATTGAGCATCGCGACCAGCGACGAGATGGTCGCAAAGGTCTCCTCGCTGGTGTCGATACCGCGAATTACCTCGACCAGGGTCATCACCGGAACCGGGTTCATGAAGTGCATGCCGATCACCTTGTCGGCCCGGCCGGTCACCGATGCGATACGCGTGATCGGAATCGAGGAGGTATTCGAAGCCAGGATCGCCTCGGGTTTGAGGGTTTGGTCGAGCTTTCGAAAGATGTCGTATTTCAACTGCTCATTTTCGGTCGCCGCCTCGATGGCCAGATCGCAATCGGCCAGATCTTCGAGTTCCAGGGTGGTCTGAATCCGACCAATGACCTGGTTCTTTGCAACCTCGTCGAGCTTGCCTTTTTCAATCTGCCGGACGAGGTTTTTCTCAATAATCGCCATCCCCTTGGTCAACTGCTTCTCGGCAATATCGAACAGCACCACCTCGAAGCCTTTTTGGGCAAAGACCTGAGCAATGCCGCCACCCATCTGTCCTGAACCCAAAACACCTATTTTTTGTGACATTTTAAGTCTCCTAGAGTCTTTCAATAATGGCAGCTACCGCTTCGCCGCCGCCGATGCACAGGGTTGCCAGGCCGTAACGGCCGCCGGTCTCTTCCAGCCCATTGAGCAGGGTTGCGATCAAGCGTCCACCACTGGCGCCGACTGGATGACCGATGGAGACCGCACCCCCGTTGACGTTGACCTTGCTGCGATCGAGGTTGAGGCCATTGATCGACATCAGGGTTACCGCGGCAAAGGCTTCGTTAATTTCAAACAGGTCGATCTGATCAGTTGTCAGACCGGCCTTAGCACAGACCCGCTCAATGGCCCCGATTGGCGCCACCGGAAACTCGTCGGGATGCAGGCTGTTAGTGGCATAAGCGACCAGGCGTGCTCGCGGCTTAAGGCCATGTTTCTTGACCGCATCGCCACTGGCGAGCAGGGCGAAGGCCGCGCCATCGTTGATAGTTGAAGCGTTACCGGCGGTCAGGGTGCCGCCCTTCTTAAAGGCCGGGCGCAGGCTGGTGAACTTATCGAAATTGACCCGCGAAGGCTCTTCATCAGCATCGACGGTGATATCGCCCTTACGGGTCGATTTGACGACCGGCACGATCTCTTTGACAAAGAAGCCCTTCTCCTGGGCCGCTTGGGAGCGCTTGTAGGAGCTCAGGGCATATTCGTCCTGGGCTTCGCGACTGAGCTGTTGTTTCTCGATCGAGACTTCGGTGACATCCCCCATGTGGCGCCCGGTATAGGGATCGAGCAGGGCATCATGGATCAGCAGATCGACCGCCTTGTTGTCGCCCATGCGCATCCCGTAACGGGCGGCAGGCAGTGTGTAGGGGGAGAGCGACATATTCTCCATACCCCCGGCGATCGCGATCTGGTCGTCGCCAAGCCGGATCGCATCGGCGGCGAGCATCATCGCCTTAAGGCCGCTCCCGCAGACCTTGTTAATGGTCAGGGCGGGTACGCTGTCTGGGATCTCGGCTGCACGCATCGCCTGACGGGCCGGAGCCTGGCCACAACCGCCGGTGAGAACCTGACCGGCAATAAACTGGTCAACCTCAGCCGGCTCGATCTGGTTGCGTTCGATGAGGGCCTTGGCGACAGTCGCCGCCAGTTGTGGCGCCGGGACATCTGACAGGCTTCCGCCAAAGCTGCCAAATGGAGTTCTCAAGGCATCAACAATAAAGACTTCGCTCATGATTTTATCCTTTTTAGGGGTAAGTATCTAATTTAAGCCAGCAACTTTGCTGTCATCAAAGGCACAAATTCTTTCAGATCAGCCACAATCAGCACATCGGCAATTTCGCCGATCGGGGCATCCTTGTCGGTATTGATGGCAACGATATATTCCGATTTTTTCATCCCGGCCAGGTGCTGGATCGCCCCACTGATACCGCAGGCGACGTAGAGCTTCGGTGAAACGGTCTGACCGGTCGAACCAACCTGACGACCGTGGTCTACCCAGTCGGAATCGACCACCGGACGACTGGCGCCGTACTCCCCTTTAAGGGCCTTGGCCAGTCCTTCGATGATGGGCATATTTTCCGGTTTGCCGATGCCACGACCGGCACTGACGATCACCTCCGCCTTGGAGAGATCGACGCCACCGGCTTCGGCCTCTTCGTAACCTTCAAACACAATCTGGGACGCAGTCTCGGTATCGATCTTCTCGACGATCGGCGTGCCTGACGGATCTTCACTCAGGCAGAAGGCCCCGGACTGCAAAGAGACGACTGTCTTGCCGGTCTTAACATTGATCTGGCGACGCAACTTTGCGTTACAGGTAGGCACAACCATGGCCCCCTCAACAACCTCAACCACCTCTGAGACCTGCGCCGCACCCAGGGCCACTGCGACCCTTGGTGCCAGATCCCAGCCGTAGGATGAGTGGGAAAAGACCACCAGGTCTGGCTGCTCCTTGGCGATGACCTCCAGCAGGAGTTGTTTATGGACCGCCGGGTTATATTCACTGTGCTTGCCGCTGTCGGCCAGATAGAGAGTGCCATCATATTGCGGCAGGGCGTTCTCGCTGCCGACCAGGAACATGGACGAGTCGGCACCCAGCTGTTGGGCAAAGGCAACCAGTTCGTAGCTTGAAGCCAGGAGCTTTCCGTCTCTATTTTCTGCAACCAGTAATGCTTTCATTTGTTATCTCCTTATCAGGCCAGTACGCCGGTATTCTCTTTGAGGATCTGAATCAGCTTGTCGGCCAAATCGCCTGCGGCCCCCTCCAGTACCAATCCGCCAGATCTCTTCTCGGGGAAGTAGATTTTCGTGGTTTCCTGGGTGCTATCGACCTTGAGAAGGTCGGCGACAGACAAGGTAAGCAGCTCTTTTCTCTTGGCTTTCATAATGTTCGGCAGGGTCGGATAGCGCGGAGTATTGAGCCCCAGTTGACAGGTGACCAATGCCGGAGCGCTACAGCTGACTTTGGCTTTAATGCCCCCCTCAAGCTCTCGTTTTGCGGTGACCTTGCCATCTTCAAAGGTAAAATCGACGACCGTAGAGATGCTTGGCAGGCTCAGCATCTCGCCCGCCATTAAGCCAACCTGGGCGCTGCCGCGATCCTGGGATTGCATGCCGGTAAAAATCATGTCGAAGCTCTTGTCTTTGGCAAACTCGGCGATCATCGAAGCGATCTCGAAGGGGTCTTTTTGAAACGAATTGTCATCGTCGATATGGACTCCGCGATCACAACCCATGGCCAGGGCTTTCTTCATCGTCTCCTGAACCCGCTGTGGGCCGATACACAGAACGGTTAAGTCGGAGTCTTCGACCTGGGTTCTAAGCTGAACCGCCTGTTCAACGGCATATTCGTCATATTCATTCATGCGCCAGGCGAGATCCTTGCTGTCGTACCAGGTCGCGTCATCGGCAATTTTAAACTTCGATTCCATATCCGGAACCTGTTTGATACACACCAGAATTTTCATGATTAACCTCAATCTCGTTAAGGGTTAGGTTCTTTTTGAGTCCTTCAGGTGTCAGAGGGATTTTACTCATCGTTCACCGATGGATTCAGACCAAAATTTATCAGCTAGCCTCCAGTCGTTGGCATAGCGGTTGGTGTAAAAAATCCACGGAAGAACCCTAGAGAGGAGGAGACGATGCTGCTTTTTCCGCCGAGCACCTCCGTGGCAAATTGGGTGTTTTTCACAAGCGCTCGACCAGGATTTCGCTGATGTCGCGGGCACTGAGCCGGTCTTCGACATCGGCCCCCTTGACGCCATCTTCAAACATGGTCAGACAGAAAGGGCAGTTGGAAACGAGTGTCGGGGCCCCGGTCGCAACGGCCATCTCGACCCGCTTAACATTGATCCGGCTCCCCAGGCTCTCTTCAGCCATGATCCGGCCGCCCCCGGCACTACAGCAGAAGGCTTCGCTGCGCGATTTGTTCATCTCGACGATCTGGCCACCAGCCGCCTCAAGCAGCTGACGCGGGGCATCGTAGAGATCGTTATGGCGGCCGAGATAACAGGAGTCGTGGTAGGTGCAGGCGAACTCCGCTGAGTTGAGCTTCAGTTGCCCGCTCTGCAGCAATTGTTGCAGGTAGACGCTGTAGTTGGTGACCGGGATGTCGAAATCGAAGTCACGGTAGTCTTTGTTCAGGGTGTTGAAACAGTGGGGGCAGCTGGTCACGATCTGCTTAACTCCATAACCTTTGATCAGTTCGACATTTTCGGCGGCCAGGGTCTGATACAGATATTCGTTGCCCATCTTGCGCATCGGCTCTCCGCAACACTTCTCCTCCTTGCCGAGAATGCCGACCTTGATCCCCGCGGCCTGGCAGAGCTTGATAAAGGCGGTGGCGATCTTGATGTTGCGCTTGTCAAACGATGCGTAACAACCGACAAAGTAGAGAATATCAACCTGCGGGTCTTCGGCCAGGGTCTTGATCCCGAGATTTTCGGCCCAGTCTCCACGGCTGGCGTAACCGATCCCCAGCGGGTTGCCGTTCACTTCGGTGTTCTCCATGGCGACCATGACCTCTTCACCGGGAAACTCACCCTCCATCAAGACCAGGTTGCGACGCATATCGACGATCTTATTGACGTGTTCGATGGCGGCCGGACAGATATCCTGGCAAGCGCGGCAGGTGGTGCAGGACCAGATCGCATCCTTGTCGCAGGCCTCGACCAATCCCGCTTCAGGATTATTGAAGGCGACATCGCCAAGCTGATTAATCAGCTTCATCGGCGACAGCGGCTTTTCGGTATTATGCGCCGGGCAGCGATCCTGACAACGTTTGCACTGGGTGCAGGCATCGGTGTCGAAGATATCTTTCCAGGTCAGATCGGTGATTGTGCTCGCCCCGAAACTCTCAGCCTCTTCATCTTCAAGGTCGAGGCTGACTAATTTGCCGGTCGGGCCGATATCGGCGAACAGATAATTGAGGCTGGTGGTGAAGATATGTTTGAACTTGGTGAAGGGAATCGCAACAATAAAGGCCATCACCAAGAGCAGGTGGCACCACCAGGTGTAGCTGTGCACTGCGCGCAGGGTCTCTTCGCTATAGCCGGCCAGACCCTTGGCAAAAACCAACCCCACCGGTGACCATAAGGCCAGCGAAGTGCCTAGTTCGGTAACCGCCATCCGTGCGCCTTCAATAACGAAACCGCTGATCAGGATGGCAAACAGCAGGCCATGCATGATGAGATCATCCGCGCCGCTCTCCAGGCCAGCAGGGCGAACAAGGTATCGGCGTACCAGCAGGCCACCAAGCATTACAATGGCGACCAGGCCTGCGATATCGAGAACCACCGAGAAGAGCAGGTAGAAGTTGCCCTTGAGGAACTTTACCCCGAACAGAAGATCGGTAAAATCAGCCTGAACAACGATCAGGCAGGTGCCGAGGAATAACAGGAAAAAACCCCCGAAAAACAGAGCGTGAGCCAGGCCCGGCCCCTTGACCCGGGCAACCTTGCTCTGCAGCAGGACAGACTTGAGCATGGCTGGGATCCGCACCGCGAGCTGATCCGTACGTGGTGCTGTTTTCCCCTGGCGGTAAACCTTGACACGCGCCCTAAACCCATGAAGCAACAGGGCAACTGCGACAAGCGTAAGCAGGTACATGGGTACCAATGTGGTTAAACCATGGCCAACGTTCCAGTATATTTCGCGGGTAAGTTCCATAGTCGGCAAATCTCCAATTAATGCCAGCGCAGTAGTCCTATGCCTGGTTTTTGATTAAGGTTCTGCGTGATCGTTTAATCCAATTTAGCCAGGGGACACATAGAACATGGTTCTAAAACTACGATGATCAGATCATACAGATCGATAATTTGTTATCCAATCAGGTGGGAACTTTTTGCTGCGTAGGCTAATCGCTGCCCCCGGATAGGTTTATTACCTACGAAGTGCCGGAAGAGTCCGCCATGCACAATCCCTACAGTAGATGGGTTTAAACGCCGGATCTTGCAGGCGGGAGGTCCCAGCAGCCTGTCGGACTTGCCATGAACCGGCTGCTGGATGGGCACAGTGCCAAGAGGTTAATCTTTAATTATTTTTGTTTTCTATAATTGCATTTCTCATTTCCGCTTTTATTTCACCCCGGCAGTACAGTAGGATGCCTTCGTGGTCTTGTGGGATGATGTTGACAATTAGCTTCCGTGCAACAGGTATAGATTCGCGACACCGGGAAGGGGCAGTGTGAACATAAAAATTCTGAACAACCTGCCGATCCGTTATAAACTTGTGATTGCCTGTACTCTGTTGTTCACTCCCCTGGCCATCCTCGCCGGTTTATTTTCTAATTCTTTGATGCGCAACACCCTCGAGGTGCAGATCCGTCGTGAACTGCACAACTCGACAGAGTCGATCCTCAACATGATTAAACTTTCGGCGCAGCTCTCGATCAAAAACTCCATGCGCAACATCGCCGAAAAGAACGCCGATATTGTCAAAATGTATTATCAGGAGTACCTCAATGGCCGCATGACCGAGGAGGAGGCAAAGGCCCGCTCGACTAAGGTGCTCTTGAGCCAACAGATCGCCAGTAGTGGCTATATCTACTGTCTCAACAGCAATGGGGTCGTAGCAGTGCATCCTGTCGCGGCAGTTGTCGGTCAGGACCTGAGCGGAATTTCGTTTGTTGATGATCAGGTGCAACGTAAAAATGGTTATCAAGAGTATGCCTGGAAGAACCCCGATGATCTAAAGAACCGACCAAAAGCGGTCTGGATGACCCACTTTGAGCCCTGGGATTGGATTATCTCCGTCTCCGCCTATAGAGATGAATTTGATCATGTTGTCAATATTGACGACTTCAGGGAGAGTATCGGGTCACTGGAATTCATGAAAAGCGGATATTCCTATGTCCTCGATCTGACCGGTACCCTGATCGCCCACCCGACCTATCAGGATAAGAATGTGTACGCGCAGGGGGTAGAGACGCCTGAAGGGCTTTTTGCCACGATGTTAACTCAGGACAAGGGGGAAGTTATTTATCAGTGGCAGAATCCCACTGAATTGAAACCACGCAAGAAGATTGTCGTTTTCAACCGCATCCACGAAATGGGTTGGGTCGTGGCATCCTCGGCTTATATCGACGATCTCTACCGCCCACTGAACACCATTCGCAACATCGGATTATTGGTCGGCATCTTTATCCTGGGCGGTGGCATATTGGTCGCCATGCAGATCAGCACCACGATAACCGACCCCATGGCGCTCTTAATCAAACACCTGTCACGGGGAGCGACCGGAGACTACTCCGTACGGATGAACTATCAGAGCCGTGATGAGATCGGTCAGGTCTCATCATTTTTCAACCAATTCATGGAGCGCCTCGGGCTGGCTATTCGTGAGCGTGAAAAACTTGAGCAGCAGATGATCGAGGCAGACGATAAGGAGCGTCTCACCGCCGGCCAGGATTTGCATGACGATCTTGCCCCGCACCTGATTGGCGTTGAGATCATGAGTCAGACGCTGGTCAAAAGGTTGAGGGAGGAGTCATCGCCGGCTGCAGATCAGGCAGAGACTATTCGTGATCTGCTCGCCGATGCGACGCAAAAAACCCGTGCACTGGCCAGGGGTTTCTGTCCAATCCATAGGGTTGATGAAGGGTTGGGCTTTGCGCTCAAGGAATTAATTGATACTGTAATGACCTTTTATCCCGTTGAATGTCAGATATATGGAACCGATTGTGTGCCCATCGACCGGGCGATTGCCGTTCATATCTATCGCATTACTCAGGAAGCCGTCTATAACGCCGTCAAGCACGCGAGTCCGAACAGGGTGGCAGTGACCTTGTCTCAGGATGACGATGCGCTGATTGTCGAGATCGCAGATGATGGTACTGGGCTGGCCACTTCTGCGGGTTCCAGCGGAATGGGTCGGCAGATCATGGCCTTTCGTGCCCGTTTGATCAAAGCAGATCTTGAAGTTGAAAGTCGCCCTGAGGTGGGGACTACCGTGCGCCTGCAGCTGCTCAATAAATATCTTGAAAAGGGGGATGCCTTAAATGCCTGATAAAGATATCAACGATAAATATCGAATCTTTCTTGTTGAGGACCACCCTATCTTCAGGCTCGGCCTGCGAGATCTGATCGAGCAGGAGAGCACATTTCATGTCTGCGGTGAATCGGACAATATAGGTTTAGCCTGGAATATGATCACCGGCAACCTGCCGGATATGGTGATCATCGATATCTCTCTGGTCGGGCGCAGTGGGCTGGAATTGACCAAACAACTCAAGGATGAATATCCGGAATTACCGACAATCGTCTTATCCATGCATGAGGAATCGATCTATGCAGAGCGGGCCCTGCAGGTCGGGGCACGTGGTTACATCATGAAACATGAAGCCGTCAATCTGATTGTCGATGCCATCAACAGTGTGCGGGCCGGAAAAGTATTCCTGAGCGACAAGATGACCAGCGAAATTCTTGTAAAAATGGTTGGTGGCACCAGCAAAAGCCCGCTACCCCTGGAATGTTTAACCAACCGTGAGCTGGAGGTGTTCGAGATGATCGGCCGCGGCTTGACCACCAGGGAAATTTCCGAACAACTCAACCTCAGTGCTAAAACCATCGGCACCTATCGCGAGCGGATCAAGGAGAAGCTGAATATCCGCAACTCATCAGAACTCTCCCATAGGGCGGTACAGTGGGTTGAGCAGCGCCATGCGCCGAGCCAGGCTGGCAGCTGAACCCGCTTAAGGCCTGCTTATTGCCCTTTTAATTATTTAATCCGCAACCACAACAAGCATGCTGCTCTCCTGTCGGACATCCCAAACAGCATAAACGACTAATCCGCCGTTGTGCTGACAGGTCGACGCTTAGTATTTTACTGATCGGTCTGTAGCTTGCCTGCAGGATTATTGCCGAGGGTGTTAGCTCTCCCCTTGGTTCTGGCAGCCCCATCGCTGCTCCCCCGATTGACATATTGACCTGCTCTATGGCCGCTAAATAGCGGCTCCACCCTTCTGAAATACCTCTGAAGCCCTTATCAGCCCAGTGCCCGCGCCCGGCCCTGAATGTAGGTTATTAACCTATGGCCCAGCAGAAGTTTGCCTACACAGCTAAAGGATTAGGCCTGATTGGCTGCTGGCAGATACCTCTATATATTCAATCCTGCGCCAAATATAAAACAGCTTTATATTGCTAGCAGAGCAAGCATAGATCGCAAAATGGAGACCAGACGCTGCGAGTCTGCAGTGATAGATCCTACATATCAAAATAAGGTTTTACTTAGAGAGATAGGTTTATCTCCGGGAAAAGGAGCTTTACGGAATGTACCTCGATTTAACCGAAGAGCAGAAGATGATTCAGGACACCGCAAGGGATTTTGCCGCGGCCGAGTTAGAGCCGGTGGCAGCAGATCTTGATCAAGGCGGGGATCGGCAGGTTTTTTATGACAACCTGAGAAAGCTGGCCGAGCTTGGCTTCATGGGTCTGAACGTCAAGGAGGAGTACGGCGGATCTGAGGCTGGTGTCGTCGCCTTTAGTGTTGCCCTGGTCGAGATCGCTCGTGCCTGCGCCTCAACGGCGGTTACGGTCTCCGTTAACAACATGGTTTGTGAGGTCATTCAGGCGATCGGTACCGAGGAGCAGAAACAAAAATATATCCCCAGGATAGGTTCTGGCGAGTATCTGGCCGGGGGTTTCGGTCTGACCGAGACCGGCGCTGGCTCCGACCCTGCAGGGATGAAAACCTCCGCAGTGCTGGATGGAGACCAATGGGTCCTTAATGGCTCCAAGCTATTCATCACCAGTGCCCCCTATGCAGGGGTATTTGTTGTTTGGGCGGTAACCGACCCTAGCGTCCCCAAAGGGAAGGGGATCAGCTGCTTCCTGGTTGAGAACGGTGTCCCGGGACTGACCATCGGCAAGAACGAAGAGAAGATGGGGCAGCACGCTTCCACCACCAGTGAACTGATCTTCGCCAACTGCCGCATTCCCAAGGATGCCCTGATGGGGAATCTCAATGAAGGCTTCCGTATTGCGGTGGGTGAACTTGCCGGCGGTCGGATCGGAATCGGTTCTGTTGGGCTCGGCATCGGCCTTGCCGCCATAGATTATGCGACGAAATATTCTCTGGAAAGAACCCAGTTCGGGCAGAAGATTTCCAACTTCCAGGCCATCCAATGGAAAATTGCTGATGCCTACACCGAATTACAGGCGGCCCAATTGTTGTTGATGAACGCTGCCTTCAAGAAGGAACAGGGCAGGTCTTTCGGCAAAGAGGCCTCAATGGCCAAGCTGTATGCCACCGAGGCCGCCAACCGGGCCTGTTATGAGGCGATGCAGATCATGGGCGGCTACGGCTACACCAGGGATTTTCCGGTAGAGCGTTACACCCGAGATGCCCGGATCACCTCGATTTATGAGGGGACCAGCGAGATTCAGCGGCTGATTATCGCCAGGGATACGCTAAAGCAGTTTGCATAAAGAGCAGCAGCAACCGGGCGGATTATTAATCCAAGGGAGAACCTCAGGTTCATGACAAAAGTAGAGACCAGCAAAACGATAAAGGCTACTGGCCGCTCTTTGGGGGCCGACTTGGTTGGTATCGCCGATCTGAATCTTCTGCGTGAGGTTGAAACTGTTCCTGCCGATTTGCTCGATGGTTTTCAGTACGCGCTGTCTATTGGCGTGAGGTTACCGACAGCGGTCTTCGAACAGATAAAGGACGCCCCGACCCCGCTCTACGCTCAGGTCTATAACAATGCCAACTTGCTGCTCGATCAGATCGCTCTAAGACTAAGCTCCCATCTGGAGGGGAAAGGCTATGCGGCCCTCCCGATACCGGCATCCTTGCCACTGGATATGGAACGCTTTAGCTCGAATCTTTCGGCCAAGGCGGTGGCTAATGCAGCCGGTCTTGGCTGGCAGGGGAAAAGTCTGCTGATTGTGACCCCGGAACATGGGCCGCGCGTGCGCTTCGCAACCGTCTTGACCGATATGCCTTTGAGTCCGGATCAACCGCTCAAGAACCGATGTGGATCCTGTTGCGAGTGCAGCGATGCTTGCCCTGCAGGCGCTATCAGGAATGTGAATACCGACTTCCACTACTCCTCAAGAGAGGAGGCACTCGACTTTCAAAAGTGCGCAGACAAACTGGTTAAAGAATTCATGCTTCTTCCCAGAGTGGAAAAGCCGATTTGCGGAATATGTATAAAGGTCTGCCCCTGGGGGCGAAAGAAAAATTGGCAAAAATAGTTTCACCTAAGAATTGTTAGGTGGTTATTCAGGGCAGGTTAACTCAAACCAAGACAGGAGCTACACAAATGAAAAAAAACATTTTCAGAGGGTTTATTGTCGCGGCGCTTTTCGTACTGACTTTTACTTCCGTTGGATCGGCAAAAGAGCTAAGGATGTTGTCCGCCTATCATGAAAACTTCATCTTCACAAAGGGGATCGCGACTCCATTTATGCAGAACCTGGAAGAGATTTCAGGCGGCAATATGACGGTCAAATTTAACGGCCCGGACGTTATTCCGACCTTTGAGCAGTTTCAGCCGGTGCAGGCGGGTGTTTTCGATCTTCTGGTTACCCACATGTCCTACCACGCCGGAACCATTGGCCTGGGTGTCGCAATCGATGCGACTACCGCAGATCCCACCAAGCGTAGAGCACCAGGTGGCGTCTTTGATTTTCTCGACAGAGAATACAATAAGGTCGGGATGAAGGTTATTGCCTTCCCACCACTTGCTCCTTACCAGTTCGTTTTGAAAAACGCACTTAATGGCAGCACCCCAAGCTTTGATGGCCTCAAGCTGCGCAGCAACCCTTCTATCCAAAACACGATCAAAGCCCTGGGTGGAGCACCGGTCACCATGGCGGGTGGTGAAGTTTATACCGCTCTGCAAAAAGGTGTCATTGATGGCGCACCCTGGACCACCGTTGGCGTAAAAGATTTCAAGTGGAATGAAGTCGCTGACTACCTGGTTCGTCCGACCTTCGCCTCACTCTCGCTGATGGTTGCGATGAATCTGGATAAGTACAATGCCCTCAGCGACCAGGAGAAAGCATGGCTGCATGAAGCCGCTAAAAAGACCGAGTTTGACAGCATCGCCTACTACAAAGCATTGGGTGACACCGAGATCACCGTTCTGAAAGCGGGCGGAATGAAAGAGACCTGGTTGAGTAAAGCTGATGCTGAAAATGTAGAGAAGTATTGGAACGATGGTGTCTGGGCTATGGCTATCGACAAATCTGGAAAAGTAGCTAAAGACTTCAAGAAGCTCGCTATCGCCCAGGGTCTGACAAAATGACAAATGGGGATGCAAATAATTCCCAGCTGGCCATCCTTAACGGGATGGCCAGCGCCTTGGATCTTGTTATCAAGGTCTGCTATTTCATAAGTGGTGGCGCATTAGCTGTAATCCTGCTTTCTGTCTTGACCGAAGTCTTTATGCGCTACTTCTTCAACTCTCCAACCCAGTGGTCGAATGACCTGTGCACCTGGATGCTCGCGATCACCATCATGTTTGCGCTGCCTGAGATAACCAGGACCAAAGGGAATGTCGCGATCGATGTTCTCGTAGAGAAGTTGCCCTTGCACGTTAAAAGCAAAATCTACCGGGTGATTGCTCTTGCCGCCTTTGCGATCTGCATGGTGACAGTATGGATTTGTGGCAATGAATCTTTACGCCAATATACAAACGAAATCGCAACCATGTGGATCAACCCCATCCCGAAATGGTGGATATCAATATCAGTCCCAGTTGGATTTCTGATATGCGGGATACAATTTCTACGCGAAGGGGTAATGCCGCGCCCTTCACGCGAAGACTAGGAGAATTATCATGGAATGGGGTGCCACTCTATCGATTGCTATATCCGTACTTCTCTCACTCTTTTTTGTGGGAGTACCGGTATTTATTTCATTTCTTATTGTTAATATTGTTGGCATCTTCTGGTTGTTTGGAACCTCAGGTTTCGGGCTATTTGCAAACAGTGTCTATAGCACCGTCACCGCGGGATCCCTCATCGCCATTCCACTGTTTATTTTGATGGGAGAGGTCCTGTTTCGATCGGGTACGGTCGGAATACTTATCGATTCCGTCGACAGTATGGTTGGAAATGTTCGGGGAAGACATTACCTGCTGGTAACCGCACTCTCAACGGTATTCGGCGCCTTAAGTGGCTCTGTCGTCGCTGTCGCCGCAATGCTCGGGCGCTCGGTCATGCCGACGATGGAAGAGCGTGGCTACGATACCAGGCTCTCGATCAGCGCCATTCTTGGGGGCGCAAGCCTTGCACCGATTATCCCCCCCAGCCTGCTGGTCATCATGGTCGGCTCGATGGTCGATGTTTCGATCGCCGGTCTGCTGATCGCGGGCATATTACCAGGGCTGTTCATGGCCGGTGTCATCGTAGCTTACACCTATATCCGAATCCTGCGTAATCCAAGCCTTGAGCCGCAAATTGTCGAAGATGAAGACTCCGCCCTAACTGCGAAAAAGTTCTTCAGTGCCTTTGCGAAAATGTTGCCTTTTCTGGTCGTTATCTTTTCGGTCATGGGGCTTATCCTGCTCGGCATCGCAACTCCTTCGGAGTCGGCTGCAACCGGGGTGGTTGGCGCGCTTATCGCCGCGGCCATCTTCAAGAAATTAACCTTGAAAATGATTTTTGAGTCCTTGGTCGGAACCACCACCGTAAGCACCATGATCCTGATTATCATGGCCAGCTCGGCGCTTTTCGGTCAACTGCTCTCCTTTGTCGGGGCGTCATCGGGGCTGGTGCGGGCGGCAACAACCCTCGATCTGCCGAATGCCGGGATGTTTATCGTCTTGATGCTCGTGCCCTTCATCCTCTGTATGTTTGTCGATCTGATTGCAGTTATGCTGGTTGCTATTCCGATCTACGAGCCACTCTTGGAAGTATATGGTTTTGATCCCCTCTGGTTCTGGATGCTGTTCCTGATCAACCTGACCCTCGGGGCCCTGACTCCTCCATTCGGCTATACAATTTTCGCCTTGAAGGGTGCCATGCCGAGCCTCTCTCTCGATGATATCTATGCCGGAGCCTGGCCGATGGTAATACTCTTTATTTTAGGGATGGCCGTTATGTATGTCTTTCCAGCGATTGTCACCTTTTTGCCAGGTCTTGTTGGCTAATGGAATAACCCAGAAAAAAGGAGCCAGCATGATACCCAAAATAAAGAAAATACTTTACGCGACAGATCTCTCCAAAAACGCCAGTTATGCTTTTAGTTTTGCGATCAGCCTCGCCATGCAACACGAGGCAAAAATATCGATCATTAATGTCCGTGAGAAGCTGTCCCATAATACAGATTTGCAACTGACCGCCGAAGACTATGAGTCTGCCACAACCAAATTGATCGAGATAATGAAGGCACGCATAGCCGAGTTCGATGAGTCAGAAAAATTTGACGGCTGCATCTATACTAAATACATAGACAAAATCATTGTGAAATCGGGGATGCCGGTCGAAGCAATCATCCGACAGTCAAAAGAGGAGGAATCCGATTTGATTGTTATGGGAACTCATGGCCATGGGGTTTTATTCTCGACCTTTATCGGCAGCACGGCACAAAAGATGGTCCAGATAAGCAAGACGCCGGTATTGGTTGTTCGGATTCCTGACCACACAGCTTAATTGATTGTAAGGGCAGACCTAATCGCCTTGAAAAGAGTCCACAACAGAATGACATCCGCACGTAGATACTGATTGGACCCATCTACGCGGCTACGCCAAAGAGGATCGATCATGGAAAATACTGTTTATCAGGCGCAGAACCCTATCCGTTTTGTTACCGCTACCAGCCTCTATGATGGACACGATGTGTCGATCAATATCATGCGGCGGATCATTCAGGACTCAGGAGCCGAAGTGGTGCACCTGGGACATAACCGTTCGGTCCACGAGGTTGTCGCCACGGCGATCCAGGAGGACGTCCAAGGGATTGCGATCAGTTCCTATCAGGGCGGGCATCTCGAATATTTCAAATTCATGCATGATCTGCTGCAGGAGAAGGGCGCCGGTCATGTGCGGATTTTCGGCGGCGGCGGCGGAGTCATCCTGCCGGACGAGATCCGCGAGCTTGAAGCCTACGGGATCTGTAAAATCTTTTCCCCCGAAGATGGTCGGCGCATGGGACTGCAGGGGATGATCAACTACAAGCTGGAGCAGTGTGATTTTGTCCCGCCGCAGCAGCTGTCACGTGACCTGGAACTCTTGCCGCAGCGCGATCCGCAAGCGGTCGCCAGGTTGATTACCGCCGCCGAACAGCGGGTCCGCAAGCCGAACGAGCAGTTGCAGTCGGTGCAGCAGCGGGTCCGCGAACTGGCCAAATCGGTGCCGGTACTCGGTATCACCGGCACCGGCGGAGCGGGCAAGAGCTCACTAACCGACGAATTGGTGCGCCGCTTCCTGCGCGATTTCGAGCAGAAGACGATGGCGATCCTCTCGGTCGATCCGACCCGCAGACGGACCGGCGGGGCGCTGCTCGGTGATCGTATCCGCATGAATGCCATCGATACCCCGCGGGTCTTCATGCGCTCGCTGGCGACTCGCGATTCACGCAGTGAACTTTCGGCGGCGATCCGCGAAGCACTCGACGTGCTCAAGGCGGCCGCATTCGATCTGATTATCGTTGAAACCAGCGGTATCGGTCAGGGCGACGCCGGGATCGTCGAAGTCTGCGACCAGTCGCTCTACGTGATGACCAGTGAGTTTGGCGCCCCGACCCAGCTGGAGAAGATCGACATGCTCGACTTTGCCGATCTGATCGCACTCAACAAGATGGAGAAGCGCGGCGCCGATGATGCCCTGCGCAACGTGCGTAAGCAGTACCGGCGCAACCATAAGCTGTTCGACGCCGCCGATGAGGAGCTGCCGGTCTACGGCACCATCGCCAGCCAGTTTAACGATGTTGGGGTCAATCGCCTCTATCGTGCCCTGATCGACAAGCTCAACGCCAAATGCAACCTCGGTTGGCAGTCAACCTTAGCGGTCGGCGAAGGGCAGAGCATCGCCCAGCAGATTATCCCGCCGGAGCAGATCAGCTACCTGGCCGAAATCGTCCATACCGCCAAGGCTTATCGCAAGCAGGTCGAGACACAGACTCAGGTCGGGCACCAGCTTTATCAGCTCTCCGGCACGCGTAAGTTGTTGGCCGAAAAATGTGATTGTCAGGTGAACGATCTCGATGCCCTGGTCGAATGGGCCGAGGGGGACTTGAGTGAAGAGAACCGCAAGCTGCTGAAGCAGTGGCCGGAATTCAAGAAGTCCTACCGCGAAGAGGTGATGATCACCAAGGTGCGCGACAAGGAGATCCGTACCCAGCTCTCGACCACCACCCTCTCCGGGACGCGGATCCCCAAGGTCTGCCTGCCCGATTATCAGGATTCCGGCGAGATCATCAAGTGGTGCATGAAGGAGAACGCCCCCGGCTTCTTCCCCTACACCGCCGGGCTCTTCCCCTTCAAACGCACCGCCGAAGATCCCAAGCGTCAGTTTGCCGGCGAAGGCACTCCCGAGCGCACCAACCGCCGCTTCCACTTTTTGACCAAGAATGACGACGCCAAGCGCCTCTCGACCGCCTTCGACAGTGTCACCCTCTACGGCGAAGATCCGGATGAGCGCCCCGATATCTACGGCAAGGTCGGCATGTCCGGCGTATCGATCTGTACCCAGACCGATATGGACAAACTGTTCGCCGGGTTCGATCTCTGTGATCCGATGACCAGCGTCTCCCTGACGATCAACGGACCGGCACCGATGCTGCTGGCCATGTTCATGAACACCGCGATCCGTCAGCAGGTAGAGATGTTTTGTGCCGAGCATGGCCGTGAGCCCTCCGCCGAAGAACGGGCCGAGATCCAGAGCTGTACCCTGCAGACGGTGCGTGGCACGGTTCAGGCCGACATCCTCAAGGAAGATCAGGGCCAGAACACCTGTATCTTCACCACCGAATTCGCCCTGCGCATGATGGGTGACGTGCAGCAGTATTTCATCGATCAGAAGGTGCGCAACTACTACTCGGTCTCAATCAGCGGCTATCACATCGCCGAGGCCGGTGCCAACCCGATCAGCCAGCTGGCCTTTACCCTTTCGAACGGCTTCACCTTCGTCGAATACTACCTGTCACGCGGCATGCATATCGACGACTTCGCCGGCAACCTCTCGTTCTTCTTCAGCAACGGCCTCGACCCCGAATACACCGTCATCGGCCGGGTCGCCCGGCGCATCTGGTCGGTGGTGATGCGTGACAAGTACGGCGCCAACAAGAAGAGCCAGATGCTCAAGTATCACATCCAGACTTCCGGAAGATCGTTGCACGCCCAGGAGATGAATTTCAACGACATCCGCACCACCCTCCAGGCGCTGATGGCGATCTATGACAACTGCAACTCGCTACATACCAACGCCTACGACGAGGCGATCACCACCCCGACCGAGGAGTCGGTACGCCGCGCGATGGCGATCCAGATGATTATCAACAAGGAGCTGGGGCTGACCAAGAATGAGAATCCGATGCAGGGTTCCTTCATCACCGAAGAGTTGACCGATCTGGTCGAAGAGGCGGTATTCGAACAGTTCGAGCAGATCAGCCAGCGTGGCGGAGTGCTCGGCGCGATGGAGACCCTCTACCAGCGGACCAAGATTCAGGAAGAGTCGATGCTCTACGAGCATCAGAAGCATACCGGCGAGCTGCCGATCATCGGCGTCAATACCTACCTCAACCCCCATGCCGGGGACGAGGGCTATGAGATACCCGGTGAACTGGCGCGTTCGACCGAAGAGGAGAAGCTTCACCAGATCACTAATCTGCGCGCATTCCAGGCCGAACATGCCGATGTGGCACCCGAGGCGCTGGGACGCATGCAGCAAGCCGCCGAGAGCGGCGGGAATATTTTTGCAGAGCTGATGGAAGTGGTCAAGGTCGCCTCCCTCGGCCAGATCAGTGCCGCGCTCTACGAGGTTGGCGGACAGTACCGGCGCAATATGTAGCACGACGGGTGCTCGGCATGATAAATCTCAGTAGTCGATCGGTTCTCTCCTCTCTCACCGGCCGAAAACTGTTGATTCTGTGTCGAGTACCCGAGCTAAATTTCGAACATCTGGATATGTCATCACGGGCTGTTTCTGCTAGATTGAACTGGTTCTTCTCTTCTGCCTTAAGCCTCGAACCGATCAGTAAGGATTTGTTATGACGATGATGAATGAATGTGCGGCACGTATCAGTGCCCTTCAGGAAAAGCTCCAACAACAAGAGCTGGATGGTGCGCTGTTTATCTATCCGATCGATGTTTACTATTTTACCCTGACCCGTCAGAACTCGACCCTCTGGGTGCCGGCCAAGGGTGAGCCGCTGCTGCTGGTGCGCAAGAGCCTGTCACGGGCCAAGCAAGAAGCCTGCATCGCCGATATTCGTCCCTTTCCGCGCAGCAAGGAGTTTGCTCCCCTGTTCGAAGGACAGCAGCAGATCGGCCTCTGCTTTGACGTGACCCCGCTGCAGCAATACAATTACTACAGCAAGCTGCTCCCCGAGCGGAAATTCGTCGATATCTCGATGCAGTTCCGAACTCAGCGCTCGGTGAAATCGTCCTTCGAGCTCGAGCGGTTGCGGCATTCCGGAACTCAGCTCAGCCAGGTCTTCGCATCGATGAGCGATTATCTGCGGCCGGGATTGCGGGAGGTCGATCTGGCTGCCGAGTTCGAGTCGCGCTTGCGGCGGATCGGCGGTGAAGGTCTGGTGCGGATGCGCGCCTTTAACCAGGAACTGTTCGGCGGACTGGCGGTTACCGGACCCAGCGGCAGCAGCAGTGGTTTCTTTGATGGTGCCGTTACCGGGCGCGGCATGTCCGATGCTTCTCCCCATGGCGCCTCGACGACCGTGATTGAAGCTGGGCAGCCGGTGTTACTCGATTATACCGGGGTCTTTGATGGCTATATCGTCGATATGACCCGGATGTATATTTGCGGGGAGCTGTCTGAGCGCATGCAGCACGCCTTCGAAGTTGCCTGCCAGATCCAGGCCGCGGTTGTCGCCGACCTCAAGCCGGGAGCCATTGCCTCAACGCTGTTCGCCAAAGCCGAGCAGATGGCCGACGAAGCCGGATTGAAGGATTACTTCATGGGCGTGCCCGGTGAAAATGCCCGCTTTGTCGGGCATGGCGTCGGGCTCGAACTCGACGAACTGCCGGTCTTGGCGCAGGGCTTCGATGCACCGCTGGTTGCCGGGCAGACCATCGCCATCGAGCCGAAATTTGTCTTTCCCGATCTGGGGGCGATCGGGATCGAAAACACCTTCGCCGTCAGTGAACAGGGTGGGGAAAAACTGACCCCACTGGCCGATGATCTGATCAAGATTTGACAAATTCTGACCTGCCGTTGCGTACCGGCTTGTTGATTCCTGAGGGGCTACCCTTTCGCTAAGCCCTTCAGGAATCTATTGCACAACATGAGCGACTTCTGCTCAGAACCGCTCCTTACTGCTGAATTCCCTGGATCTGCAGATTAATCTCGATTTCGTCACCGACGGTGACCCCGCCGGTCTCGAGGAGTTTATTCCAGGACAGGCCGAAGTCTGAGCGGTTGATCATGGTCTTGGCTGCGAACCCGGCACGCACATTCTTTCAGGCATCCTTGTTCTCGCCCAGATAGGCGCCACTCAGGACGACTGGTTTTGTGGTGCCAGGGATTGTCAGGTCGCCATGCACCTTGATGTTCGCGCCGCTCCCCTCAATCTTCGTACTGACAAACTGCATCTCGGGGTGGTTGGCGACGTCGAAAAAATCGGCGCTGCGCAAATGGGCATCGCGCTTTTCTATGCGCGTATCGACAGAGGTCGTGCGAATTTTGGCTGCTACGGTGCTGATGGTTTTTGTTTTGGGATCGGCCTCCATGTTACCTGCAAAGTCATCAAAATAACCGCTGACCTTGAAGAACATCAGATGGTCAACAGTGAATCCAACCTCTGAGTGGGCGGGGTCTATTTTGTAACTGGCGGCGAAGCCGGGTTGGGCAAAGAGTAAGAACAGGGCAGCGCTGAAGAGGATTTTTTTATGCATGGCATGTCTCCTTGTGAGTTGTTGCTGTTCTAAGCAAAGCGACACAGAAGAAGAGGGAAATAATGCCACGCGAGCAGCGTGTCGGACCTTCCATGAACCGGCTGCAAATCCGCTCGATTGGCCCATATTTCAGCTCCTTTTTGGCCCATAGCTATGGCTATGGGACTGCAAACGAGCGAAAATCTGGTCTCAACCGCCCAAATTTTCGCTTCGGTTCGGCAAGCCCGACACGCTGCTAGACCATTGCTACAGTCTATCAGCTTTCCCTCTGGAGATATTTGCCATGACGCTTGAGCAACTTGGAACCCTGTGAAAATTGCGGCATGTGGCCGCCTGCTTCTGCAGCCGTTGTCACGCATCTGGCGAGGGAATATGAACCTAAGTTGTGTATCGCCAGCGAGGAGAGT
>JAAXQE010000310.1 GCA_012974425.1 Geopsychrobacter sp.
AGATGTGTATAAGAGACAGATCTCACTCCTCACGATACTGTTCCAGAATTTTATCGATAATATTGGTCGTCGACTTGCCATCGACAAAGCTGATCAGCTCGACCCTGCCGCCATAGCTCTCAACGATCTCCTTACCGACGACCTCCTCGGCGAGGTAATCCCCACCCTTAACCAGGATATCCGGCCGCAACAGCTCGATCAGCGCATAGGGAGTATCCTCATCAAAGATAACCAGATAATCGATGCAGTCGAGGGCAGCAAGGATATGCGCACGCTCCTCCTGGTCGATCAGCGGCCGCTTCTCTCCCTTGAGTCGACGGATCGAAGCGTCAGAATTGAGTCCGAGCACCAGCAGGTCACCCAGGGCACGGGCTTTTTGCAGATATTTGACATGGCCGACGTGCAGCAGGTCGAAGCAGCCGTTGGTAAAAACCACCTGTCGCCCGCAACGCTTCTCGAGGGCTAACTCTTGAGCCAGCATCTGCGCGCCAACAATCTTGCCGCCTTCACCTATCGCCCTGCGCTGCAGTTCGAGTAACAGCTCCTCAAAACTGACCGTCGAAGTGCCGACCTTGGCGACAACAATTCCGGCCCCGATATTCGCCAGACAGGCGGCGTCGTTTACACCCAGACCGGTCGCGACACCGTAGCCAAGCAGGGCCAGGACCGTATCTCCGGCCCCAGTCACATCAAAGACTTCACGTGCCTCGGTCGCCAGATGAGCGTGGTTAGTGCCGCTGAATATTGTCATCCCCTCTTCACTGCGGGTCAGGACCAGACTCTCTAAGCGACAGGTCTCCAATAGAGAGCGTCCGGCCTGCTGCAATGATTGTTCATCGAGGATAGCTATGCCGGTCGCCAATTCGGCCTCTTTGCGATTGGGGGTCAACAGGGTTGCCCCACGGTACTTGGCATAATCACGACCCTTGGGATCAATGACCACCGGGATGCCCTGAGAGCGGCCAAGCTCAATCAGGCCCTGGACAACGGCGGGGGTCAGAATCCCCTTCAGGTAGTCAGAGAGCAAAATGGCCTGACAGCCAACCACGCTCGCCGCAGCTTGCTCCAGCAAGGCAAGCTCCTCATTAACGGAGAGTTCACGGCTCTGCTCCCGGTCGATGCGCAACATCTGCTGGTGATTCGAGAGGATCCGGGTCTTACGCGTCGTCAGGCGTGATTTCAGTGACTGTAACCCTGCGGTCTCAACCCCGCTCTGCAGCAGCAACTGCCGCAGTTCCTCACCGTCTGCATCCTGACCGACAAAACCGACACTCACCACCTCGCAGCCAAGGGCCCGCAGGTTATGCATCACGTTGCCAGCCCCACCGAGGCGCAACTCCTGACGACTAACCTCGACAACCGGAACCGGAGCTTCGGGAGAAATCCGCTCCGAACGCCCGGAGATGTATTCATCGAGCATCAGATCACCGACTACCAGTAGTCTTGGGGGTTTTAGTTGTTGCAGTTTTCTTTCAAGTCGATGGAGGGCCATCATGACTCCTGTGGAAAAAGTTGCCGCTCTACCAGATCACAGAGCAGATGGATCAGCAGCAAATGACCTTCCTGAACAAAGGGGGTATGTTTGGCTGGAACTATGAGCGCCAAATCACTCAGATCTGCCAGGCGACCACCCTGCCCACCGACCAGGGTCAGCGTGGCACAACCAGAGTTGCGCGCAGCCTCAACCGCGCGGCAGACATTTTCAGAATTCCCACTGGTTGAGATCCCGATGAACAGATCACCCCGCTTCGCCAGCGCTTCGACCTGACGCGAAAAAATCTGTTCAAAACCGTAATCGTTGCCGACCGCAGTCAGGATTGAGCTGTCTGTGGTTAATGCCAAAGCAGGCAACGCACGGCGCTCCAAAAGAAATCGCCCAACCAGCTCAGCGGCAAAATGCTGGGCATCGGCCGCCGATCCCCCATTGCCGGCAACCAGGACCTTGCAGCCATTTTGCAGGGTTTCAGTCAGCAGACGTGCCGCATCCTCAATCCGCTCCGAAAGCTGTTCAGACATCGCCGTAACCGCCTCAAGGTGACCCCTGAAATGCGTCAGAATTTGCTTCTGCATTTGTACCTGCTCCATTTATAGTGCGTAGCTTGACAAGGCTTTTATCGCGAAGCTAAAGTGCCCTGCAGTTTCCAGGCA
>JAAXQE010000117.1 GCA_012974425.1 Geopsychrobacter sp.
TCAGGCATAGCGTAAATTCATGCGCGCCCTCGACCTCCAGGAGTTGCGCTCAGCTGTCGATGATCGGCAGCGATTGCCTGTCTCTGACATTTTTTAGCCGAGTTTGTTCCCTGTTGTTATAATTAGCAAGTATAGGTCTTTCCGTGAATCGATTCAATTCTTCAGGTTGTCAGACGGGGGGATGGCTACCTTGCTGAGATAAGGTTCTGACCGTTGTTACGTACCTCTGCGTTATTCATTTTTATTGCAGTTGCGTTACTGGGATCACCGGCTTCTGCCGAGGTTGTGATTGAAGTGACCGGTTTGCAAGCAGAGCTGCAGTCCCAGATGGCAGAGTCGATTGAGCCACCGGCAGCGTTGAAAAAGTCAGCTCCGGTCAACCGGATCTGGCTGGAACGTTACCGGCAGCAATTGCCGCAAAGAATTCGTGATTTTCTTGAGCCCTTTGGTTACTTTCACGCCGATATCACCACTGAACAAGAGGTTCAAGGCCATAAGGCCCTACTCCGGGTGCATATAGAGCCGGGTCCGGCAATCAGACTGGTCAAGCGTCATATAGAGCTGTTGCCTGCTGCCCACGACGGACCGGAGCTTCCGCTGGAGAGTTTCCCGCTAAAGCCTGGCGATATCCTACGCGAAGATCTTTACGAAGCGGGCAAGGCCGAGTTGCTTGCGCGTGTGCAGGATCAGGGTTTTCTCGAGGCCCGCTATAAACGTCATGAAGTACAGATCGATCGGGAGCAGAATCGGAGCTGGATATTTCTGGAGATTGAAGCCGGAGAACGCAGCCGCTTCGGGCTGGTGAGTTTCACCGGCGGCGAAGCTTTTCCCGAACGTTTTTTACGGCGCTACCTCGCATTTCAACCGGGCGACGCCTTTTCTCACCGTTTGCTGGGGAAGACCCAGAAACAGCTGCGAGACTCAGATCGCTTTCGCAAGGTGCTGGTCGTTCCCCAGCCGGACGAGCGGCAGGGAGTCAATGTCCCGGTCAGGATCGAACTTGAGGCGCGCAAACGCTATACCCTGCGCCCGGGGATCGGCTACGGGACTGATACGGGAACCCGCTTGGGGCTACGCTATGCTGACGCAAACGCCTGGGAGCTGGGGCATAATTTCAATCTGGATATGCTGGTAGCCCAGCAGGAGCAAAACTATACCGCCAGCTACGCTTTTCCCGGCTATCGCAATTTCGACACCGGGCTCAATCTGCATGGCGGCTATCGCGCCGAACAGCTCGACAATTACCGTAATAATTATTTTTTTACTGAAGTCGAACAGACCTACGGTTTCGGTCGTAGCCGGATCGGAGCCCTTTTTGCTCGCGCCCAGTACGAACGCTCGGACATTTCGGCCGACGCGGAGAGTACCAGATTTTTGCTGCCGGGACTGCGGTATACCGAGGTGCAACTCCCTGAAGCAACGGGCAAGGGTTACGGCTTTCATCTCCAGGGCGAATTTCGCTTCAGTGATCAAAGATTCTTTTCGGATATCAGCCTCATGCAGCTGATGGGGAATGGCGCGCTCCTCCTGCGCTTACCCTGGCGCATGTCGATTACCCTGCGGGGCCAGGTCGCGACGACGATTCTCGATAATCCATTTGCACAGATTCCGGCTTCCCTGCGCTTTTTTGCCGGCGGCGACCGTTCGGTACGGGGTTATGCCTATCAGTCATTGGGACCGCAGGATGCCGCTGGATTAGTGGTCGGGGGGAAGCATCTGCTGAGCGGCAGTGTCGAGCTGGGAATACAGGTGAAACAAAATTGGGGGGTCGCGCTGTTTATTGATACGGGTAATGCCTTTGATTCATGGGCCGACTACGTTCTGGAGTCAGGTGCCGGGGCGGGATTGCGTTATATGACGCCGGTCGGTCAGATCCAGATAGATCTGGCCAGTCCGCTAGCACAGAGGAAGCTGTCACTCCGCCTGCATGTAGGGATCGGATTCGCATGGTGAGAAAGCGCCACTACATATTGCTTCTGGCCTTGCTGTTGCTCCTCAGTCTGATGAGTCTGGGCAGTTGGCTGCTGGCGACCCGTGCGGGTGCGCTCTGGTTGTTCGGCCAGGCTGGAGGTGCGGCGTCGCTCAGGATCAGCCTCAGCGATCTGCGCGGCAGCCTGCTCGCGGGGCTTGAGTTGCAGGAGCTGAGTATCGACTGGCCCGGGGGACATCTGTCTGCCGACCATCTGCAAATCGACTGGCAGCCGCAGGCCTTGCTCCAGCGCCGCCTGCAGATCGATTATTTAAGCGCCAACGCTCTCGCATTGCGCCTTGCCGCTCCGGCGCAAAAGGCTGAGCGGGTCGCAGCAGATGCTGACGCGACTTTGATCCCCGATATAAGCGCATGGCTGCGGTCTCTGGGTGACTGGTCGCTTGGCCTTCAACAGTTGCAGGTTGAATCTTTGCGGCTTAGCGGCAGTGCCGGGCAGCTGACCAGGCTGCAACAGATTGGCGCAAAGGCCGAGTGCAGCGCCGCGCAGCTGAGCCTTTCCGCGCTGGAGCTGGATGGTGACTGGGGGCGCTGGCGTGGCAGCTTGCAATGGGCGGCTGCCGCCCCACTGTTGAGCGGACAACTCAGCTGGAAACCGCCCCACCCCTTGGGACCCATCGAAACCCTTGAGGCACAACTCTCACTCCTGCGCACTCAGGATGGCCGCCTGAGTGGGCCCGTGGCGTTCAAGGGCCAAGGCAAGAAATTCCGCAGCTACCGGCTGAGTGGGGATCTGCGCCTTGATCTTGCGGGGCTTGAGTTAGCTAGCCTGCAACTCGATCACGGGAGTGAGTCTGACGGAACCGCTCAGGGGGAGCTGCGGCTTGGCTGGCAGGGGCAATTTTCATGGCAGACCGAGCTCGATCTGACCGATCTCAATCTCGTCGCCGAGCTCGGCCGGGTCACCAAGATCAGCGGCAAGCTGCGTTTAAAGGGGCAAAAAAACCGCTACAGCGGCCATCTCAATCTGCGCAATGAGCGTTCCGGATGGGAGCATTTGAGCCTGAGCGGCGCGCTGGAAGGCGATGCCGAGCAGCTGGCTGTGACGCGACTGCAAGGGAGCTTGCTGGGAGGGAAGGTTCAGGGGGAGGTCGGGGTCAATTGGCGCACCGGTGTCGCCAGCCTGTTTAAGTTGAAAGGTGAAGATCTGCACCTTTCACAGCTAGCGGGCGGGCCCGCTGGCAGTGTCGATTTACGCGTCGATGGCTGGCTGAAAAAAACCGCAGGGTCTGAGCTGCAGCTTGGCGGAGCGGCACAGATCACCAGAGCTATGCTGCTGGGGCGTGACTTCAGCGGGGAGTTGCGCGGCAACTGGCGGGGTGGTCGACAGCTGAAAATTGATAGCCTGGATCTGCACGGGGCCTGGGGCCAATTCAAGGCCCGGGGTGATCTGCAAAAACACCTGTCAATAAACCTTGAGCTGGATGATGCCGCGGCCCTCTGGCCAGCGCTGGAGGGGGACGGGGTGTTGACTGGTTGGCTGGCCTGGCACGACGCCTGGCCACATGGCGAGCTGAATGGCCGTCTGCATAATCTGGCCTATCAGAACTGGCAAGCCGCCGAGCTGGTTCTAGACGGGAAGCAGGCCGCCGCAGCGGCAGAAGCCGATCTGCAACTGCAGGTAACCGATCTGCAAAAGGCCGATGGCGAACCGACGGATCTTGAGCTGAATATCCAGGGCCTGCCGAGCAATCATCGGCTGCAACTGCAGATTGACCAGCACGGCGGCCAGGTTAGCGCAGAATTGCAGGGCGCACTGCAGAAAGACGCCTGGCGGGCCAGGGTAACCGCGGTGGAGTTGAGCGCGCTAGAAATTGAATCCTATCGTCTGACAAAACCCTTTGAGATAAGTTTCGATCCGGCACAGCTGTCTTTTTCCGAAATCCTGCTGCAGGGTAATCTGGGAGGGAATCTGAGCCTGGCCGGACACTGGAATCGGCGGGATAAAGTTCGCCGGGCCGAAGCGTCATGGGAAGAGCTTAATCTCTCCTGGCTGAAACTATGGCTGGCGGGAATGCAGTTTGACGGTGAGAGCAGTGGACAGGGCAGCTTTGATCAGAATCAAAAGGGGGAGATGCGCTTCGATCTGCAAGCCGATTATGTCGGCGCTTTTGCTTATGCCGGACAGAAGCTAGAGCTCGAGAATGCGCAAATTGCCGGACGCTGGGACAGGCAGGGACTGGTTATCGATGCCGAATTGCGCGAACGCAGTGGGGGCAAATTGAATGTGGTGGCCGGTTCAGTGAGTGAGGCTGGTTTTTATGTGCCCCAGAGTGGAAATCTCCATCTGGAGCTGAAGGGCCTCCCCTTGGCCCTGTTCAATATGGAAATGCCTCCAGGCCAAGAACTTAGGGGACTTCTGGCCGCCGACCTTAGCGGGCGCTGGCTGAATGACGGACAATTTTCTCTGGCCGGAAAGGCCGGGGTTGAACAGGGGGCTTTTAGCTATCAGGATGGCCAGAGTCGGCTTGAAATCCCCTTTGAAAAGGCTGAGCTTAGTATCGACTGGCAGCAGGCCGGCTTACTTGCAAAAATGAACCTGGGGCTGGGTGCGGGCGACGGGGTCGCCGGGAATGTTAAGCTGCAACTACCGGCGCATTGGCCGCTCGACCTGGTCAGGCCGCAGGCTATCTCCGGTGAGCTACAATTCCATCTCGGAAAACTGGGGGCTCTGTCCCTATTGGTCCCGGAACAGTTGGCAGATTTCAGCGGCGAAATCGGTGGCGCACTGCGGCTTGCAGGCAGCCTGCAGGAGCCTGATTTCGCGGGGGACCTGCGTCTGCGCGGCGGTCGACTCAGCCTGCAACAGCTGGGGGTTGTCCTGGATCAGATCGGGCTAGAGGCTGTTTTCAATGCGCAACAGCTCAGGATCGAGCAACTGACACTCAAGGCCGGCGAGGGGGAACTTCAGGGTCGGGGGGAAGTTCTGTTTGACGGCTGGAAGCCGGAACGGTTCACGGTTGAACTGAAGGGGGACAATGCGCTGATCGCCAATCTGCCAGAACTGCGGGCGGTTGCCTCTCCAGACTTAAGGATGGTCGGTAATGCAGAAGGTTTGACGCTTGGCGGAGTTCTGAAGATTCCTGAATTGCAGATCCTCAACTGGCATCCGCCGGGACGGATTGTTAAGAGTGAGGACGTGATTTATATCGATCAGTTGCCAAAGCCGGCACCCCCGAAATCGCTCGAGTTCAAGCTTGATCTGGACGTTGAACTGGGGGAGCGGGTGGTCGTCAAAGATCGCGGCCTCGATGTCCGGCTCGGAGGCGATTTCCATCTGAGCAAAGACATCCACGCCGGGGTGCTGGCCCGCGGACAGATCGATATCCCGGCCGGGCACTACAGCACCTATGGGGTCAAACTGCCGATCACCACTGGGCAGCTCTATTTTAGCGGAGGGCCAGCCGATAACCCGGCGCTCGATATTATCGCGCAGAAGAAGGTCGGCGAGGTGAGCGCCGGGGTCGCTGTCGGCGGGACGGTGCGGCAGCCGGTGATTCGTCTCATCTCTGATCCTGCGCTGGATGATACCGATATTCTTTCGTACATTGTGCTGGGGCGCCCCACCCTCGGCGGATCAGGCGATTTCAGTGTTCTCAGCCTGGCCGCCAGCGCCCTCTTGTCGGCCGGAGACTCGGCCAGCTTTCAACAGAAATTGAAAAATCGCAGCGGGATCGACGTCATCGACGTCAATACCGGTGGCGAGGCTGGTCTTGAAACTGCCGTTGTGACCGTTGGTAAGTATCTGACCCCCGAGCTCTATTTGAGTTACGGTCGTGCCCTGTCGACCAGTGTCAGCCAACTCCAATTGCGCTACAGTCCCAGCCCGCGGGTCGATATTGAATCGCAACTTGGCGAGGTCAGCGGAGCCGACCTTTATTACCGGATTGAATTTAACTGAGCCAGACTCTGCTTCAGGTGAGATTGGTCCCCGGGCTGCGGACGCTGATCGCCAGGTGGGTAAATGCTATACTTAGGCCGTGCCCGGATGGCCTAAGGGTGATCGCTGTTGCCAGATAACCAGTTTCAAAATACGCCAAGGACATGGATATGACAAAACCAAATATTGCTGCCGGTATGCCGATAGCAATTACTCTCGAGGCAGGCACCTACTACCGTTGCACCTGTGGGGACTCGAAGAACCTGCCCTTTTGCGACGGCAATCATACCGCCGGCAAACTCCCGGTGCGTTTCGAGATCGAAGAGCGCCGTAAGGTTTATCTATGTAGCTGCGGCAAAACTGCAGATCAGCCCTTTTGTGACCAGACCTGCGGGGTAGATCTGGCGCAAGACTGATCGATTTTGGAGGCGCGGCAGCCATCGCTAAACGGGGGTGATGCAAAAAATAAGTTACACCCCCGCAGAGAGGTGGTATTAACCCTAGAGAAAAATATCAGGGCGTTTAGATATGCTCAGTCTGCGGCGGAAAAGGGCGCGGACCTGGCGCACTTTTCTCAGGGAGAATTCATGTTCCACCCCAAATACTTTACTTACTGCCTACTTGTTCTCCTCACTTTTTTGCTCTTCACCGGCAACTGTTTTGCGGGTGAGACATCCGTACCGCCAGGTGCTGACGACTCAGATCCTGGAGCCTTGACCCTGGGGCAGGCGGCGATTCTGGGGGTGGTGGAAGGATTGACCGAATACCTGCCGGTCAGCTCGACCGGGCACCTGTTGCTGGCCGCGCGGCTGATGGGTATCGGCGATAGCGCCACTGCGTCTGCCGCCCAGAATGAGCAGATCAAGGAGGCGATGGATGCTTACACCATCTGTATTCAGGCGGGTGCTATCCTTGCGGTGTTAGGCCTGTATTTTCGGCGGGTCAAGCAGATGCTGCGTGGCCTGGTTGGCAAAGATGCCGAAGGGCGCCAACTGCTGCTTAATATTGTGGTCGGCTTCATGCCAGCCGCCGTGATCGGCCTGATCTTCAATCAATTGATCAAATCCTACCTGTTCGGACCCTGGCCGGTTATCCTGGCCTGGTTTTTTGGTGGGCTGGCGATTCTCGCGGTCAGTTGGCGCAATCAAGGCAGAGACCGTTCTGCTCAGAAGGGCCTGACGATCATCGAACTCACCTGGCGGATGGCGTTGATCATCGGGTTTGTACAGTGCATCGCCATGTGGCCCGGCGTCAGCCGCAGCCTGGTGACGATTGTCGGTGGGATGCTGGTCGGCCTGTCTCTCTCTGCGGCGGTCGAGTTCAGCTTCTTGCTCGGCCTGGTCACCCTGAGCGCAGCGACGGCTTATGATGCCCTCAAGCATGGCCAGGTCATGCTGCAGACCTTCGACGCCCTCTCCCTGGCCGTTGGGGTGCTGTTTGCTTTTATTTCGGCAATCCTGTCGGTGAAATGGATGGTCGGTTATCTCAATCGGCACGGTCTGGCGATTTTCGGTTATTACCGGGTCGCATTGTCTCTGGTTGCGGGGACGCTGCTAATGAACGGCCTGCTCTGAGGGCTTGCTCTTGTCCGGCATGCTGATCGCAAAGTAGGAATTCATTTTAGCCAATAACCACTGGAGGTTCTCTCCGGCACTGCCGCAGCTTGCCCCAACTTCTCTGAAGACGTCCCCTATAGGCAGTTGATTGGCAAGCTTGTTCATATCGGTAGTGTTCCTCTGCGTATCGAGTCTGGGCTACGAATAATTATTCCCCCCGCTCCGCAGGAACAGGACGGGGGGATAGACAGCAGCAAGCTAAGACGTCACACGGCCTAAGGATTGGGGGGAGCGAGCTTCCCGCCCAGGATCTCCCCTTCGGCCCTGCTTATGCGGGATCTACAGGGCGCGGCTAGACCCGCTCAACCACAAGGGCAAGCCCTTGGCCAACACCGACACACATGGTGCAGAGTGCTCTCTTGCTGTTGGTGCGCCATAATTGGTGCACGGCAGTGGTCACCAGGCGAGCGCCGCTCATTCCCAGCGGGTGACCCAGGGCGATGGCACCGCCTAATCGATTAATCCGAGGATCGTCATCGACCAGGCCAAGCTCACGGGTGCAGGCGAGGGCCTGGGCCGCAAAGGCCTCGTTGAATTCCAGCAGATCGATATCAGCCAGAGTCAGACCCAGACGTTGCAGCAGTTTGTTGGTGGCCGGTACCGGCCCCATCCCCATGATACGGGGGGGGACACCGGCGGCAGCCATGCCGAGCACGCGCGCCCTGGCTGTCAAGCCATACCTGCTAACCGCCGCCTCGGACGCCAGGAGCAAGGCCGCCGCGCCATCGTTGACCCCTGAGGCATTGCCGGCAGTGATGGAGCCATCGGCATAGATCGGTTTTAATTGGGCCAGCTTTTCCAGCGGGCTGAGCCGAGGATGCTCATCCTGCTCAATAACCAGGTTCTCCCCTTTGCGTTGCGGAATGCTCACTGCGACAATTTCTTCCGCCAGCTCCCCGTTTTCCTGGGCTGCGGCCGCCTTCTGCTGGCTCCAGTAGGCGAAATGGTCCTGATCTTCGCGACTGATGCCGAATTCTCGAGCCACATACTCTGCCGTTTGCGGCATCGGATCGGTACCGTACAGCGCATCCAGCTTCGGGTTGATAAAACGCCAACCGATGGTGGTGTCAAAGGTCTCTACCGCACGGGAGAAGGCAGAGGTCGCTTTGCCAAAGACAAAGGGCGCACGCGACATGCTCTCGACCCCACCGGCAATCATCAACTCGGCTTCGCCCGCCTTGATCGCCTGGGCGGCATTACCGACAGCGTTCATGCCGGAGCTGCACAGCCGGTTAATTGTGCTGCCGGGGACTTCGACCGGCATTCCCGCCAGCAGCAACGCCATTCGCGCCACATTACGATTATCTTCACCGGCCTGGTTGGCGCAGCCCAGAACAACATCGTCGACCGCTTGCCAATCGACAGCGGGATTGCGTTCAATCAGCGCCTTGAGCGGAACCGCCGCCAGATCGTCAGGGCGGACAGAGGCGAGGGAACCGCCGTAACGGCCAATCGGCGTACGGATCGCATCACAGATAAAAACGTCTCTCATGGCTCTTGTACCTTCCTGTGGCTAGCCAGCATTCTGGCGCGGAAACAGCGCCTTTATTTTGCGGAAACCGGCCAGCATCTGGTCACTCAGCAGGTCTATTTCCTGCTCCGTCATCACTGTCGAAAGGGTTCCGGAGCAGGTATTGATCATCATGATTCCATTATCGAAAAGATGGGACAACAACGCCTTGAGCAACCGCGATTCTTCGGGAGTAACAAACGCCTTGCGGTAGTCTCCCGCGACATCAGGCTTCATGTGGACCCGAAACATCGAACCGCCACCGGTAACACAGGCCGGGATATCGGCAACGCGAATCGCTTCAGCGATCTGCTCACGGGCGCGGTCGGCCAGGCGGTTAAGGCGCGCGACGGCATCCCGGTCAAACAGCTCCATCGAGACCCGTCCCGCGGTCATGGTGATCGGATTGGCTGAAAATGTGCCGGACAGAGGGAAGACAATCTTGTCGGCCAGTGGGTTCATAACCTCCATGATCCCTTTGCGTCCCGCCAGAGCGCCGACCGGGAAGCCCCCACCGATCATCTTGCCCATGGCGGTCAGGTCCGGGCGAACGTCGAACCACTCTTGCGCACCACCATAGTTTGAGCGCAAGGTGATCACTTCGTCAAAGACCAGCAGGGCGCCATTCTCCTCGGTCCACTTGCGCAAGGCCCGAACAAACTCAGGCGAAGCCGGGGAGAGGCCGATGCGATGCGGCATCAGATCGATCAGCACGCAGGCCAATTCAGCGGCATGCTTATCGAGAATCGCGATCGCCCGTTCGGGATCATTGAACGGAATAATCACGACATCGTTCAGGGCCGATGCCGGGGTGCCCTGAGCGACGGGGACGCTGGCAGGATTCTCCGCATCCCCCCAGTTTTCCGGGCTGGCCGTTTGGCTGACTTCTGCATAGTCGTAGAGACCGTGATAGGCCCCTTCTGCCTTGGCTATTTTCGGGCGACCGGTATAGGCCCGGGCAGCCTTCAGGCAACTCATTACCGCCTCGGTTCCGGAATTGACAAAGCGGATCATTTCAAAGCCGGGATTGCGCTGACACAGATGCTCTGCGTAGCGCACCTCAGCTTCGGTGGCCAGGGTGAAGGCCGTCCCCAACTGCAGTTGTCGGGTCACCGCGGCGACGACCTCGGGATGGGCATGGCCGTGAATCAACGCAGCCATATTGTTGGCAAAGTCAATCCGCTTCACCCCTTCGATATCGGTGACGTAGCAGCCCGCGCCCTTCTCCGCATAGAGCGGGTGAGGGGCCCGCAGGACTGTATTGCGGCTTACGCCGCCTGGCATAACCTTACAGCCTCGCTGGTAAAGTGCTGCACTCTTCGATTTACCGTTTTGACTCTCGCTGTTTTTGTCCGTCATCGCGCTATCCTTCAATGCTTTTAAGCTGATGGGCAGGAAAGTCTGAGCCGTTGGTTACTTTTCCAACTGCGGACCAGCCACTAACCTGCCTCCCGTTTTTTCCTGAACATGGTCGAAGCTGACACCCGGAGCCAGTTCAACGGCAACGAAACCCTGGGGGGTCACCTCGACAACGGCCAGATCGGTATAGATCCGGTTGACGACACCCTTGCCGGTCAGTGGGTAGCTGCAGGATTCGACCAACTTCGGCTCGCCGTTTTTTGTGCAATGCTGGGTGATGACATAGATCGTCTTGACCCCGGCAACCAGATCCATCGCGCCGCCTACCGCCGGGATGGCGTCGGGCTCCCCGGTGGACCAGTTGGCCAGATCGCCCTGCTCGGAGATCTGCATGGCGCCCAGCACGCAGACATCAATATGCTGTCCGCGAATCATGGCAAAACTGTCTGCGTGATGAAAGTAGGCTGCTCCTGGGGCCGCGGTGACAGCCTTTTTGCCCGCATTGATCAGTTCGGGATCCTCTTCGCCGACCGCGGGGGCTGGTCCCATGCCGAGCAGGCCATTCTCGGTGTGGTAGATCAGCTCGCGCCCTTCAGGAACAAACTGAGCGACCATCTCCGGGATACCGATCCCCAGGTTGACATAGGAGCCGTCAGGGATATCGAGAGCGGCCCGCCTGGCCATCTCCTGGCGATTCCAGCCGCGGGCTTGTTTGTTTTCTGCTGTCATGGGTAGACCCTCCCTTCGGCAACCAGCCTTGATTCCTGCGCAGGCTCTGCCACGGTGACAATGCGATTGACAAAGATCCCCGGGGTGATAATCACTTCCGGATCGATCGCGCCCACCTCCAACAGGGCCCCGGTCTGGACAATAGTCGTCCTGGCCGCCATCGCCATGATCGGCGCAAAGTTACGTGCGGTCTTGTTGTAGATCAGGTTGCCATGGCGATCGGCACGCTCAGATTTGATCAAGGCGAAGTCCGCCTTCAGGCCATATTCCATGACATAGTCGCGCCCCTCGAAGGTTCGCAACTCTTTGCCCGCGGCGAGCGGGGTATCAACCGAGGTCGCCGTAAAGAACGCCGGGATACCGGCCCCACCGGCGCGGATCCGTTCAGCCAGGGTCCCCTGGGGAACCAGTTCGAGTTCGATCCGGCCGCTGCGATAAAGCTCGGGGAAAACCTTCGAACCAAGGGTACGCGGATAGGAGCAGATCATCCTGGCGACCCGGCCATTTTCAATCAGGGCGGCCAGGCCCACATGACCACTGCCAGTGTTGTTGTTAACAACGGTCAGGTTTTTGGCCCCCTGGTCGATCAGCGCGTGAATCAATTCGATCGGGCTACCCGCCTCACCGAAGCCGCCGACCATCACCGTGGCGCCATCGAAGACGTCAGCAACCGCCTCGGCGAGTGAAGTTGAAGACTTATCAATCATCGTCATTACCTTCCAGCATTTATGCTTAGATACTGCTCAGGGCTCAATGGGGGGCCAGGAAGCAGACTCATTGAGTATCCGAACCGGTCAGGCGCTGCTGCAGGGCTTCAGCCAGACGCTCTTCGATCTCTTTGAGTTCCGCCTTGAAGAAGTACTCCTCGGTATCGAAGGGGAGCAGCAGGTCGACCTTGTTCTTCTGCTCATCGTATTTGGCGTGGAACACCCGGTTCATCCACTCCATGTTGCGCCCTTCAGTAAACTGCAGGGCAAAACACTTCTCGCCGTTGATTACCGAGGTCCCCATAATCGCCAGCTTGCCCGCCGAAATCGTCATCGAAATGTGTCGCGACGGGCGATTGATGGAGGAGAGGGAGTTGTAGATCTTGCTGAAGACCCGCTCAATGTCGGCCAGGGGCGCAGTGAAATAATGGTGTTCGCCAGTCGGGCGGGCGGCGTACATCGAGTGAAAACCGACACCCAGCATCGCCAGAATGTTAGCCAGGTCGATCCAGTTCTGCGCCGATTTGTCAACATCGACCTTCCCCTCGGCGTCGGTGAACAGGCTGATGTGATTCATGATCGGACTCTGGCTGCGCACCACGACACCATGTGCCTTGAGGCGGCGAATGGCAGCGATGGTCCGCGGATTGAGCAGCTCGCGCGGGGTCGAGAAGTGTGCCATCCAGGCCATCTGGATACCGTTTTCATAGAGCAGATCAAACAGCGCCAGCATCTCGTCGTACTTGCTGCTCAAGATCATTTCCGGGTGGAAGGTCAGGGAGCGGGTACCGAGACGGATATTGCGGATGTGGGACAGCGCCGGATCCTCGATGATCGGCCGGATGTACTGCTCAAAGCGGTTGGCGGGCATGAATCCGCCATCGCCACCGGTGATCAGCAGGTCGGTCACTTCAGGATGCAGCTTGAGATAGCGATGCAGCTGGTCAATATCCTTCTGCAGGAACATGTCTTCATCGCCTCGCACCTGAGCATGGCGGAAGCAGTAGGTGCAGAAGGAGAAGCAGTTCTGGGTGGTGGTATCGAACACCAGCTGGCACTGCGGGTACTTATGCTGGCTGCCGTCAAGAAACTCGACTTCCCCTCGGTCATTCTCAAACCAGGGCTTGTTGAGCTGCTGGTTGCCGTCATGGGGATTAGTCTTCTCGCTGTAGTCTGCAACGATCCTGGCTCTCTCCGCCGCTGTTTCGGCCTCGACATAGGCCATGGTCGGCTCGGGAGCGATCATGCCTGGCTGGGGCAGAACCAGCTGATAAACCGAGTCGGTTGCGTAGTTGTCCCAATTGATGCTGTTCAGGGAGTGACTGGTCGCCAGGAAGCGGTAAACCTCAATGTAGAATTCACGCTCCTTGATGTGGCTGAGCTCAATGCCGTTCTCCTTGAGGATTTCACAAACCCGGTGAAAGCCTTCGAGCCCGGAGTAATTTGTGCCGACCTTGAACAGGAAGGGTCTGGTTTCCATTAAGCCGGAATGCTGTGGGTAGGAGCTATGTAAACGGCTCAGGAGGCCGACCGGCAACAACTTCTCTGCTGCGACAACTTGGCGCGCGTCAGGGCTGAGCTGATATCTGTCGAGCATCGCCTGAAGGTCGGGTTGGGTAATTACGAGATGAGACTTGCTTTCAAGTTCGGGTTGGTCGAGAATTGCCTGCTCGGCAGTATTCTGACTGGTCATTGCTCTGCTCCTGTTCGGTTATTTTATTTCGATTGAATGTTTGAAGTACCACCTGCAGCAAACCCCTCATCGATTCCGGGCAACGGCAGGCCATTATTTTCTATTCAAGGCTGCGAAAGGCAGCTGTCTTTTCACTTTGTGGCTATTTTCACACCCTTTGGTGATGAGATTAATCTTCAGATATAGCCCTGTAAAACGATATTAAAACATCAGTTGATGACTTTTTTAAATGTCTCAACTGAAACCGGGTATATCCAGCTTGCCCGCGACTATTCTTTTTGCGGGCTCCCTGAGCCCCCATAGGACCGATGTTGAAGAGTCACAGGAGACGATCTGTGGTGAGATTAAGAATTGGCACAGCCCGCAAACTTCCGGAGTTAATATCATGAGGCCGACAATCCCGAGTCGTAGTGCCTTGATTGCCTTTGAGGCCGCGGCCAGACATCAGAGTTTCACCGGCGCTGCTGCCGAGCTGACCCTTACGGAGAGCGCTATCTCGCGGCAGATAGCCGCGCTGGAAACTGAGTTGGGGATAAAGCTTTTCAATCGCGTTAAGAAGAGGGTCGTCTTAACCGAGGCCGGGGTGCTCTATGCCGTCCAGGTTCGAAAATCGATCGAACAGATGGAGCGTGACATGCTCAACATCATGGCGCATGGAGGCACCAGGGGGATTCTGGAGCTTGCAGTGCTGCCGACCCTCTGTTCTCAATGGCTGATCCCCCGACTGGGAGGTTTCTACGCACAGCAGCCCGACATTACGATCAATGCATCTGTGCGCTCCGTCGTCTTCCTGTTCAAGGATAGCCTCCTTGACGCAGCGATCCACTATGGCCAACCGACCTGGCCTGGCACGGTCGCCGACTTCCTGTTCAGGGAGAAGGTCGTTGCCGTATGCAAGCCGAGCCTGTTGAAATCTGGCAAATATACTCAGGCGGAGGACTTGCTTGAGCACCCCCTGCTGCACCTGACATCAAGACCGGAGGCCTGGCGCGACTGGTTTGCCCATGCAGGGCTGCCCAACGCCAAGGCGATGCAAGGCTCGCGCTATGAGCAGTTTTCGCTCCTGATCAGTGCTGCCTGCGCCGGCCTGGGGGTGGCCCTTATCCCCAGTTTCCTGGTATCAAGGCAGCTGGAAACCAATGAGCTGGCCATCGTCTTCGATCTGCCCATAGAGAGCGCTGACGCTTATTACCTGGTTTTCCCCGAGGAGAACCTCTCCAACAACTCCCTCAATGTTTTCCGGCAGTGGTTGCTTGAAGAGGTAAGGGTTCTCCAGGGCTAAAAGATTGGCTGCGCCGCCGCAACAGTCCCCGCGACATCCTCTCCCCCGCAACGGAGACCCTTCCCGACG